>PKYZ01000004.1 GCA_003132865.1 Bryobacterales bacterium
ATTCTTGGATGAGAAAATGCTGGAGGCGGCGCGGGGAAACGCGGGAAAACGCGCGCCGTAATACGGATTGCCGAGCGGGCGCCCTCCTGACGATCTCAGGCTACGTACTGCGTCACGAAGGACAAATATCCTTGGCGCCCGTTGCTCTTGTTCCAGAAGTCAATGGACTTCTGGATGCGCCTCAAGCAGGCGCCGATGTCATCAAGCGTGTTTGGATCGGCTGGCGCCGGTCCCAACTCCGCCGGCACCAAAGGGCCCTTGCGCCCCATGCGCCACTCGCAAATCGGCAGCATACTATCGAAAACCCGCTGCGCTTGGCCGCCCAGCCGCATAGTGGGCGGACTGCGCTGCTCTTGCTCCGCCCGATAGTGGCGAATAAGCGCCGCAACGGCGTCCTTGGCATCCAGGTCCAGCAAAGAACGATCGGCGCGGAACACTCGCATAATGGCGAACTCGATGTTTTGGAGCACATCCAGGTACTCGTCCTCGACCTTCATTCGACCTCCTACATCATCGAGGATATCGCACAGCAGCCTCATGCTCCAGCTAGCGTGGCGCTTAATGGTTCTGGGACAGCATCGGCGCTCCTGACCAATCCCGACGGGGTGGCTTCTGGGCCCGGCTCGGTAACTTGATCGACATTATCGCGACCAGCCGCTCGGATGGCGCAAGCTAAGGCTCCAAGGCCAACCGGCGACAGTTCGCCCCCTTCCGGCACGGTGCGGATGCCTGGAATCGACAGAGGGCGGCGAACCCGAAGGTGACGCCGGATTTCGGGGCGGCCGGCCTCGCGCGGCAAAGCAGTTCCTGCCGAATGCCGCCCACCCCATACCCAACGCAACGGATACCCCCTTTCGCCCGTCTGCTAAACTAGCCGGAGAAGTGCGCGTGAAGGTACTATTTTTCGGGGTGCTCAAGGACGTCGTGGGCCGGGCGGAAGACCAGATCGACCTGGAAAATAGCGCCACTTTGGGCCACGTCTTCGACCACTACTGTAGCCAGTTTCCGCGCATACGGGAGATGGCCGGCAGCATTCTGCTGGCGCGCAACCAGGAATTCGCCGGGCCGTCCGCACCGGTCGCCGACGGCGACGAGATCGCCTTTCTGCCGCCCGTCAGCGGCGGTTGCGGCTCTCCGCGCGAGATTTCGGAAAACGGGCACTTCTTCGCGCTGACGTGGCATCCCATCGTCACGCGCAAGATCGCCGACCGCCTGCTGCGGGGAGAGGATGGCGCGGTGGTCACGTTCGAAGGCGTGGTCCGGAACAACACCAAGGGCCGCCAGACGCACTACCTGGATTACGACTGTTACGAGCCGATGGCCCTCAAGCTGCTGGCTCGCATCGGCCGCGAAATTGCGGCGAGCTACGCCATCGACCGGATCGCCCTCGTGCACCGGCTCGGGCGCATACTGATCGGGGAGACCAGCGTGGCGGTGATCGTGATGGCGGCGCATCGCAAGGCGGCCTTCGAAGCCGCGCTGGAGGGGATCGACCGGTTGAAGCGTGTGGTGCCCATCTGGAAAAAGGAGCACTTCGCGGACGGCGAGGTCTGGGTGGAAGGAGAGTGGGACCGCAATGCTACCCTGGCTCAAGGCGGTTAGCGCCGCGCTGGCGCTGGCGGCGGCCTTAGGCGCGCAGATCCGCGTCAACGTGAACCTGGTGCGGGTGCTGGCCACCGTCAAGAATCCCGCCGGTGAATTGGTGGGCGCGCTGAACAAGGAAGATTTCGAGATCCTGGACAACGGCGTCAGCCAGCAGATCGCGGTCTTCGAGCGGCAGACGGAGCAGCCCCTTTCGGTGGCCATGATGGTGGATGCCAGCGGATCCACCGCCAAAGACCTGAAATACGAAGTCGACTCCGTGGCGCGCTTCTTCAAAGCGCTGTTTGCCGAGGGCAACCCCAAGGACGCGGTGGCGCTTTACAGCTTCAATTACCAGGTGACCCTCCACAACTCCTTCACCCACAACCAGGCGCCGCTTGAACACTCGCTGCGAACGATCCAGGGTGAAGCCGGCACGTCCCTGTACGACGCGATTTTCTTCGCATCCCGGCACCTGGAGGAGCGCGAGGGACGCAAAGTGATGGTCATCGTTACCGATGGCGGGGACACCACCAGCGTAAAGGACTTCCACGCCGCGCTCGACTCCGCGCAGTTGGCCAACGCTTCGATCTATCCGGTGCTGGTAGTGCCCATCACCAACGATGCGGGCCGCAACCTCGGCGGCGAGCATGCCCTGACCACCATGGCGCTCGGCACTGGTGGGCGAGTGTTTGAGCCCACCCTGGGACTGGCGCTGGATACCGCGTTCAGCGACATCATCAAGGACCTGCGTACGCAATACCTGCTGGCCTATTACCCGAAAGACGTGCCCCTGACGAAGAATCGCTTCCACCGTTTGCAGGTGCGCACGCGCCGCCCGGATTTGCGGGTGACCGCGCGCAATGGCTATTATGGGGAGGCAGAGCATCAGGAGAGCCAACTACGACAAGACCAGGCGGAAAACCCGGGAATCGCGCTCCCGAACAAACCTTTGAAGAGGTGAGATACCTCAAGCACCTCATCGAGGCGGAAGTCCCCATACGCGTGAAACTCACCGATGGCGAGGAGGTCTCGGGCACCATCGAGTATTACGACCACTCTTTCATCCGGTTGACGCGCAAAGACGGCCCCAATCTGTTTATCTATAAGCACGAGATCAAGTATCTCGTCGAAGGGGGCTAGCGGTGGGACAGGCCTCCTGGTCTGTCAATTGAGACCCTCTATCAACAATGAATTCCCACCTCGAAACCGCCCTAGAAATCGCCCGTGAAGCCGGCGCCTTACTCGTCACCTACTTCGAGCGGCGCGTGCCGTTCGAGTTGAAGGGCGAGTTCGACCTGGTCACGGAAGCCGATCGCGCATCCGAAAAACTGGTGGTCGAGCGGTTGCAGTCCCGCTTTCCGCAGCACGGCATCGTGGCCGAGGAAGGCGGCGGCCATACCAGCTCATCGGAATACCGCTGGTACGTGGACCCGTTGGACGGCACTACCAACTTCGCGCATTCCCTTCCCATCTTCAATGTAACGCTGGCGCTGGAGCGGGCTGGCGAGATGGTGGTTGGAGTGGTATTCGATCCGATCCGGCAGGAGATGTTCACCGCGGAGCGCGGTTCGGGTGCTTGGCTTAACAATCGCCGCATCCGCGTTTCGGCAGTCAGCCGCCTCGATAGCAGTCTGCTGTGCACCGGCTTCCCCACCCGTCGGCGCCACCTGAACGTCAACGTGCACTTCTACCATCAGCTTGCCATGGCCACGCATGGCGTGCGCCGCACAGGCTCGGCCGCCATCGATCTGGCGTGGGTCGCCTGCGGTCGCCTGGACGGGTTTTGGGAATTCGGACTGAAGCCCTGGGACATGGCGGCGGGCAGGCTGCTGGTCGCCGAAGCGGGCGGCCGAGTATCCGATATGCGAGGCGGGCCGCACGATTTCAACTCGCCGCACCTGTTGGCGGATAACGGCCACTTGCATGAGCAGATCGTGGAAATCTTCAGTGAGGTTTTTGAGGGCCGCTATCGCGTACCGCTGCCGGTTATTTCCCGTTCTTCGGATTGCGCTTAACGAAGTCGTCCAACCAGGCGATCAGGCTGTTGAGCTTGTCGTCGAATTCCTTCATGGCCAAGTCGTGCCGGTCCTGCCATTCTTTCTGCTGCCGCTCGCGCTCGGCAAGCTACAGGGTCTGTTCAGCCAGCCATTCGCGGCACTCCTGGATCTGGATGGGATCGAACGGAGTCATAGCCAACCTTTTCTATAAGAATAACATCGGCCGTTGTCGTCCGCCGGGTTGCCGCGATTTCCGTGTTCCAATTACCATGGACTTGAATGGCGCGACGCTTTTACCTCGCACTCGCCCTCCTCTCGGTCCAGCATTTGGCCCCCGCACAGGAGGCTCCCGAGCAGATTCTCCGGCAAGCCATCGCCATGCATCAGGCCGGCGACACTGAAGGCGCCATCCGCGAATACCGGGCTTACTTGCGGCTGCGGCCCGATTCGCCCGACGTGCGCTCCAACCTGGGAGCCGCCCTGGCCAGCACCGGGCGGTACTCCGAAGCCATCGTCGAGTATCAGGCGGCCCTGAAGCACGGTCCGAAAGATCCGCGCATTTGGCTGAATCTCGCGCTGGCCTTATATAAGGCGGGCCAGATTTCGGACGCGGCGCGGGAATTGGAGGCCCTGCACGCGGTCCAGCCTGCCAATCCGCAGGTGATTCTGGTGCTCGCCGACTGCTGGCTCCGGCAGGGCGAGAATGCCAAGGTGATCGGCCTGCTCGCGCCGCTCGACAAGCAGAACCAGGGCGACCTGGCTATGGCTTATATGCTGGGCACCGCGCTGCTGCGCGATAAGCAGATCGATCGCGGGCAGCAGATCGTCGATCGCATCCTGCGCAACGGCGACTCGGCGGAGGCCCGCCTGCTTCTGGGGATGGCCAAGCTGGAAGCGCTCGAATACCCCGCCGCCATCGCGGATCTCACCAAAGCCGTGGAGCTGAACCCCCATCTTCCGGACCTCTACTCCTACCTTGGCCAGGCGCAGATGGCCAGCGGCGATATGACGGCCGCCCGCGCGGCCTTCGAGAAGGAGCTGGCGCAGAATCCCAACGACTTCGAATCGAACCTACGGCTGGCGGTGCTGCTGAAGCAGGATGGCGATTACGATCGCGCGCGCGAGCTGTTGGCCCGGGCGCTCCGCGTCCGTCCCGGCGACCCGGGCGCGCTTTACCAGGTGGGCGCAACCGATCTGGCGGCGGGCGATATGGATCGCGCTTGCGCCACTCTGGAGAAGGTAGTGAAGCAGTCGCCGCAATTCCTGGAAGCGCATGTCTCGCTGGCCCAGGTCTACTACCGTTTAAAGCGCAAAGCCGACGGAGACCGCGAGCGGGCGCTGGTGCAAAAGCTGAAGGCCGAACAGGACGCGAATCAGTCCAAAGGCGACGCGCAATAGCACCCTCAGGTGCCTTCTGACGCCTGATTGACGGCACCGCGAGCTTCTTTCTACACTGTGGACATGGAAGTCCATTCCACGCCCGAACAGGAAGCACAGTTGTCGCAGATAGCCGACCACACGGGGACGCTTGCCGCGGATCTCGTGAAGGACGCTGCGCTACGCCTGTTGGAGGAGGACGGCCGGTTCCGTGCCGCCGTGCGTAAAGGTATCGAGCAAGCCAACCGCAGCGAGTTCATCGAAGAAGAAGAAATGGACGTCCATATTGAGCGGATGCTGCAGTCCTGATGCGCATCCGTTGGACTCCGGCTGCCGCAGCGGATGTTGAAAACCCTAATGCCTGAATTTCGAGGCTGTGAAACGGATGCTGTCATAAGATGTGATTTCAACCTGCCTCTCCGATGTGAACCTTGCCACGTGCGCTAAACTTAGGAGTGGCTACCCCGAACAAGTTCTTTGGAGAATGTTCAGGCTCGATTCGCATCTTGACAGGAAAGGAGCACAAGCGATGTTCACCTTTACGCTTAACGGTAAACCGTTTGATCCCGATGATTTCCAGGATGCCATGATGGAAGCGGTAGTAAATCAAGTCAAAGAGCATTTGCACCAGCAGATTTCATCCATCCGTAATCCGATCACCGGCGAGTTTCCGGTCGTACAGGTAAGCGGCACTATCCCGGAGGATATTTCCGCTCGGGTGGAAGCCTCGCCGGAATTGCTTCAGCTAATTCGGGAGCGCATCACTCCTGATGACCTCAATAGAATCGCATTGATCGAAACAAAACGCTCCAGCGCTCCTAAAGCGTTCTTAAGCTATGGATGGGAAGATCGCGACCTCGCGAAAGACATCGCCGAGGCGCTGCAAGCCAGTGGCATCGAGACTTGGTGGGCCGAGTGGGAAATCAGGGCCGGGGATAGCTTACGTCAAAAGATCGATGAAGGGCTGACCAACTGCACAGATTTCTTGGTGCTCCTCACGCCCGAGTCTATCAAGAAGCCCTGGGTAAACCAGGAAATGGATGCCGGCCTGATTCGAAAAATCGAGTCACAAGCCCGGTTCATTCCCATTCGAAAGAATCTGCCGGCGAGCGCGTTACCACCACTTCTTCGGGGCATGATGTCGCCGGCCTTGGAGGACTTTGATGCCGATATCCGGCAGCTTATCGCTGATATCCATGGGGTGTTGAGGAAGCCTGCACTCGGTCCCGCGCCGCCGGTATCAACACACGAAATAGACTCTGGATACTCCCTGGCGGCCACCGCTATCGCCAAACTATTCGTTGAGATGACGGAGAACGCGCTACATTCCGATCCCATGCTTTCGATAAATCAAGTGTGCGACGCCACCTTGCTTTCGGAAGAGGACGTGTCGGACGCTTTGCATGAGTTAAGAGGCATGGTGGAAGAAAATTACGGCACTGTCATGCCGGTGCCGGAGCTCTTCGTCACGTTCGACAAACTCTTTAGGGATTGGGACCCGGCAGCGGATGCACTGAGAATTGCAGCCGATCTCTTGAATGAAGCGTCGTTTCCGCGAGAACCGCAGCAGATCGCGGAGCGATATGCGTGGAATCCCAGACGCCTCAATCCGGCCCTTGCATATTTAATTGGCCGCAAGCTGATTCAATCATTGTCCCATTTAGGAATGGGACCATGGATCGCCGCACATCTCGAAAAGACTGATGCTACACGTCGCTTCGTGAAGAGTCGGCAATAAGTCTTTGAATTTCAATGGCGCCGGGCCGAAGGCGCGATGACGGGTATAACTCCATTGAACGCTGGAGTGACGGACAGTTAATCCATATGGGAATTGACCGTAAACTCCTCGTTAGGAGATTCACAGCCATTACCTCAAACGCCGCTTTGCAGGCGATTTCGTGTGCGGTAATACTCTGGTGCGCGCCCACTATCGGCATGGCCATCCGTTCCCTGAAGCAGTCTCCCAACCGGGGGCGTAAGGGGCGCGAGGAAGAAACGCGCGAGCTATTACATCCTCGTTTGCCGTACATCGTGGCCTATCGCGTAAAGGAGGCGGTTATCGAAATCCTCACATCTGGCACGCCTCGCGCGATAGACTCCAATGACCAGGCACGTCCCCGCGCATCGAGGGGTGCCCTCCCACACGCTCCTTGATCCGCCCAATTCAGACCTCGTTGATGTCTGAGTTTTCCAGCACCGATTTCGTGGCGCCCTGCCTAGCGACCTTGATCACTGCGCGCCCCACCTGCTCGGTGGTCGTCACGTACTTCGGAAAGGCTGCGCGCAACAACGGAAGCAGGGGCCCCGTCACCGCATAAGAGATCCGGTAGAGCCTCGTCTTCGACCTGATCCCATGCAGTGGCACAATCAGCCCCGGCCGGAACATGTAGGCCGCCTTGAACGGTAGCCCGAGCAGCGCATTTTCGGTCTTGCCCTTCACCCGGGCCCACATGGTGCGGCCGTGCTCCGAACTGTCCGTGCCCGCACCCGAGACATACACAAACGTCATGTTGGGGTTGAGCCTGGCCAGCACCCGCGCCGCCGCCATCGTGAAATCGTACGTGACGCGCCGATAATCCTCCTCCTTCATGCCCGCGGACGAAACGCCCAGGCAGAAGAAACACGCATCGAAGCCGGACAGTTCGTTCTCAATCGCCGAGAAATCGAGGAGATCGCGATGTATCAGTTCGCGAAGCTTCGGGTGCCGCTGTCCGGTCGCGCTACGTCCAATCGAGAGGACGCTTTGCACCTCCGGATCGAGCAGGCATTCGCGCAAAACGCCTTGCCCGACCATCCCGGTTGCCCCGAAGAGAAGAACGTTCATCTGTTCACCCCCGCCGTTCCAGCCTGTCCGCGATGTCCGAATTTCCAACCTCGCGGGCCCATTGGGCGGGCGTCTGGTTCGTCTGCGTATCGGCCAGAGACGTGTCCGCGCCACGGGCCAGGAGTTCCTCGACCACGTCGGTGCGCCCCAAATACGCAGCATAGTGCAGTGCGTTCTGACGGCAATAGGGCGTGGCATTGACGTCCACGCCGCCGTCCAGCAATGCGCGCACGGTGGTCAAGCGGCCGTGCATGGCCGCTACGATCAGGGCAACTTGGCGCGCGTCGGCGCCGCGAGCCACCGGAAACGAGAAGCGTCCGGCCCGATCGTCCGTCCTGCGCACGATCCTGTCCGTGCCCGTACCGGTGGCCAGCATGTGTCTGACTACGTCCGTGCGGCCCAATCCCGCGGCGTAGATCAGGTTGTCGACGCGCGCGCCGCGCAGAACCAAACGTTCGGCCGCTTCCCTGTACCCGAACAGCAGCGCACACCCTAGCGGCGCGCCGTCCTCGGACACTCCGTCAATCTTGGCGCCATGATCGGCCAGCACGTCGACCAGGTTTGCCTGAACGCCCGCCAGGTATGGGTGGACGCTGGTGACCGTCAAGCACAGGGTCGTGTCGGAAATACCGTAGATGGGCGCTACCGCGTCGGCCTCGGCGCCCGCCTCCAGAAGGATACGCGCGATTGCGGGCGCGTTCTTGGGCGAGCGCTGCACCTCCACGCCATTGGCGGCGACATAGTGGAGAAGAGTGGCCTTGTGGGCGAAGGGAGCGCGCTCATGGATCAGGCCGGGGTGGGACTGGAGCAGCGCGCGGAGGCGGGGCTCATCGCCGGTGGTGATGACGTCTACAGCCTGCGAAAAGGGGGTAGCAGTGCTCATGGATTTCCTTGCGCCGGTTCTTCAATCGCCAGAATCTGGTCCGCCGCCACGTTGTGCAACACCTGGTGGATGCGGCTGGGCCATTTGATATCGATCTCTCGAATGGTTTTCGACGCGCCTAAACCGAAGTGTACACGCGAGTCGCTGGCGCAGGCGTAGCCCACAGCCGTGGTGACCTCGTTGTACTGCTTCGCGCCGTCCTCGCCGGTGATGCGGATTTGCGCGCCCAGCGCCATGCGGTTGCTCTTCTTGCCGGTCAGCTTCAGCAGAATCCAGTGGTTGCCGTTCTTCGAAATATTGTGGAAGTACTTCACCTTGCCGTTGAGCACCGAGACGACCGCGTCAATCCGTCCGTCGTTATCGATGTCGCCGAAAGCCACTCCGCGATGCGCCGCCGCCTTCTGGAAATCGGGACCGGCTTCGCCGCTCACATCCTGAAACTTGCCGTTCCCCAGATTGCGGAAAACGGCGTTGGGCTCCTCGTATTTGCGGTTGGAAAACTGCGCCACATTGTCCAGAACATTGCCGCGCGCCACGAACAGGTCCTTCCAGCCGTCGTTATCGAAATCGAAAATCCCGTTCCCCCATCCGGACATGTCGCGCGTCCCCAGCAGGTGCATTTGAAACGTTCGCTCCCAGAACTGGCCGTCTCCACGGTTTTGAAACAACGGAAAGGACTCGTTCTCCACGGCGGTGTGCCAGATGTCCGGGCGGCCATCGTTGTCCACGTCCTTGAAATCCACGCCCATGCCGGAAATGGCGCTGCCGCTCTGCGTATACGCGACGCCGGATTCCAGCGCGACCTCCTCGAATTTCTTGCCGCCCAGATTGTGAAACAGGAAGTTGGGACGATTGTCGTTGGCCACGAAGATATCCATGAACCCATCGCCGTCGTAGTCGGCGATCGCCACGCCCATCCCCTTGCCGGCGTATTTGGCGATGCCCGTTTCCGCGGACACGTCCGTGAAGGTGCCATCGCCATTGTTGTGGAAGAGCACGTTCTGTCCGTAGTAGGTGACGAACAAATCGTCCCAGCCATCGTTGTCGTAATCGCCGACGCAGCAGGCCTGACCCCAGCCGCTGCGGCCCACACCTGCCTTCGCGGTGACATCCGTGAATGTGCCGTCACGATTGTTCCGGAATAAGTGGCACGATGGCTGCGCGCCCTGCGGAAAACCTTCCAGCCGCCAGCCGTTCACCAGAAAAATGTCGAGCCATCCGTCCTGATCGTAGTCGTAGAAGGCGACGCCGCAGCCGGTCGTCTCCAACAGGTACTTGTTCTTTCCTTCGCCTCCGAAGATCGTCTTCGCGTTCAACCCGCTCTGCGTCGCCACGTCGACAAACTCGACGCCCAGCGGAGTCCCCGCAATCGGCGAAGCCGGTCCGGGCGGGGGCGGCATGGGCTTCGCATCGTAGGATTGCTGCGCGCCGGGCCGGCTCGCCGGCGCCTGCTGACCAGCCACAACATCGCGCTTCCATGGCGGCGTGCCCAACCGCAGCACATCCGCGAAAGGAAGCACCAGCGCGCTGCGACTCAGAGAGGACAGAAACTGCCGTCGATTCATCGGGAGAAATCGAACACGAGGCTCCTATGGATTCCTGGCGGTGAGCGCGTCGGCTTTTTGCCTCTCGGCCGCCGCTTCAGTGATGCGTCCCTGCTCAGTCAATGCTGCTGCCAACTGGCGGTGCGCTTCTGCGTAACTGGGATCGCTGCCGATCGCCTCCTGGTAACGCGCAATCGCGTCCGTGATCTGTCCCTTGCTGAGCAGCGCGTTTCCGGCATTCGTCGCGAACGTGGCGCGCTGACGATTCACAGCCACGCGCGTCAAATCCGCCGCAGTCTTCCTCTCTGCTGCCGCCTCGTCCTGCTTTCCTTCCTCCTGCAGAACACTGGCCAGCGTGATATGCGCACCCGGCTGCTGCGGGAGCAGTGCGATGGCTTTGCGCAGGGCCGCAGCCGCGTCGTCATATTTCCCCTGCTGACGGAAGACGCTGCCCAGGATTGACCAGCCGTCGCCGTTCTCCGGACGCACTTCGAGCGCGGTCCGCAGATTGCGCACGGCATCGTCGAAACGGCCCTCCTGCATATAGAGGATGCCGAGCGTGTACGGCGCATCCGGCGACTCCGGATCGAGACGCAGCGCGGCCTCCAGCTCGGCGATGGCGTGCGGCAGATCGTCTTTCAGCTTGTACCCGAGGCCGAGATCGTAATGAAGGTGCGGGTCCTGAGGCGCGAACTTCAGGCCCGTCTGAAATTGCCGGATCGCATCGTCGACATTATTCTCCTGCAGATAGGCCGCGCCCAGATCCTCGTAGATCGTCGCGTTCTTCGGCGTCAGCGCCGCCGCCCGCAGATAGAGCGGAACCGCCTCCTTCGCGCGCCCGGTTTGCACCATCGCCAGGCCTAGATTGGTGAGCGGCTCGGCCTCTTTTGGACGCGCATCCACGACCGTCTGCAAAAGCGGGATCGCCTCCTCTCCTTTTCCCGCGCGCTGCAGAGCCAGCCCCAGCTGATAATCCGCGTCCAGCATTTTCGGGTCAATCTCTATCGCCCGCTGGAAATGCTCGATCGCCTCGTCGTCGTCGTTGGCGGCAACCAGCGCGTTCCCCCATTCGAACTGCACCGCGGCATTGTGCGGATCGAGTTCGGCAGCGCGGCTGAACTCCGCTGCTGCGCCATTCATTTGCCGGTCGTGACTCAGCACCACGGCCAGGTGCATGTGCGCCGATGCCAGCTGAGCATCCAGCTCGATTGCCTTGTTGAAGGCTGCTTCCGCATCCGGCCAGCGGTCGGCCTGAGCATCGAGCGATCCCAGTTGATCCACCAGGGCCGCGTTCTGCGGATCGGCCTCGACCGCCCGCTCCATGATTACAATCGCGTCCGTCGCCCTGGGGATGGCCGCCAGATCCCGTGCCCACACCACGAGCAAATCGGAGCGGAGCGGAGCCCGGCGGTCCATCTTCTCGAACAGGGTAATGGCCACTGCGTCCGATCCCGTTTGGCTGTAGGCCTGTGCCAGATTCTCCTCCGCGGTGCGATCCTCGGGTTTCAGCTTCAGCGCAGTGTTCAGTTCCGCGATGGCGTCCGGGTAGTCGCCCAGGGAGCAGAGCACGACCCCCAGCGCGCTGTGTCCCTCTTCGATCCCCGGCGCCAGCCGCACCGCCAGGCTGAATTCCGTCCGCGCCGTGCTCAGGTCGCCGCGCTCATACGCCTCAGATCCCGCGCGGAAAGCCTGACCCGCCTGCTGCATTGCGGCTGTCTGCGCGCCACACAGCGGCAATCCCCCCAGCAGCAAAGAGGCAAGCGCGAAACGTCGCATCGGCTTCAATCGCATCTCCGGCACTCGCGCTATGGGTTCGACGAAGCAGGCGCGCCCTGGAGCTTTTGCAGCGCCTCAAATTCGCGGTTGGCGTCGTCCCTGCGCCCCGCGGCAGCGAACGCGCGGCCCAGCAGCATGTGAATCATCGCATTCGAAGGGTCCATCTTCGCCGCGCGCTCCAGATACATCGCCGCCGTCACCGGATCGTGCTCCTCAAGCAGCGCCTTGCCCAACAGAATATAAGGCCCGCTGGCGTTAGGTTCCAGCAGCACCGCGCGATCCAACACCTGTTGCGCGCGGGCATACTGTTCGTTACGGATGTACGCGTCGCCGATCCGGTCATACGTCTCGCCATCCAGGGGATTGACCTTCACTTCCTGCTCCAGTTCCGCGAGCGCGCCGGAGACGTCGCCGCCCGCCAGATCGATCTCGCCGAGCAATCGATGCGCGAGCGGTATTCGGGGATCGAGTTGCACCGCCTGATGCGCCGCAGCAGCGGCCGGAGCCGTCAGTTCCTGGCGAAAGAGCATGCGCGCCGTCACCAGCCACGCCGCAGCCGAATCCGGCGCGAAGTCGTACTGCGCCGCGAACGCGCGACGGGCATCGTCGTAGCGCTTCGCGCCGATATAGCAGAGCGCGAGAACGTAGTTGGGATCGGCGTTGGCAATCGGGCCCGCAGAATGCGCCTTCTCCAGAAGCGGGATCGCATCGTCCGGCTTGCCCATCCGGTAGAGGGTCACGCCGCGCATCTGCATGGACTCAAGGTCGGACGGATCCTGTTCCAGCGCCCGCGTAAACGACGCTTCGGCCTCCGCCATGCGGTTATTCTCATACTCCACGATGCCGCGCAGCCGCTCCACACCGGCCGGTTCCGGCTGCATGCCGGCAAGCGCATCCAGTTCCTGCCGCGCATCGTCCAGCTTGCCCTTCGCCATGAGAGAACGCGCGTCCGAGACCGACGGCGGCCTCGCTGCGGCATCGTTCTGGGCCAGCACGCCTGCAGACACAGCTAACAAGGTAAGCGCACAGAGCCGGGGAGTCCGAGACATAATGCGGGAAGTGTACTCCTCCGGCACAGTCGGAGGGGAGTTTTGCTCCCCTCCTTGCTCGCCTCTGGGACTGGGGACAACAGCGGGTTAGAATTGCACGCGCAACGAGAACTGCATCTGGCGTGGATTGGTGTAAATGCCCAGCGCCGGCTCACCCGTGATCGTTCCATCCGATCCCGTCTGGGAGGTCGACGGGTTAGCCGGGTTGATGTGGTTGAAGCCATTGAACGCATCGACCCGGAACTGCGCCAGAATAGCCTCATGGATCGGGAAATTCTTCTGTAGCGAAAGATCGCCGTTAAAGTACCCCGGTCCAAGGTAGCTGTTTGTCCCTTTGTTGCCGATCTGGTCCAGTCCCGCCTCCGTGAAGCCGCTGGTCGATGCGGCCTTAAAGAAGGTGCGCGAATGCGTGACTGGATTAAAGCTGGTCAGACTGGTATGCAGGCTGCCCTTGTCGCCCACCGGATAGCAGGGCGCGCTGCCTGGAATCGAAGCGCCGCATCCCCCTCCCAGGCCCAGTGAGAATGGCAGACCATTCGACCAGTTCAGCACGGGACTGAACTGCCATCCGCCGATGACCTCATCTTCCCAGCGCGGCACGCCGCTGCCCCACATCTGGTTTCTGCCAAACGGCAGCTGGTACAGACCGTAGACGACGAACTGTTGTGTTCGCAGGGAGCCGTCCGAGGCCCGGGTCACCGCTTTGTCCCAGGTGGCATAGCCGGAGTTGAAGTCAAATGCTCGTTGCCACGCATACTGCGCGTTGAACGACAGTCCGTGCGTGTATTGCTTGGCCACGGTCGCATCCAGGGCGTCGAACTCGGTATCCTGGTCGTCCCCGTAGTACGAGATTCCCTGCGTCCAGCCGCACATACCGGGAGTGATGAAGGGCTCTTTCTGGGCCATCAGCTGCGCTTCGTAACTTGCATTCGAACAGGCCGCCGCCCCGCCCCCATAGAAGCGGGAAAGGAAGTTCGATGTGGAAGTTCCACCGTTGGCCGCGATCACGCCGCCAGCCACGCTGCCGTCATAATGCAGCGTCGAGCCGTTGACACTGAACTCCGAAGGCAGAAAGATGCCCGCCTCGTTGGGGTTCGTATTGTTGCCGTCGCCGGCGCTCAGGTCATGCGTGCCCTTATTGCCCACATAAGCGAGGGTTACGGAAAGCGTAGGGGTGATCGCGCGCTGGACGCTCAAATTCCACGCGTCGAGGGTGGGCAGGCGCAGGGTGTTGGGGCGAGCCTTGGGGCTGATATTAAAGGCCGGCGCCGGCAGCAATCCGTCCGAAGGAACCGTGGGAAACACATTGGCCGCTGGTCCGGTTGCCAGAGTGAACGCCGAAGTCACGGTGGTTGGCGCGCTCAGCGACTGGTTCGCCAGAACCGGCAGGTTCTGCGTGACCACGTGTCCAAAGATCGACCCGAACACACCCAGATCGAAGCTGCGCCCGTAACCGGCGCGCACCACTGTCTTTGAATCGGGAGCCCACGCGATCCCGAGGCGGGGATTCCAGGCGTTGGTAGGGGGGCCCCACCCCATGTCGGTGGGAACGTTCCCATAGCCCGCAACCCGCAGGTAGCCGTCGGTCGAGTATCCTCCGGCGCCTCCGTTGAGTTCCATCAGAGCGCCATTTCCCTTGCCGTTCACCGCCTCAGGGAAATAGAGCTCATAGCGGAGGCCATAATTGATCGTGAGCGATGGTCTGGGCCGCCAGGTATCCTGCGCGTAGAAGAAGTCGCGCTTCTGGAATTCCTTGGCATTGGTAGAGACGCTGACATAGCGTTGGAAGCTGCTCACATCTCCCAGCAAAAAGCTGGCCATGCCCAGCCCGGCGACGCTCCCGCCGTTCGAAGTCGGTCCGGGATCGAAGCTAAGAATGCCCGCGCGGTCGCTGTCGGAGGGAACGCGCAGATTACGCNNCGCTCGATCAGCGGGCAGTTGCAGCGGGTGATATTCAAAGCCGATCCATACTGCGCGCCGCCCCCTGTCGGGTTGTTCGGTCCCTGGTTCCCCGACCGGTCCGCGTCCGCGATATTGAACCCCGGCGCCCCACTTGTGAGCGAGTCGCTTGCAATATTAATACCTGGAATACCGAGTTGGTTTGCAAACTCGGTCGACTGATCGTACTTGTGGTCACCGATGTTGTAGCGGTAGTAACCAATGCGCCAGTCGGTCAGCAGCTTCGGGCTCACCGAAATATCCATGCCCGCTGCAAGACTGTCGTCGGCGCCCTGGGAAACGCCGCCGTAGCCGCCGATGCCGAAACCCGGTCCGCCCGCCGTGCCAAACATCGTCGTGCCGGAGAGCACATCCGTGAACCGGCTGAAGCGCGCGAACGCGTGCATGGTTTGCGAAATCGTGTCATCCACGCGCAAATCCCACTGGTTATTATTAAAGAGACCGGTGCCGCTGGCCGAATAGTTGTCTTTCAAACCATTCAGGCTCCCCGCCGCAACCTTACCGCCGGTATTCGGAGCATAGGGTTGCAGCAGTTTCAGCAGAGCCAGAGCCTGCGGGGAGAGCTGCGAGGCCGGAATTACGTTGCCCGGATACGGCACCGATCCACCCGACGTCTGCTGGTAAATCAAAGGGGCAGCGGTGCTGCCCTTGATGCCCAGCGCATATTCGCTGAAGTCGCAGCCGGTAGGGCCAAGACAAGTCGATACGAGGTGCGCCGTTGGAACGGTCGCATTGTCCGCCGTTCCCACCTTCTGCCGCACGCCCTGATAATCGAAGAAGCCGAACAGCCGGTCTTTGATGAACGGTCCGCCGATCGAACCGCCAAATTGGTTCTTCAGCCCGGGCGGGAAGGTCGTCACTGGGAACTGCGTGTACGGATCCGTCCCGAGGTTCGCGCTGCTCTCGCGATAATCGAATGCGCTGCCGTGGAAGCTGTTGGACCCGGATTTCGTCTGCGCGGAAATAAACGACGCCACCGCCTTGCCGAACTCCGCGTCGAAATTCTGCGTGGTGATCTTGGTATCCGAGATTGCGTCCAGCGGCGGGTTGATCACGAAAATGCCGAGGATCGGATCCTGATTGTCGGTTCCGTCCAGCTGATAGGCCACGCCGCCGAATGCCTGGCCGTCCACCTGAATCTGTTTGCTGGCCTGCGGATTCTCATCGGCCGCGTGGTTCCAACTCAGCGATTGCGCTCCGGGAAGCAGCAACTGCAGATTCGCAAAATTGCGATCCGGAATCGGAAGGTTTTCGACCTCGGCGGTGGTGAATTCAGTCGCGACGTCGGCGCGGTCGGTCTTCAGTTCCGGTATGGTATCCGCGTTCACGTTTATCGTCTGCGTGGAGGCTCCGACTTTGAGGGAGGCGTCGATTTTCGGAGAGGTGTCCGCCTGCACCAGAACACCGGTGGCCACGAAGGTCTCGAATCCCTTGGCCTCCACTTTTACGTTGTAGGTATCCGGGATCAGATGCTCGGCAAGATACTCACCAGACGGATTCGATTTGACTGAAATCGAAGTGCCTTTCGACACATCGGTGATAGTGATCGTAGCGTCAGGAACGACTGCGCCGGTGTTATCGGTAACGGTTCCGTTAATCGAACCGTAGACGGCCTGTCCCTGGGATGAAGTGGAGAAACACAGCGCCACAACTGCGGCGCAGGCTGCGATGAGCCTGGGAAGTTTCATAATTGCCTCCAAAAGACTTGCCAGGAGCTGTGCGCTCCTGCCCGATCTTGCTCTGAAGAAATCACACCAAGGCTTTTGCGCAACTGCTTTCAGCGCAAAAGCCAAATGCGGCCTCTCGACCTTTGGATCGGCCGCGTCTCAATTGCTGACTTGCTACAGCTGTTGTGGAAGTGCGTTGGCATTCTGATCGCGGCTTGCGGTTGGAATAACAACCGCACACAACTGGGGAATTAGCCGCCGTGCTCGGCAACACTTCTCTATTGCGGGAGTGACTCTAGGCGTTTATTCCTTCCGTTGTCAAGAGGAGGAAACCACTTCGCGTGGAGCGGAAGGCAGATGCAATTTAGGTCTCAAAGGATGCGTTCGAAGATGAATCGATTTAGCAGCCCGCGTTGTCCTGTCGCGCAGGTAGCGTGCTACCGTTACAAGCTATGGCGTTGCCCGCATGGCTCTTGCTGCTTTCTTGTCTGCCGGCAGCCGCCTTGGCGGCGCAGCCTTTCGGCGTAGACCTCAACGGCCGCCCCATCGATCGACTGGCGCCGCCTGGTTCGCCCGCGATCGTGCTCTTCTTCGCCGCGTCGGATTGTCCCATCTCCAACCGTTACGTTCCCGAGATCGAGCGGCTCGAACGCGAATTCACGCCCGCGGGTGTGCACTTCTGGTGGGTCTATCCCAATCCCGAAGACACGTCCGAAGTAGTTCGACGCCACCAGGAGCAGTTCGGTATTCGTGGTGACGTTGTGCGGGACACCGAACAGCGGCTCACGGCCATGGCGCGGGTAACCGTCACTCCCGAGGTTGCGGTCTTTGTTCCCGCGGGAACAACCTTGCGCGAGGTGTATCGCGGACGCATCGACGATCGTTACATATCGCTCGGGCAGGAACGTCCTTCCGCGCAGAGACATGACCTGGAGAATGCACTTCACGCGCTGCTTGCGAACCATCCCATTCCACTGCCTGGCGGACCGCCCGTCGGGTGCTCCATCGTGCCCCGAAGCGAGCCATGAGATTCCGGTTCCCCGCTTCACTGGCACTGGCAGCCTGCACGTTGATGAGCTTTTCTGCGCCCAAGCCACCGATTCGCGCCGCAGAAGCACCCGTGACCTGGAGCCGGCAGATTGTGCCGATTGTCTACCATAACTGCGCCGCCTGCCATCATCCCGGCGGTGCGGGGCCCTTCAGCCTGCTTTCGTATGCTGACGCGCGCCGTCGCGGGCAGCAAATCCTCGATGTCACGCAGTCGCGTTACATGCCCCCCTGGCTGCCCGCGCATGGCTACGGCGATTTTGCCGGCGAACGGCGGCTCAGTGACGAGGACCTGGCGCTCATCCGCAAGTGGGTCGAGTCCGGAATGGCCGAAGGCAATCCCGCCGAAGCTCCAGCCGAGCCGCATTACGATGCGACATGGCAGATGGGCAAACCCGATTTGATTCTCTCCATCGAACGCCCGTATACGCTGTCCGCGTCCGGCGCCGATGTCTTTCGCAACTTCGTCCTTCCCTACCCTCTTGCGCAAACGAATTTCATTCGCGCCATGGAAATCCGGCCTGGAACACCGCAGGCGGTCCATCATTCCAACGTGCTCATCGATCGAACCGCGTCGTACCGGGGCGATCACCCGGCTGACTGGAAGGATGGAATTCCAGGAATGGAGCTGGAGTTAGATGGAGGAAATACTTTCGACCCTGACAGTCATTTTCTCTTCTGGAAACCGGATACGCCGGTGCTGGCGGAACCCAGCGGGATGCCGTGGCGGCTCGATCCCGGCAACGATCTCATCCTCAATATGCACCTCAAGCCCAGCGGCAAACCGGAAACCATCGACGCGCAGATTGGTTTGTACTTCGATGACAAGCCGGCCACGAGCCATCCCATGCTGCTGCAGCTTGACGACGACCGGGACCTCGACATCCCGGCGGGCGATCGCAATTTTGTCGTGCACGACGAGCTAACGCTTCCCGTCGACGTAGATGTCCTGGGCATCTACCCCCACGCTCACTACCTGGGCCACGTGCTCGAAGGCTGGGCGATCCTACCGAACGGACAAAAGAAGTGGCTCATTCGCATTCCCGGCTGGGACATCGATCGCCAGTCCGTGTACCGCTATCGCACTCCTGTTTTTCTCCCGCGTGGATCGGTCCTGCACATGCACTACGTCTATGACAACTCGGCGCAGAACATCCACAACCCCAACTCGCCGCCCATTCGTGTGCGCGCTGGCAACCGCTCCGTCGACGAAATGGCGCATCTCTGGGTTCAGGTTCTGCCCGTCAATGTCCCTAAGGGAAGTCCTGATCCGCGTCTCCTGCTCGAACAGGCTTGGATGGAGCATCGAGTGCGTGTCCAGCCTGGCGATTCGATAGCCCTTTACAACCTCGCGTCTGCGGAAGCGGGGCTCGGCGAGGATGCGCAGGCTGCCGATACCTATCGCGCCATTCTGCGCGATCATCCCAACGACGCCCGCACTCTTAACAGCCTCGGCGCAGTGCTGGACAAATCCGGAGAAGCACCCGGCGCCGAACAATCGTTCCGCCATGCCCTTGCCGTTGAGCCCGAAGCCTGCGATCCACGCTTCAACCTGGCGAGCCTGGAACTCATTCGTTCGCAGTTCCGTGACGCCGACCGCGACTTCCGCGCGCTGCTCGAGCATTGCCCGAATGATCCGGCGGCCCACAATGGGCTCGGCCTCGCGCTCGCCGGCGAAGGAGACAACGCATCCGCCGAATCGGAATTCAAAGCCGCGCTTGCGCTCGATCCGCGGAATTTCACCGCGCAGTACCACCTCGGTGAGATCGCGATCGCCTTAGGCCGGCCCCAGGACGCAATCGATCCCCTCTCCGCCGCTGCCAGTGAGAATCCCGGCGACGTCGACACTCGCGAGCGACTCGCCCTGGCCTTCGCACAGGCCGCACGCCCCGACGACGCACTGAATCAGCTGCGCGAAGCCGAACATCTCGCGCCCAACAACGCCGAGCCGCATGCCCTGCTATCCCAGGTGCTGGCCGCGGCTGGCCGCCTGCAGGAGGCAATCGACGAACAAACTCAGGCGCTGCGCCTCGAGCCGCAGGATGCCGACGGCTGGAATAATCTCGGCGTCCTGGAAGCGCGCAACGGAAAACCGGATGCAGCGCGCGTCGATTTTGAGCATGCATTGCAGCTTGCGCCCGATGATGCGCAGGCTCGTGCTAACTTAGCCCAGCTTCCGCCGCATTGATTCTGTGCGACGTGTTAGCATTCCTGACTGGATCGCAGCCGCCATCCAACCAGCAGCAGGATGGCGAGCACTTTGTCTGCCGAACCAGGAGAATCATTGCAATGAATGCAGCGGCCCGCCGCCTCTCCTCCCTCCTCCTCGCGTTCATCTTCAGCACTTCCCTTTTTGCTCAGAGCGCAACCTCCCCCCGGGAAAATCCAGACTGGTGGAAGAACGCGGTCATCTACGAAATTTATCCACGCAGTTTTCAGGACTCCAACGGCGACGGCATCGGCGACCTCAACGGCATCACCTCGCGCCTCGACTATCTGCAGGCGCTCGGCATCGACGCCATCTGGCTCACGCCCATCTATCCCTCGCCTCAGGTCGATTTCGGCTACGACATTTCCGACTACACCGCCATCGATCCGCAGTACGGAACCATGGCCGACTTCGATCGCCTCGTCACCGAAGCGCGCAAGCGCAACATCGGCATCATCATGGATCTCGTCCTGAACCACACCTCCGACCAGCACCCGTGGTTCCTCGAGTCACACAGCTCCCGCAACAATCCCAAGCGCGACTGGTATATGTGGCACGACCCGAAGATGGTCGACGGCAAGCCGGAGCCGCCGAACAACTGGCTCTCCGTCTTCGGCCACTCCGCCTGGCAGTGGGACGCGAAGACCGGCCAGTACTACTACCACCGCTTCTACATCCAGCAGCCCGACCTCAACTGGAGCAACCCTGCAGTTCGCAAAGCGATGTACGACGTCGAGCGCTTCTGGATCCAGCATGGCGTCGCCGGCTTCCGCCTCGATGCCATCACTTCACTCTTTGAGGACCCGACCTTTACCGACGAGAACTACGTTCTCGGCCCCGATGGCAAGCCGCTCATCAACGTCTATGGCGATAAGCAGGTGGACACACTCAAGACCGACAATCTGCCGGAGGTTCACGATGTTTTGCGCGAACTCCGCCAGGTCGCCGATCAGACCCATGGCCGCAAAGTCATCCTCATCGGCGAAACGTATCTTCGGTCTATCGACGACCTGCGCAAAATGTACGGCCCCCACAACGACGAACTCGACTTACCCATGGACATGCAAGTCGGCTTCATCAATCGCTTCGACGTAAATACGTTTCGCGAACGTATCAACCAGGCTGAGACGGAAATCAATGGCGATGAGCCGCTGTTCGTTTTCGATAACCACGACAACTTCCGCTGGGATCGCTACGACCACGATGCGCACCACGAGGATGCAGGCCGCGTCATCGCTGCGGTACTGTCCGCCTCGCGCGACACCGCGATGATGTACTACGGCGACGAAATTGGCATGGTCACCACGCCGCCGACGCGCAAAGACGACGTGAAGGATCCCATCGGCATCACCGGCTGGCCGAAGGAGAAGGGCCGCGACGGCGAGCGCACACCCATGCAGTGGAGCGACGGCCCTGACGCGGGCTTCTCACCATCGGGCGTGAAGACCTGGCTGCCCATCCCGCCGAGTTACGAGCAGAACAACGTCGCCGCCGAAGAGCACGAGCCTGACTCGATGCTGCGCTGGTACGAGCAACTCATCGCGCTCAGGAAGCAGGACCCCGCTCTGCACGCCGGAGCGGAGACGATGCTCAACACAATCGACGAGAATGTCCTCTCCTGGCTCCGCGAAGCGGACAACGGAGAAGTTGTCGTCGTCGCCTGCAACTTTACCGATCAGCCGCAGACCGTCAGCTTCGACCTTTCCGCGCAGGGCGTTCGCGGCACCGGTGTGAAGACGTTGCTGAAAACCCCCGGCGGCACTGACCCAGCATCTCTACGGTCAGTCCAGCTCGGGCCTTTCGGCGTCTACATCGGCCGGGTCGAATAAGCACCGCTTCTTTGCGAAAGTCACCAGCTCAAGGTCACGGTCCTTTCCGTGTAGCCTGGGCCATCGGGGAACTGAACCTGTTACAAAGCACTCCTCACAAGTCCTTTGTAGAGAATGACTTGGGTATCTCGATTTGCTGACCAGCTGACCTGCGGTCAGCATATCGAATATCTTGTTTATATTCAATCGCTTACGGAAAGACCCGCAAGACTGGTCCAGAACGCCGGTCGCGAAGCGATTGGGTAAGTCGAATGTTTTCAGTTGGCTGCCCCCCAGGGATTCGAACCCCGATATGCTGATCCAGAGTCAGCTGTCCTGCCGTTGAACGAGGGGGCAGTCTTGCAGCCAGGTCGCGGCGCAAAGCCGCCTTTTCATACTATCGGCCCTGCGAAGACGGGTCAATAACTGGTCCAGGTCAACGATCACGCTCTCCGGCCCCGGACCTCAGATGCGTGTGTCTCAGGTCTCCTGCTCTCTGTCTCCGGTCTTCTCACTCTTCTCTTAGGATTTCCAGCGGCTTCTGTCCCAGGATGTGGAAGCTCGCGATCCATCCCGTCACCACCGCCAGCGCCGCCGTCCCCAACACCGCCGTCAGCGATCCGCGCACATCGCGCTGGAACACCACATCCATGCGGTGCAGCAAAATCCTCGACAGCACATTCGCGAACAGCGTGCCCACCGCGCCCGCCAGCAGCCCCAACACTACAAACTCCACGCTGAACACCGTCGCGATGCGGTTCCGCGTCGCGCCCAGCGTCTTCAGCACCACGACCTCGCGGATCCTGCGAAACCGCGTGCTCGCAATGCTCGACGCCAGGATGATCAGCCCCGACAGAATCGAAAACCCGGCGAGAAAACGGATCACAATCGTGATCTGATCCACCACGCCGGCGATCGTCTGCAAGATATCCGCAATGTTGATCACCGTCACCGTCGGGTAGGTCGCAAACAGCGCCCGCTCGATCTCGGGAATCGCCGCCGGCCGCGCGTGAATGTCGCCGTACCAAACCGTCGGCGCATCCGCGAGCAGCGCCTTCGGCAGGATGAACTCGCTCCGCGCAAACGCGTGTTCGCCCACGATCTTGTAGATCGCCGACACCTTCACCGGGATCGGTGTGTCCCCCACGACAAATGTCACCTGCGACCCAATCTTCAGATTCAGCCGCTTCGCCACATGATCCACAACCGCGAATTCGCTGGTCCCGACCCCCGTCCACCATTTTCCTTCCGCGACCTTCGTCCCCTCCGGCGCCACATCTGCCCACGATAACGTCGCGTTTCGCAGCAGCCGATTCGGATAGTTCTTCAGTTTCAGCTGATCCACCGGCGTCCCGTCAATCGACTCCACCCGCGCCGAGATAATCGGAACCGCCTCCAGATCTCCAATCACCCCTGGCTGCTTCTTCAGCTCCGCGCGAATCCCCGGCAGTTCCTCGGTGCTCATGTCGATCAGAAACAGATTCGGCGTGTCCGTCTTCACGTCCTCATGTAATGCATTCACAATCGACCGCTGCATCAGGAATACGCTCAGGATCAGCATGACTCCGGTCCCCAGCGCTGCCANNGCACCGCCGCCGACTGGTTCCCTGGACGATACAGATTCGCCAGCCCATGCCGCAGCGCCGAATGCAAATGTAACCGTGTCCGTGACAAAAAGGCCCGCAGCGTCCGCAGCGTCACCGCCGAAAGCCCCAGGATGAACACCAGCAGCCCTGCCAGCCA
>PKYZ01000731.1 GCA_003132865.1 Bryobacterales bacterium
CGCTAAGTGCGGGGTCCTTTACGAACATCTATCCCGGGATTCTCAATTTCAGCGCGGGAGGAGTGCCGATTCCCGTGGGAGCCAATCTCCCGGTTGGCGCCTTGACCAACATGACCGTCGGGGAGTTTGTGAACCTGGTTAACCAGGAACTGCCGGCGATTGAGGCCATCGTGTCCCCAGTACCGGCGCAGCGCAGCGGCCCAATTCCGGTGACAGGCATCCAGCTAGTGAAGCAGGGCGTCGAGCTGTACCCGCATGATTTTCCCCTGCCGCGCAGTTATCAGACCAGCATCGGTGTGCAGCACGAACTTCCCTGGGGCATGGTGGCCCAGGTAGACTACGTGCGGCGTCTAGGCGAAAACGTGAGTTTGGGTGAGATCGATCTCAACCTGTTTGAGCGAACGAATGCCGCCGGCGCGCCGAATCCCGTGATTCCCCTTTGCACGCCTAAACAGAACTTTGTGGCCTCGGCGGAATGTTCCACCGGCGCTATTACGTTTTGGGAGGATCAAGGCCGGCAGGTGTACGACGGCATGCTAGTGAAAGTGCAGAAGCGATTTGCCAACCGGTTCGCGTTCCAAGGCTCCTACGCGTTCCAAAGAGACTGGAGCGAAAACTATCCCGTCCCGGGTGGCACAACTGCCGTTTGGGATCTGGCCAACTGGAAGTCTGCCTACGGCCAGGATCTTGCGCACCACAACTTCAACTTCGCAGGAACCTATGAGCTACCCTGGGGCTTTTCGTTGAGCGTCAACTCCTCGTTCATCAGCAGCGCACCGCAGGGCGCCCAGGTGAATGGCTTGGTGCTTCCAGGGACCGTTCCTTCCACCACCACCGAGCCGCTACCGGGTATTCCCTGGGACAGCCTGAATGCGGGAACCGGCAAATCCGGGCTCGCGGCCGCGGTGGCCACGTACAACTCTTCCGCACCCGTCGCCGCGAAATTGGCGCTGCCCGCTAGCTACGCGCTGTCGGCTCCCATTTTCTCCCAGGACTTCCGGCTCACCAAGAAGTTCACCTTCAAAGAGCGATACCAGCTTTCGGTGACGGCTGAGATGTTCAACGCGTTCAACATCTCCAATGTCATCTATGGATCCTATACGCTCGACAGCGCGTATTCCACTTCCCAAGCTTTCGGCCAGCCGACTGCAAGGTTTGGCCAGAGCTTGGGCCAAGGCGGAGCGCGCGCAGTCCAACTAGGAGCCCGCATTAGTTTCTAAGTAGGGCATGCCTCTGGCTTGCCCAGTTGACAAGCCAGAGGCTCGTCCCACGCCTAGTTAGTCATCGCCTGATAAACCATCGTCCGCGTCTGACGCCAGATGGCCCCGAGCACCGCTTGGGGAGCCTGTACCATCTGCACCGCCACCAGCTTCTCCTTCGGATCAACCCAGAAAAGCGTGCCGGTAATTCCACCCCACGAGAAGTCCCCGACCGATCCAGGCAGCGGATTGCGTCCGGCATCCACGCGAACGGCGAAGCCCAGGCCAAAGCTGGTGCCCATTTCAGGGACCGGACCAAATGGTCCCAGGAGCACNNATCGTCTTCGGCGCAAGAATGCGCACGCCTTCAAGTTCCCCGCCATTGAGCAGCATCTGTGCGAAGCGCGCGTAGTCCCCCGCGCTAGAGAACATTCCCCCACCGCCGGATAATATCGCCGGTTTTTGCGTCGCGTCGGAGAAGGGCAGGTTCGACTTGGCATCGGGTTTGGCAAGACGCGAAATGGCGGACGGTTTCACCCAGAACCCCGTGTCGTTCATCTTCAGCGGGCCGGTGATGCGTTCGGCGACGAAGCGGTCGAGTTCCATACCGCTGACGACTTCCACGATACGGCACAAGACGTCCGTGGACACGCTATACTCCCAGAACTCGCCCGGCTGGTGCGCCAGCGGCAAGCGCGCGATGGCAGCGACCATCTCAGCCAGAGACTTGCTGGCGAAGAAGTTGCTCTTCTTGTACAGTTCGTCCACCGCCGATTTGCCAAAGATGCCGTAGGTGAGCCCGGAGGTGTGGCGCAGCAGATCTTGCACGGTCATCGGCCGCTTGGGCACGGCCTTTTCTACGCCAACCTGCACTTCCTTGAACTCCGGGAGGTACTGCGCCACCGGCGCGCCGATATCGAGTTTGCCTTCCTCCGCCAGGATCATGATGGCAACCGACGTAATCGGCTTCGACATCGATGCGATGCGGAAGATGGAATCGGTCCTCATCGGCGTCTGTGACTTCCGCTCCTGAAATCCGAGGGCGTCGAGCTGGGCGATCTTTCCGTTGCGCGCGATCAATAGCACGGCGCCCGGAATACGGCCGCCTTCGATGTCCGCGTTCATCTGCAGGCGGATCCGTTCGAGGCGCTGCGAAGACATTCCCAGGTCCTCGGGCCGGTTGGCCACCGGCAGGGATTGACAGAGCGCCGCGGCCGCCAACAGCACAGCCGGCAGTCCGATCGATAACTTCCGTATGATTCGCATCGGATCAGTTTATCAGCAGAACGATAAGATGCAATAGAGGGCAACTCCGTGAACTGGATCTATTGGTCGTTACTATCCGCGCTCTTCGCCGGCGCCACCGCCATTCTCGCCAAAGTCGGAGTCGCAGGTGTCGATTCGAATCTGGCAACCGCGATCCGGACTTCCGTGGTTCTGGTCTTCAGTTGGATCGTGGCCTACGCCACTTTGCAGCCGTCCGCGATACGGAGCCTGACATCGCGCACCTGGCTCTTTCTCGTCCTGTCCGGCCTGGCCACCGGCTTGTCGTGGCTCTGCTACTTTCGCGCGCTCCAACTTGGCGAAGCCTCGCGCGTTGCCCCTGTCGACAAGTTGAGTGTGGCCTTCGTCATCCTGTTTTCCGCGCTCTTTCTCGGCGAGCGTCTGACGCTGGTCCGCGGCGCCGGCGGGCTTCTGATAATGGCCGGAGCGATTATACTGGCTATGGAATAGCATGACGAGCACGAACGACATCCTGAAGCGCCTGCGCGCCGCGGGCAGCGCCGCCAATGTCGTCGGCATGGCCCGCTACGGCATTCGCCCCGCCAAAGCCTACGGCGTCGCCACCCCCGTCATCCGCTCGATCGCCAAAGAACTCCGCAACAACCCGGATTTGGCGTCCGCGCTCTGGTCCACGAACGTCCTGGAAGCCCGCATGCTGGCCACCATGATTGCCGACCCCTTGCAGATTCCGGAAGAAGAAGTGGAGCGCTGGGTGCGCGAATTCGACTGCTGGTCGGTCTGCGATTCCGCCTGCATCGGACTGCTTTGGAAGACCCCGTTTGCCTGGCGCAAAGTGCGCGAGTGGTCCCGCCGCGAGCCCGAATACGAGCGCCGCGCCGCGTTCGCGCTGCTCGCGGGGCTGGCCGTCCACGATAAGAAGGCTTCGGACAAACAGTTCCGCGCGGCTCTGCGGCTCATATCGAAGGCCGCCGGCGACGAGCGCAATTTCGTGAAGAAGGCGGTCAACTGGGCCTTGCGTCAGATCGGCAAGCGCAACACCGGCTTGCGCGAGGCAGCCATCGATACCGCCGAGTCGCTGATCGCTACCGAGTCCCGTTCGGCGCGCTGGATCGGGCACGACGCCCTGCGCGAATTGCGATGAATTGTGGGGCAGGCCCCCGGNNCCGCCGGCCTCTCAGGCCGCCCCGCCGGCCATGGACCATTCACCGCCGCCGCTTCTCTTCGAGCGTACGCCGCATGATCGGAAGCACCGCCAAATCCCGCTCGCCGCCGACTTCTTCCTTGACGGCAATCAACGTTTCGAGATTCAGGACCCGCACCCGCAATCCCTCGCCCACTTCGAGTTCGAGTGTGTGAGGCAGCAAATCGTCGTAACTGCGGGACCGCCCGATGGCGCCGAGAATGTCCAGGGGACCGAACCGTGTTGTAAGAAGTTGAAGGCCCGGCGAAGCCAGGTGCGATTCATCGGGTTTCAGTTCGGGCCGCGTCCTGTAAGTGGCGTCCAGCGAATCCAGCGCTCGGAGCAGGCGGCCGATATTATCCGGCTCCCTGGAGTGCACGACATCCAGATCGAAAGTGTTAACCGGCACGCCCTCGAGCACGGCCGCGACCCCTCCAACCACGATGAAGTCGACCCCGTGATCGCGGAACTCTTGAAGAATAGCACTGCCTCTAGACCTGGGGATTCCGGGCACGGGCCTCCATTACGAAGTCAACGAAGTCCTGCAGCACGTCCAACCGCTCGGCGGGCGTCAGCGACAACATCCACCGGATCAGCGTCAGATCGACACCGTCCGGGCTGTATGCCGGTTCGCATAGTTCATCTGGTTCCAAGGCTCGCTCCACTGCGAACTACCATACCAAACCCGCGAGCACGGTACAATTCATGCAGGAACGGCGCCGCGCCTCTACCGCATGGACAAACTCACAGCCTTCGGCCTTTTCGCGGTTACCGCAATGCTCATCTGTTACGCGCTCGAAAAGCGCAGCCCATGGTTCATCCTGGCCTTCGCGGTATCTTGCGCCCTGGGATCCGCCTACGGCTTCCTGCAGGGCGCTTGGCCATTTGGAATCGTGGAAGCCATTTGGTCTGTTGTGGCGCTGCGCAAGTGGTGGCTCGCCAGATCGCAGCGGACCCGGATGTGAGCGCTAGTACCAGGGCATGTGGCGCACGCTTCAGCGTGCTGCGGCGGACTTCAGTCTGCCGTCTGCCACATTTCTGAATTGTCAATACTCAACTCGGACAGGACACTACTCCTTACGAATAATACCGGTGACGCCCGCGACGAACAGCGTGGCCAGCAGCCAGCCGAGCAAAATCTGGACCCAGAGAAACCAGCGCAGAAATCGCGGTGACGTACCAATGCGGCTGAAGCGTGACGGCGGCTCCTTCAGGTCGACGGGCGCGAGCAGCCCCACCCAGATCAGCCGCCGCTCCAGCCACCGCAACCGCCGCGGCCAAGCCTCCGCGCGGCTGGCACTCTTGATCCATTTCCCGTTTCGCGGCGGCGAAGCGCCAGGGTCGGGATTGGGCTGCCACTTTTCACCCTGTCCAAGGTTCACCAGGGGCACCGAGTTTTCAACCGAGTACGCGAGTGGAGCGAATGTTTCGTAGCGGCTTGGCGTTTGCCCATCGGGCTTGAACTCGCTGCTGGCGTCCTTCTCCGTGGGAACAATGCCTCCCATCAGATAGCTTCTACGGTAGAGAATCCAGCCGAGGCCGCTGAGTGCAAGGATTGCCCACACCGAGCGGGCGGGATCGTAGCCATAACCCGCAAACTCCCTGAAAAGCCAGCTAAGTGCCTGGAGGTCGGGCCGCCCCTGGTCCGCCAGCCGCCGCCGCCTGCGCTCCATTTCCTCAAGCACGTTGACCGCGCCATCGTTGTCGCCGGCTTCGCGCAGCACTTTGGCCAACTGAAGGTAGGGCTGGGTCGCGAACGGCTTCTCGGGTTGGAGTGCCAGCCAGGCGAGCCGGGTCTTGGCATCTCTTGGCCCCCCGGAGATTCGCCCGTAGACAAAACCATCCAGAAGAAGGTTTCCAGGCTGCGGCCAGTGGCCGGGGTCATCCCCGATCGAAGACGCTGAGGCGTCTCTTAGGTCGAGGGTCGCTTCCTTCAATGCCGCCCCGCAGTAGCTGAGGATGCCTTCGATATGAGCGCCTGGTAGCGTGACCTTGCCTTTGGCGTTGAAGCCGCCCACCAAGAAGACATTGCCCTTCACACCGGCGAGCTGCATCCTAAGCGCGACGCGCTCTGGGTTGTTGAAGGTGCCGTTGCACACAAGATCTCCGCCGATTTGGGCACCGACCAGGTTCACTTCGCCCCGCGCGGTGAATTTGTCCCCGAGCAGTACGTTTCCCTTCACCTTGAGGGTGTCGGCAAGTAGAGCGTAACCGTCCGGGCTGTTGAAGGTGCCGCCGGTGCAATCAAGGTCTCCGCCGATCTGGGCACTGGACCACTGCACTTCGTCGTCGGCATGAAAGCCAAACGTTAAATAAACGCCTCCTCTGACGGTGGCGCCATCGGCATTTATAGAATTGGTCCAAGTACCTCCTAAGTCGAGTTGAGGAATCTCCACCCGCTCGAGGGAAGCGTCCTCGGTGAGCACGCAGTACCGGAGGTGAATAGGAAATGGCACAATTACGAAGTCGAGGTTCAACTCGCCGGTTATCTTGGCCCCTTGGATATTTACACCTGACGGATCCACCCGATCCTTGGCCTTGTGGTCCACGCACAGCCAGCGAATCAGATCGGCGCCGACTTCGCGCTCCCGTCCCCATCCCGGGTTTCCCTCGCTTCCCTCCACCTTGCTCGGGTCGTTGGCCGGGTCCTTGGGGTCGGAACTCGGGCCACAAAGAGCGAGGTCGCCCCTGGGTGCCTTGTCCAAAAGCTCCCGCTCGGCTGCGGTGAACCCGCGGCTGTGCGGAAAGTGAGCCTCCGCCAGCGCTTCCAGGCTTCCAGCTTTTTCTTTAGACTGGGTTTGCGGCATGCCTCCCCTTAACGGTTACATGTGGTTATACCATAAGCGAGGCATCGCAGGGTCCAGCCTCTCGGGAATTCTTCAACATCCGCCCGAACCTCTAACCGCTAACCCGCGACCTACCTGAACGGCAGATACCTGACCACGCAAGCACCGTATTTCACGTCCCGAATGTGTGGCTATGCTCCGTACGGCTATGTCTTCTTTGCGGCCTTTGCGGAACCCTGGCGTCTTTGCGTGAAATAACAGTGCCGGTAAACGGTCACCGCCCCACCAAAATTCCTGTCCCCCTGTTTTCAGTCTGCTTGCAAGAAATGCCGCCTGAATCCCCCAAGCCCTCCCCATAACATGGAAGCGAAAGGACCGGGCCACAGCGCCCGTCAAATAGGCACATGAAAAACCCGAACGAACCGCGCACTCCCAGCGACGCCAAAATCAACGCGAACCACGAGAATGCCAAGAAATCTACGGGCCCGCGCAGCGCAGCGGGAAAGGAAGCATCCAGCCGCAATCGCCTCCTCCACGGCCTGCGCGCCAACAAACACATCCTGCTCGACGAGGATCCCGAAGAGTTCCTCTTCCTCCTCAACGACCTTTTCGACCGCTTCCAACCGGCCGGCGATGGCGAAGAAAAACTGGTCCTGC
>PKYZ01000716.1:0-2090 GCA_003132865.1 Bryobacterales bacterium
GAAACTGATGGATAGTAGTACAGAAGCCAGTCTTTTTTCGATCGCTTCGATGGCGTTTTTGGCCGCGCGCGAGATGTCCAGTGCGGGCATCAAACCGAAGCCGCGGCCGCGGGTGCCCAGCGGTTGGCTTTTGGCGGCCAATTCGCGCAGCTTGGGCAGATCGCCGGCGTCGCCGCACTCTCCCACAATAAGCAGCGCGATCAGTTTGGCTGCGGGATCGTTGCCCGAAAGCAGCTTGCGGGCCACCGGAAGGGTGGCGGGTTCATCGAACTGCGCCGCGCGGCTCAGGGCGGCCACACCCACTGCTCCGCCGCCCGCGGCCAGATCCAGCAGGTAGGGCAGCACGGCGCGGTCATGATATTGGCCGAGACCCATCACGGCGTTGGTCGAGACCAGCACACTCGGATCGTGCGCCGCCTTCACCAGCACTTCCATCAGCTCCGGCCGTTCGAAGGAGCCCAGCTCACGGGCCGCCACCGCGCGAACTTCCGGTTCCGGCGCAGAGAGGGCGCTTTTGAGTTCGTCCACCGCGCCCGCTTCCCGCAGGTTGCGCGCCGCGCAGGCCCGCACCACCTCGCTGGCCATAGCGCCGCGCATGGCGGCGATGACTTCGTGGGAACGGTTGCCGCGCAGCGCAAAGCACGCATCGTTACGCTGGGCCACAGTCAGCTTTTCGTTGAGCATGCGGCCTACTGGATCGTCGGCCGCCGCCAGCGCGCCGGCGCAAAGCAAAAAGAAGCCAAAACGTTTCATTGTGCGATCTCCTTTAATGCAGCCACGGCCAGGGGCGCCTGGCGCGGATCGAAGCGCGCGTTCAGCGCCAGGGCCTTCTGCAGATGCTTGCGCGCCTGGTCCGTCTGGCCAAGCGCGCGCTCGATCATCCCCGCGTGATAGTAAAACGCCGGCTCGGGCGTCCCCAACTCCAGGGCCTTCTCCTTGGCCTTGCGGGCTTCCTCGTATTTCTTGTTTTTGTAGAGCGCCCAAGCCAGCGCATCGTAGGTATAGATGTCCCGCCGGCCGCGCAATTCTCCTTCAACGAGCGCCAGGGCGCGATCCAGCTTGCGATCGCGATCCGCGTAGGCCATGGCCAGATTCCGATTCACGTTCAGCCCGCTGGCCTGCTCCATCTTGTCGATCATGTCGACCATTTCAGCCTGCTTGCGAGCTTCATCCGGCTGGCCGGCCAGCGCGTACAGATCCTGCAAGGCGCCCGCATATTCCACCAGCGGCACAGAGGCCTGCGCCCGCTTATAGCTCTCGATGGCTTCCGGTATTTTGCCCTGCGCGGCGTATGCGCGCCCTAGTCCCGCGTGCGCCGGATAGTAGCCCGGGAAGGCCCGCAGGGCGGACAGGTAAGCGCGCTCGGCCTCGCCGACCTGCCCAATCTTGAAGTACATGTTGCCTAAATCCACGTAGCACCAGGCGACGTTCTCCATCGACCGGCTGCCCGCTCCGATAGCCCGCTTCATCACTTCGATGGCGCCCGCGGCATCGCCGGACACGAAGCGATAATACGATGCGCGATTGTAGCTGGACAGATCGGGCCGCATGTTGACCATGCGCTGGTATGCCTCGGCGGCCTTATCGTACTGGCCCAATTCCATCAGCGAATCGCCCAGGGTGCCCCAGTTCCAGGGATCCTCAGGTGAACTGGCGATTAATTCGCGCGAGTACTCCGCCACCTTGGTGAAGTTGTGGCGCTCCAACTCGATCTGGCTGCGTAGCCGCAGCGCCTCATAATCGGCGCCGTCGGCCGAGAGCACCGCGTCTACAATCTTCGAGGCGCGGTCCAGATAGCCGGGGTCCATGGTCTCGCGCATCTTTTGAATGAAGGCGCCGGCCAGCAGGCTTTGATAGTGGAAATCGCCCGGCTTGTAGTTGGCCAGGGTTTCGTACATTTTGATGCGTTCATCGGTCGCCATGCGGGCTACCTGGTCCGCCATCGCGCGATCCGTGAATGCCTGCATCAGGCGGTCGGGCTCGTTCACTTGCGCCGACGAAACGCAGCAGAGAAATAAGAAAGAGAAGATGGCTCGCATTTTAGGTCCTCACTTTAGGGGCGGCCTGGGAGGCCGCCGCAGGCCGGGGGC
>PKYZ01000716.1:2100-3451 GCA_003132865.1 Bryobacterales bacterium
CGATATCCACCACGTCGTCGCCTGGCCGGCGCCCGCCAAAGGGCCATCCGGCATTGTCTCCGCCCAGCGGACCCAGGCGGCTCTGCTGTGCGTTAGGAATCCCCGGAGTGGTCAGGTCGATGCGCGTGATGTCCGGCACGAACACGCCTAACAGGTCGTTGCGCGGCGCCGGCGGCACGTTGAGCTTGTAGACACCCTTGAGCACCGCATCCACGAAGAACGGATCGGCGATCAGCGGCGCGAACTGCTGGTCATTGGAAGGAAGGCTGCGGTTCCAGTAATCCTTCATGCCCAGCGGAATCAGCAACGCGACGGTCAGCGGGTTGCCCACGCGGTCGACCTGCACATAGTCCCCGAACTGCGCCGGATCGTTGGGGCTTTGCCGTACGGTTACCTGCTGCCGCATAGTCGTGGCCCAGGCGGCGATGTGGGCGTTGGTGTCCTTGGTGTCCGTCGGAACCGAGCCGTTCGCGGTCAGCATGTCGATGGGCAATTCCACCGCGATCAGGCTGATGTTGTAGCCGGCAAAGCCGTCCACGGCGTTGGGATAGGCAGCCCCCTGACCTTGGTCGGCAGCACCGGACAACACCGGCGCCGGAGCGCGGAAATTGAGGTAATCGAAAGTGGCGCCGCTATCGAAATAGAAAGCGTCGTCGCGCGGGCCGGCAAACACGCGCATGCCATTCGATAGCGTGAATATGGAAGGCTGGCCGAGGTTCTGCTCGTAGTTCGGCGTGCCGTTGGGGCCGGTGTTGGGCGGGGCCACCGAAAGCACGTGGCCGTTCACGTCGTTGAAGTAAAAGCTGGCCTTACCGGTGGCCAAGTCCCGGATCACCACGACGTAGGTTTCCTTCAAGTAGATACCCGGGTCGTCGATGCTCGTGATCTGGCCCAAATACGACACGAAGGGCGCATTCGGCGCGATCGTATCGACGAAGACGAAATCGATCTGCATGTCCGGATTACCGTCCAGACCGCGTGAATTGTTGACGTTGAACCGGTACAGGACGCTATTGGAGAACTTGTAATAGCTGGGCCCGTTATCCGGATTCTGGAAACCCTGGACGCTCATGCTCATCACGACGCTGCTGGTATGTCCTTGCTCCCAACTGCGAAAGATGTAGAAATCGTTCAGGTTGGCTGTTTGATCTTCGAGCAGCAGTGGTCCGTTGCGATGGCTGGCGGCGAAAGCGCCGGATGCCACCAACAGAACGGCCGCAGATGCACTGAAGGCGTTTACTCGCATTCATTCCCTCCTGGAGTGAAGTTAGACTTCAAGGGTTATACGAGGAGGCGGCGCCATTTGGATTTAGTTAGGGTCCCCAAGTCAATCGTGGGGCAGGACTCCAGT
>PKYZ01000665.1 GCA_003132865.1 Bryobacterales bacterium
CGGAAACCACCAGCGACAGACAGTCGGTTTCCTCGGTGATGCCGATGGCCGCGCGGTGGCGCGTGCCGAAGCTGGACGACACCGCCGGATTGACGGTCAGCGGCAAGAAGCAGTTGGCGGCCGTGATCCTGTCCTTCTGTACGATCACCGCGCCATCGTGCAGGGCGCCGCCCGGATGAAAGATGGCCAGCAGCAGATCGCTCGACAACTGGGCGTCCAGCCGCACGCCGCTTTCGATGAAGGTGCGCAGTCCGATGTCCCGCTCGACGACGATCAGCGCGCCGGTTTTATCCGCGGCCAGGCGGCGCACGGCGATCAGGATATCTTCCGTGAACTCCGGCCGCTGGTAGCCGCGCGCGAACCAGCGCTTGCGTCCCAGGCGCGCCAGCGTGCGGCGGATCTCGGACTGGAACAATATGATCACGGCCAGCGCGAGGTACGGCACAATATACGAAAGCACCGAGCGTAGCGCTTCCAGGCCGGTATACAGCGCGACCACATAGAGCGCCACCATGATCAGGATGCCGATCAGAATGTGGCCGGCGCGCGTGCCCTTGACGATCATCAGGGCTTGATAGATCAGGAACGCGACCACCACGATGTCGACCACGCTGGCAGGCGTCAGGCTGGGCAGCGGGATGAGTGCCGCCGGTGCGCTAGTGGAGTAGGCCGCGAATCTCAAGCCAATCCTTTAGCCGGCCGGCCCAACTGGCCAGGACGGCGTCGGTGGGCGCGAGGCCCACGCCGTGCGGGCCGCGCTCGTAGATGTGCATCTCGGCCGGCACGCCGGCCTTGCGCAGAGCCAGATAGAACAGCACGCTGTTCTCGGGCGGCACGCCGTTGTCTTCGTTGGTATGAAACAGGAAGGTAGGCGGCGTCTGGGCCGTCACCTGCGTTTCGTTGGAGAGACTGTTCACCAGCTTGGGGTCGGGGTTGTCGCCCAGCAGGTTGTGCATCGATCCCTGATGGGTATAGGGCGTGGTGAAGGAGATCACCGGGTATGCCAGGATCATGAAATCCGGGCGCGAACTCACGCGATCGATGGGGTCGGCGGCATTCGCATCGCCGCCATCGAAGTGCGTGCCCGCAGTGGAGGCCAGGTGACCGCCGGCCGAGAATCCCCAGATGCCGATGCGGCCGGGCGCGATCCGGTAATCGCCAGCGTGCGCGCGCACGAACCGAATGGCGCGTTGCGCATCCAGCAGCGGCGCCGGATAGTGGTAGCGTGGCGCGATGCGGTATTGCAGCACGAACGCCTGGATGCCCAGCGAATTGAGCCAGCGCGCGATCTGGTCGCCTTCGTGATCCTTGGCCAGGAAGCCGTATCCGCCGCCGGGGCAAACGATCACGGCGGTTTGGACGGCGGACTTTTCCGGGGCGGGATAGACCGTGAGGCTGGGCTTGTCGGAGTCCTCGGTGCCGACGGCTCCGGGCACGGCTCCTTGAGCACCCCCGGGCCACAGCAGCTCGACCTTGTGTTGTGCGGGAGCTTGCTGAGCTAGCGCTGCGGCCGCGGCAGCCAGGGGCAGGATGAGTACCAATGCTTTCACGGTGACTATTGTAGCGTGAGTGGGGCAGACCCCCCTGGACCCGCTCGGCGCGCTCGGCGCGCCTCGCACGCCGCAGCGTCAACTCTCGTTGTACACTGGTGGAACTATGTCGAATCTTTCCAAAGCTGTTCTGTCCGGGGCGTCGATCACTTTCGCGGCGGCCCTTCTGATGGCCCAAGACGGCGCCATCCTGCATCCTGAAATGAAGGTGGAGACCGGCACATACGACGCGCCGGCCGCCACGCTGGGGCACAGTTCGGAGCAACCCTGGTCGGCGACCACTATCGCGGCCGGCGTGGATAAGAAGCCGGAGCCGGGCCACGAGGTGACGCTGGTGGGCGAGCTGGTGGACTTCTCCTGCTACCTGCAACTGGGCAAGCACGGCGAGAAGCACCGCAGTTGCGGCCAGAAGTGCGCCCAAAACGGCCAGCCCATTGGCCTGCTCACCAAGGATGGCACGCTGTATATGCTCATGCCCGAGGAGCACGATCCGCGGCGCGATGGCGGCGTGGACATCCGCACGGCGGGCGCCGAGCATATGGGACACATCGTCAAAGCGATCGGCACCGAGGCGAAAGTGGACGGGTACCGCGCGGTCTACGTGGCGGGTCTGACGAAGTAAGGGGGCAGCCCGCCAGGCCAGGCCTCCTAGCTGGTCATAAGCGTTAACTTAAGCCGCGATATGAGGACCTTTCCGAGACTCGGCATCATGGTCCGTTTCCAGGCATAGTTAAACAGGGCGACGCTATTGTTTGCGCAACCGCTTGCTTACGCGCGCGGCTCCGTACCACACCCATTCGGAGCCGGGCCCAGAGGGCACCCCGTCAAGGCAGGGAGCGGTTTCCGTCGGAAATCCCCAAACCGGTTAAGCACTCTCTGTATGGGTACGTCATGATATTGTCTGGGCATTTGTGCTCGACTGATCCTGTAAACGTTCTGGAACGAACGCCGCCATGCCGGACACCGAAACCCGCAATCGGAGACTCGACCTTCGGCTGACGCCGTCGGCCAAGCGCGCTCTGCAGGCCGCCGCAATCGAGAGGAAACCCTGCCCGATCGGGTCAGCACTTGTTCCTCGGGAAGTGGGGTCTGCCGCTTGTCCCCGGCAGCGTGTTGGTGAGGTGGACTAACACCTCAAGGACGGCGAGTGCCCGGCTCTCGCTCATGTAGAGGACCTTAGTGCCTCTTGAGTTCCAACGCCCCCCGAATAGCCGCGCACCTTCCCATCGTAGGATGGATGGCTGGCGCGGCATACCCGAAAAGCTCACATCAGCCAAGCACGCCGTATTCTATGCGGCCCAAGATGTCCTCGACTTCCTGACAACCCGACTCCGTTTCTATGGCGTGGAGCGGAGTAGCGCCGGGCTGGGCGTTTGAATTGAAGCCACTCCAGACCCGTGTCGCGGTTAGCGAATACTTCACCGGCGAGCGCCGAGATAGATAAGACGCGCAGCCATTTGTCCAGCAGCCCTATTTGCGCCGGTTGGGGCGGGTTCGGTCCTTGTTGCTCGCATCCTTGCCCTCACTGTCGCCTCCCCTCCAACTCCTCCAGCAGCACCGAAAGCCGCGGCGCCGCATCCGCCTGCCCGCCGAAGCGGAGCGCGTTGTACGCCGAAGTGAATTGCAGCACCAGCATTCCCATTTCCGAAGGAGGCAGCGAGCACGCGAATTCGTAAGGCGTGAACCAAGCCGGCTTCTCATAGCCGCGCCGCTTCAACAGCTTTAGCATGCGTCGATAGAGCAGCGTGGCATCGGCTACGCTCACCTGCCCGCGCCGCAGCCGCCACACTCCCAGCCGCGTGCGCCACACACGCCAGAGCTTTGGCGCCGACCACGCGCCGACTACTCCGCAGGCGAGCGCCAGCAGCCACCACAGGCCGGTGTGGACCAGCCACGATCGCGCGGACGTCCAGTTGTCCCCCATGTCGAACATGCGGTCGAGCCAGCGCAGACTGACGCGCCGGCCGGCCTGTTCCATGCGATCGGCCAGCGTGGCCTGATGGCCGAGGTCGTAGCTGACTACCCACTCCTGCCAGAACGTCTCCACCGCGTCCTCATAGAGAGCCAGCTTGGTGAGCAGCGCGTTGGCGCCGGGCGAGGGGTCCGGCGGCGTCGGATCGAACGTCGTCCAGCCGCGGCCGGGCAGCCATGCTTCCACCCAACTGTGGGCGTCGGACGCGCGGATCACATACAGATCCGTCAGCGGATTGAAGATGCCGCTCTGGAAACCGGTCACCAGGCGCGACGGAATTCCCAGCGTGCGCAGCATCACCGCCATCGCCGAAGCGAAGTACTCGCAGTGCCCCTTCTTGCGCGTGAACAGGAAGTAGGCCAGCGGGTCGGCGACCTCGTGCGAGGGCAGTTCCAGCGTGTAGCCGTAGGCGCGGCGCAGGTACCGCGCCACGGCGAAAGCGCGGTCCGCATCGTTATCCAGACCGCGCACGGTGTTGCGCGCCAACTCCGGAATCCGCGGATCAAGCATGGGTGGCAGGCTCAGGTACTGCCTTCTTTCGCGCGTACCCAGGAAATCCTCGGCTCCCGTATCGCCCAGCCAGCCGTAGACATCGTAGAAGAACCCTTCCGCCGGCGGGTGCCCGAGCCGGTAGCTGCCATCCCCACGGGCCATGATGGTGAGTTGCTTCAGGTAGACGCTATCGGGGCGCCCGGCGAAGAACAGAACGTCCGAATCGATGCTGTTCAAGCGGATGTGGTAATGGACGCTCCGTCCCAGACGCCTGCGCTGCCGATCGTCGGCAAGCTGAAAGACGCCTTTCGCGACGGCCGGAATCCAGCGTGGATCGGTGGAAGGTTCGAACCATGCCCGGCCGTTGAAATCGCTCAAAGTGGCGCCGCGCCATTTCAGGTTCGCCGGCGCTTGGCCATCTGAGAACTGCACGTGCATCACGGGGCGGGAGGTGGTCTTGATTTCCCCGATCTCGCCCAGCGTGAATTGGTTCGAGAATCCCGGCAGGTAGAAGCGCTTGGACACCAGCCGCCGCAGCGCCGCATCGGCCGTGCGCGGCAGCATGAAGAAGAGCCCCGCGGTGAGCCCCAGAATGCCTACCGTGATGACGGCCGTCAGCGCCGCCAGCCGCGGGTGGAACCGGCGCAATCCGCTGCGCGCCACCGTCAGCCGCTTCTGCATCGAGCGCCGGATCTCGGCGCTGGTGAAGGCGGCCATGGCGAACAGCAGATACA
>PKYZ01000157.1 GCA_003132865.1 Bryobacterales bacterium
TTCATCCAATCCGGAACTGGCCGAAGCCATCCGCACCACGGCTAACTACTTCGAAACCAATACCTCGCGCATGCGCTACCCCGAATTCCGCAGCCAGCACCTGTTTGTCGGCTCGGGTGTCATCGAAGCCGCCCGCAAGACCGTGATCGGTTCCCGCTGCAAGCAGTCGGGCATGTTCTGGACCGTACACGCGGCGAACGCCATCCTGGCTCTGCGATGCTGTCACTTCAATGGCCGCTTTGAAGACTCTTGGGAGGCGCGCCGGGCTTGACCTCCACTTCTATGTCGCACACCCGTGGCGGGGAGTTCACAGGCCCAAGCCTTAACCTGAACGACCTTTGCATGTGGTTGGCGCTGCCAATCCGGTCAAGATTGAGGTCACCCGCATGGTTACGGACGCCGATAGGCCGCTGGACTTGCTTGACCCAAGGCCTTACGTTGTCGCCGTGTCGGCTTGGACAGATCACGATCTCATGACGTCCTTCGAAACGGCCGAATTCGATGCGGCTGCCAAAATATTCACACGGGCCATGGGTGTAGTCGGCAAGAAGCTTGACGACCCAAAAGCACTGAAATCACGCTGGAAGGCCTAGCCTGCGGAAGAATCCCCGGATGCCTGGTTCCTGGCGCCATTTCTCGAAGTAGGGGCTGGCCGGAGCCCCCAGCACGGTGCTGTCGTCCCGAGGATACCCTTCGTCCAGGATTGCGACTATGTCTTGGGGTCCCCGCAAACGGGAGAAGAGTTGCGCGACCGACAGCGTCTCAAAGGGATTGTTCTTCCAGTATTGGTACACTTGCGAAGCGAGGCGCTCCGCCTCCGACAGGTTGCCGGCAGCGGCCTCTACGCAGCCGCGGCCGCATGTTGCGGCGGGGGTGTTGCCGTACTTTGCCGCTTCGTCGCAGCTTTTGCGCGCCTCCGCAAACTCTCCCGCCCATTCCAGCGCGCGGGCAAGGCTCAGGTGCGAGCTCGCTTCGTATGGTTGCAGACGCACCAGTGCGCGGGCCTCGGCCAGAGATTCCTGAAAGCGTTTTGCGCGAAAGTACTCGACAGCGCGCTGGTGATGGAGATTGAATGAAGCCGGGTCCTGCTCAAGGCCGGCGTTCAACTGGGCTACCGCGGCGGAGGATTGCCCTACCTTGCCGAGCCATGCCCCGTACCAAAGCCGGATGAGCGGCTCGCGAGGACTCAGCCGGACCGCCCGCTCGAAATACGACCGCGCCTGCAGCCACCGCCGCACGTCGATAGCGATGACGTAAGCAATGGCCCCATTCGCCCGGCCCGAATCCGGGCTCAGTTGAACGGCTCGGGCGGCAGCCTGGCGAGCCTTGTCAAGCCCTTCCCTCGGCTGCATGAAGTTGTAGTTTGCCATTGCCGAGTAAGCGTCGCGAGGCCCACCCACGCATCGGGATAGGCCGGGTCGATCCGGACCGCGCTCTCAGACTCATTGATGGCGTTGGCCAAGTCGTTCCGGGTCCGCCGATTCGCGAACATCTCTCCCAGCTCATAGTGCCGTTTGGCCTCCGGGACGACGGTTCTTGTGCGATGGTGAAAAACCAGCGGCAATCCAGCGACGGCGGCCGCGCCGCCCGCGGCCATAGCGATGGCGGCCCTCCTGGAAATCGGACGCCCTGTGCTGGCTACACCACGGAGCATCTGTTCCACTTCGCCGGCGCTCTGGGGCCGGCGTGCGGGATTGCGCTCCAGGCAGGCACGGATGGCCGCCGCCCATTCTGCGGGGAAGCCGGCCACCAGGTTGAGACGAGCCGGAAGAGGAACAGGAAGAAGAGCTGGAACCTCCGGACGATTTTCCGGAACCCCCAGACGATGGATTAGAACCGCCCGAAGAACAGGAACAAGGAGAACAACAATGACGAATGGAATTCTACGATTCAACACCAACTCCCCAGTCGAGGTAGCCCTCCGCTGGGACGACGGAAAACGCGTCGAAGGACGCTATGGCGAACAGGTCATGTACTCACTCGAAGGCGATCGGGTCATGTACGTGCCGCCGGTGGTGGCACAGCAGATTCGCGAACTCGGAATCCGGGCGCGCGAGATCTTTGAAATCTGCAAGGCCGAACTGCGCGAAGAGAACAAGCGCTGGATCGAGTGGCGCGTGAGAAGGAATAGAGGAACCGCGGCGTCCGGTAGGGTCGGAAAACACTCCAGACGCCGCGGCAACAGTCCCGAACGCTAACGCCCAGAACCATCGCAATGGTAGCACACACCAAACCGCGAGGCCCCTGGATTTGCAGGCCTCTCCCGACGGCACCTTGCTTCCGGTTCCGGTGACCGGCGCCGGGATAACGGCCATGGAGCTGGCCATGAGCGGGGCGGCGGAAATCGCGCAGCGCGTCGAGTCCCGAGCCCGCATGCGCAACTATTCGCTCCAGTTCACTAGCGAAGATATCCGGGCCATTGGTCTGACCATGTTCATCCAGGCGATGCGGGAGCGAGGTGTGTCATGGGATCAGCGCTGAGAACAGCCCTGACGTCTGCTCGCCTCGTGCAGTTGGCCTTCCCTGCCATGCAGGGCCTGCCGCTCCTTACTCCTCTTCCGGAGAGTCCTTCCACCGAGCCGGTCGCGGCGCCGGGAGTGGCGGTCACCAAATCACCGGCGACTGGCGGCCCCCTGGCCGCCAAGACCGATCCGGCTCCGGCGCTCTCGCCGAGCCAAGTCCGATGCTTCCTCGATTGTCCGGCGCGGTGGTGGTTCAAGTACAGACTCCAATTACCCGAGCGGAAGAACAGCTCGCTCGCTCTGGGCTTGGCTGTTCACCAGGCCCTCGAAGTCAATTTCCGGGAGAAACTCGAAACCCAGGAAGACCTGGAAACCACCGGAGTCGTCATGGTCTTTCGGGAGGCCTGGATGGAACAGGTTCCCTAGACCGAGTTCACCTCCGGCGAGAGTCAAGGAGACCTGCGCCGGCTGGGTGAAAGACTCGTTGCCAAGTACATGGACGAAGTGGCGCCAACAGTAGAACCCGCCGCAGTCGAACTCGATGTGCAGGGTGAGATCCGCGGTGTCGCGGTCCGGGGCCGGGTCGACGTGCTGGACGTGGAAGGGCGGCTGATCGATTTCAAAACGGCATCCCGCCGGCCTTCCTGTGTTTCGCCCGACTACGCGTTCCAGTTAGCCACCTACCGGCAGATCACTCCCGGCGCCAGCGGCGAAGTGCGCATCGACAGCCTGGTGTCAGTTTCCGCGTCTAATAACGCGAGTCTAACGCGAAATGACGCCGGGCTGGGCAGAGGTATTCCGGAGGTATCCCATGGCCTGTCCGCAGGGTGTTTGGCAGGGTATGTTTTGGTGTTTTCGAGGCGTGCGGGCGTCGCTCCCTGGGTGAGCTTTGGCGCGGAGGAGCCTATTGGCCAGTTTTGCCCTGTTTCGCAGCGGCTGGGTGTGACCCCTGGTTCCGCGCATTCATTGGTTTGATCGGGTGGCGCGTCTTTAGGCGTTGGGGGCTGGGCCAGTTGGGGCGAAACNNCCCCTCTTCCAACGCGCTCGCTGCCCCTGCGCCGTCCGCCGGAGTCGGTATCCGCGCCCCCGTCGCGCAGCACGGTGTCAGCACTCCGATCAGACCGCCACTCGTCACGGCTTCTTGCCTCGGCGTTTCCGTCCGCTTGAGGATTGGAATCCTGCATCGGACAGCGATCGGCAAATGCTCACCAGCACCAGTAATTGCCGGACCCTGGCTCCACGTGTCTCGCTGCAAAGGAAAGAGCTACCATTTTTTGAATTGAAGCAGCGGCAGTCTTAGCGAGGGCTCAGCGTGCCCGTTTCCGACCTACGGGCCTGGGATACCATCCCAGCCGGAATTGCGCTCGTCGATC
>PKYZ01000828.1:0-6110 GCA_003132865.1 Bryobacterales bacterium
ACACCAAGCGGCCAGAGACCTACTGCGCAGACGGCACCCGTCCCTGTGCCTGCGTCCGTCGATGCATAGCTAGCTAGCTAGGCAGCGGTTTCCTCAACACATCTGCTACAACAGAGTCCACTTCTATTCTCCTCCTCAAACTGCGAAATGTCCGCTGCGCGAGCTTCCTTTCAATGTTCATAACAAAAAGGCATCGCTGTCCACGTCAAGGCCCCCGGGGATGCCTTTCGGACCATTTACGTCGCCAAATTCACTGCGCCTCCGGTGGCGCCGGTGGCGCGCGCCGATCGCGCAACGCCGCTTGCGTCTCCTCGAAAACCTGCGCGAAGAAATCCCGCGACGAGGGCGAACACCCAATGTGCATCGTCTGCCTCCCCGGCGGCTCCTCGATGAAACCCAGAGAGCCGTTCCATCCCAGGTCGTCGAGCACAAACTGCAGGCACTCCCACTCGCCGGGCGGAAGCCCGGAAGCGGAAAGGTCGAACACCTGTCCGCTGGCGTGGTCCAGCATCCGCGCGCCTTGCACACCCTCCGCGGAACCGCCCTCGGCCTTGGGAAGAACCAGCGCGGTGGCCGCCAGCGGCACGAATGTTTCCCCGGGGCGCAGGGCCTCATAGAGCCGGCGCGTCTCGAATGCAATATATGCCAGCGTTCCTATGGTCGAGGGCAGCGCCTTCAACCGCCAGTTGTCATTCTCGTCATTCCCAAGCGGGGGCGTGTGCCCATGCACTCGGTAACCCAAGAACTCCGGGGCGTCCGGCGCGCTGACCAGCTTGCTCCCCTCCTCGTTCCGGATGAGATCGCCGGTCTCGTAAATCAGATCTTGCGGCTTCAACCAGGCCGACAGCCGGTCCGGCGCCCTCTGCGCCGGAGCCGCCGAATACTTGTATTCCGCGGCCAAATCCCGGAACTCCACCGGGTCGTCCCGATACATGCGCAACAACTGCTCCGCCCGCATCACGCGGAACCAATAAGTGGGCGAGTAGTCGCGATCCATCTGCGCGTGAATGGCTTCACAGAGCTCGCGATTCCATACGGGACTGCAGCCGAAGAAGACCTTGGCCACGCTGGCGGGAGGATCGTCCAACCCTTTGGTGCTTTTCGCCATCGCCCGGAAATCGGCGACGCAGCCTTCGCCGCAGTGGTAGGCCCAGATCGCCCAATCGCGGCCACCGTAGCGTTGCTCCATTCCGGCCAGATACATGGCCGCGGCGGGGATGGCCTTCTCGGGCTTCAGTCGATCGTCCCGCGCCAGGACCGTGTAGTTCTCTTTGTGGCGCACTGTGCGATACACCAGCTTGCCGTGCTTGTTCCGCACCGCAGTCTGCGTCTTGATCGTGCGATGGCGCGTCGCGTAGACGATCCGCAGCCCCATGCGTTTGCCGGTGGCTTCGGAAATCTGCAGGATGCCGCGCGGGCCGGCCGGACTCTCGGCGTTCGCAATCCCCCAGCTCTCCAGATAGGCCATCGCCTGCAACACCGATGCCGGGAAGCCGCTCTTGCGCTCGCCATCGCGGAACAGACGCTGCAAACCGGAACCGTGGATGCGCTCGGCGCCCTGTGCCGCCAGCGGTTCGCGCATGATGCCGAAGGTCTGCGATTGGATCATGGCCTCCGTTCGCCGCGCCAGTGTCTCGTCCGTCAGAACCTGGCGGCCGACCCCGATGCCCGGCAAACGGTGGGTGGGCACGAAGTACTCCGGTTCCGCGGGCGAAGCGGGCAGCGCGCAAAGGGCCACGGCCAGCGCGGTCGGACATCTATTGAAGCGGATCAACTACCATTATCGCGCGCTCTTCATTTGGTCGGCTATTTGGCCGAGAAGGGCCGCAGCCCAAACTGCATGTGCAGCCGCACGCTCTCGATCCAAACCGGCCCGCGATCGTGGTTGAACGCCAGGTTGTTGTCGTGCTGCAGATCGAAGGTGGCGAACAAGCCCGGGAACAGCCTGGCGCGGTAGTAACTCTCCCAAACGTATTCCGGCGCGTAGTTGAGGGTCCCATCTCCGATCAGAAAATCGAGGCCGCCGTGCGCCAGGTAGACGGCATGCACGCCGGAAATGCCGCTGGCCGTGAAGGACGTGCCGGCGGTATCGTTCTTCCGCTTCCACTTCGTACCCTTCACCGATACGCCGCCGCTGGCCAGGCGATCGATTGCGGTGAAGGCGAAATCCTGGGTCTTCCCGTCGTTCCATCCCAGGCGCATAAAGAAGCCCGTATCGTGCGTGACTTCCTGCTCCAGGTTCACGCCGGTTCCATATTTCAGCGTTCCGAAATGCTTCACGGCAGTGACATCCGGCGCCGTTCCAGTCTGCTCGCCCAGCCGGATCGCATCCGCATAGCTGCCTGAATGCGTGTGGTTGAAATACTGAAGCAACCGGATGGTTCCCGCATGGCTGCCCAAGGTGTATCGCCGCTCGCCTTCGAAGACGTCGCCGCGATCTACGAACAGGCGGCGGTCGAAGCGCCCCCCATTGGCCACTTTGGGCTCGGCGGCGCTGGCATATCGCCACGACCAGTTGCGCGTGTGCAACTCGTGCACCCAGCCCCAGGTGTAGCCGCGCGTATCCGCCGGATAGTCCCAGGCGCCGTTGTACANNATGAATTGCGTGCGCGGATCGTGCGTGTAGGCATTGTTGTCGAAGAAATCCGTGAGGGAGAAGCGGCCGGCCGTGATGGTGTAGCGCACCATCGGCCGCTCGCCCGCCACTTGGTTGGCATCGCTCTCCACGTGTTCCTTCTCCGCTCCGAAGCCGAAGTCGTAAGAAAGATACAGCCGTGCAATATACGGCTTGGGCGTCGCGGTGGCAACCCGCGGCAGTTCGCCGTTCGATGGGTTCGCCAGTCCATTGACGCCGCTGNNCCGCGCATCGAAGAACAGCGTGGTGGTCAGGGATACGTCGTCCTCGCGATAGTCTTGCAGGCTAAGCGGCCCGGTGTAGGGAGCATTGAAGGTCCCGTGAGTCTGGCCGATCGACGTAGCCTGATAATACAGGTTCCAGTTCTCGAAAGCCGGAGCATCGGACGACTGAGCCATTAGCCGGCCACTTAATGACAAAACGGTTACAGCGGTTATTAGCACCTTCATGCACATCTTCTACTCTAGCAGGAGAGGCTTCGGCAATTGCATTGCGCATAGCCAAGGCATGGTGACGCACGGACGTTGACAACGGTGTGCGGCGGTGTGCCTTTATTCGGCCTTGCGTGGACGAAACTGTATTAAGCGAAACTCAATAGATACGACGATCGCTCCGGTGGGGCAGACCNNCTGGTCTGCGCGGGTCCCCCTGGACCCGCTCAATGCCCCGCCGGGACCGGTGTGTGCCTACTGGTACGTTACCGTGATGGTGTTTTCGACGCTCGCCTCCGCCCAACCCACGTCCAGGCCCGTAGCGGTAAAAGTCACCGGGCCCGTATGGCTGGACACCGACAGCGCCGAAAAGGAAATACCCGCAATCGTGGTGCTCGCGGGCAACGATAGCAACACAGCGGAAGGCACTGTAAACGTGCCCGCCGAAGTGGGCGCCTGGCAGGTGAAGTCGCCCACCACAAAGTCCGTGATGCTGCCGTTCACGGATCCGAACGAAAGGCCCGTGATGCTGGCGTAGGTGCTGGGATCGCCGCCGGTCCAATTCACCGTGAGCCCATTCGAACGCGTCACCGTGGAGATGCTGCCCATGTTCGACCACACCAACGGAGACGCCATCTGGAGTTGCGCGGTGAAAGCGCCCACGTCCGGGCCGCCGCTGCCGTTATCGAACTTGAAAGTGCCGCCGGAAGCCGGGATGAACGACGTGTCAGCTTGCGGAGTGCTGTAGACATTGATGGTGTTGCCGCCGCTTTGTACGGTCTGGAGAGGCATGGCAATGGCGCCGTCCGGACCGTTGATATTGACGTCCGGGCCGGCATTCAAGTAGGTAAACGTAAATGCCGCAGGCGGGGTCTGCGAAGTGGCGCTCGCGTTGTAGAAACTGACGGCGCAACTGCCGATTGAGGCCGTGGCGTGGGCTCCCGCGTTGAATTGCGCGGCCGTGATTTTAAAGAAGATGGCGCCACCGTTCTCGGTCGTGCCGGGTAGTGTCACTACCGTCGTGCCGGCGGGGATCCCATCGATCCCTGGCGTGGTTATCTCGTTCAGCGAAACGACGCCGATGCTGAAAGTGCCCGTTTGGGCGATTTTATCCAGAATGGCGGTCGAAAGCGGATTAGAGGCGTCGGCGCAGGTGCGCCCGCTGGCGGCCACCGCGAGCGTCCCGAAGTTGCTCACGTAACTGCCGGTCACCACCACCACCGAGACATTGCAGCCGGAAACCCCCGCGGGAACCACGACGTTAATCTGGTCCAGCCCGATGAACTGCGACCGTCCGTGATAGTTCAGGGTGGCTGAAATGCCGCCGATTAAGACCTCGGCCGGAGCGCTCACGGCGCCCCCCGTAGCATCGTCCTGTACCGGGCCCAACCCCGTTCCCCATAGCTCCAGGACGTCGCCCGGGTTGCTGGCCGCCAAAAAGTTCATGGAGGCATAGCTATTGCTGGCGTCGTAGCCGGACACCGGCCCGGAGCCGTTGTTAAACGTCAGCAGACCAAAGGCGCTTTCCACCACCTGGATGGGAAAGGCCGCGCTGGCGCCGGCGCTGGTGGTCACCGCGATCGTGCCCGTGCCCACCGGCGTCGCCGATGGAAGAACCGCATTAATCTGGCCGGGGCCTACGAAATAAATCAACGGTTGCGTGGTAGTGCCGTTCACCGTCACGTTGATGGTCACGCCATTCAGCGTGGTTTGCAGGGGTAGGCTCGCAGATACGTTCGTTGACGAGAAATTCGTGCCGAAAATGGCGACGATCGAACCTTGCGCAATGCCGTAATTCGGCAGCCCTGGCAATGTGTAGCTGTAGTTGTTCAACAGGCCGCCGACTGTGGGCGCCTGCCCCAGCGCGTTACCCGCGAAAATGCCCGCTAACGCGAGCGTGAAACCGGCAAATCTCATAATTCCTCCATCTGCATAGTGCGCCGAAACTGCGGACCGTTTCACAGACAGTGCGGAGTTCCGGGCTGGATTGTCGCTTTAGTGTAGCAGGCCCAAGCGCCTGCGCCTATCCCCTGCAAGTGGTAGTCTCTATAAATGCACTCCAAATCGCGAGCTTTACCTGTTGCAGCCGTAGTGACATGCGCCTTGACCCTCTCGGTGACGGCCCGCGCCCAGCCCGCCCCGGCCGGCAAGACCGCCGAGCAGGCTTTCAAGAACATTCAAGCGCTGCAAGGCACGCCGGCCGATCAAGTATTCCCCGCCATGCAATTCATCGCGGCCTCGCTCGGAGTGGAATGCGACTTCTGCCACGTGGAGGGCAAGTTCGATTCCGACGACAAGCCGGCTAAGAAGACCGCGCGCAAGATGATCGCCATGACGCTGGCCATCAATAAGGACAGCTTCAGCGGCCGCAAGGAAGTGACGTGCTATTCCTGCCATCGCGGCAGTCACGACCCAGTGGGAACGCCGCCGGTCCTCACCAGCGATGCGGAGCCCGAGCACGCCGAAGCCGCCCCGGCCGCCTCCACTACCGCGGCGCCTACCGCCGATCAAATCCTCGAAAAATACGTCGCGGCGGTGGGCGGCGCCGAAGCGCTGCACAAAATTTCGACTCGCGTGTCGAAGGGCAACATCGCCTTCAGTGGCCATGAAACACCCATCGAAGTCTTCGCCAAAGCTCCAAATAAGCGCATGTCCGTGACGCATTCGGCGTCGGGCGACAGTATCACCGCCTTCGACGGCCAGGGCGGATGGCTCGGCAATACCGGGCGCCCGGCGCGCGACATGTCGGGGCCGGAAGCCGAAGCCGCCGGGCTCGNNCGATTTCTACTTCGCCACGCACATCAAGGAGATCTTCAGCGGATTCCGCGTGGGGCATCCCGAAAAGATCGGCGACCGCCCAGCCTATGCATTGATCTGCACGCGCCAGGGCCAGCCGCCGGTGAGGCTTTACTTCGACCAGTCGTCCGGCTTGCTGCTGCGGCAGGTGCGCTACACCGACACGCCCATTGGGCGCAATCCCACCCAGATCGACTACGCCGATTATCGCGAGGTGGATGGCGTCAAGGCGCCGTTCCGCTGGACGC
>PKYZ01000828.1:6146-10203 GCA_003132865.1 Bryobacterales bacterium
GGAGTCCTGCCCCACGAATAACCATGACCAAGCTCTCCCTCCTGATCGCCATCGGGACCACGCTCGCCGCGGCGCCGGCGCAGACCGGCGGCCCGTGGAACATCGCCGAAGACCACGCCCGCGGCACGCTGACCATCAGCCACAGCACTCTGGGTATCCTGCTCGGTGACGTTCGCCTGAACTTACGGGAAGGCAACCGGCTGCATCGCCTGGACCACTGGGCGCCGGCGCCGGGCAGTCCGAACACGTTCGTCGTGCGGACCGCGCAGCCCCGCACCGCCTGGCAGTTCGAATTGGGCCCGGAGACGCTGAAGATTTCGAGCACCGTCGCCAACGCGGTTATTACTGCGGTGGCGCCGGCATCCGCGAACCGCGTCGTGGCTCGGCTGCTCGACCCGCAAGGCACGCCCGTGGACTGGGTGGGAACCTCGGAAGTGGCCGATGGGTATGGCGGCGCCGAGACCCACAATCCTTCGTTTTTGCCGCGCCGCAATCCCGAGTGTATGTACTTCGCGCTCGGCAGGGTGTCAAGCCCCATCTTCCACAGTCTCTTCGACCGCCAGACGGACACGGCCATCCAGTTCACCGATCGGACCGTGCTCAGGCGCAACGCCGAAGACGCGGACCTGTTCGACGTCACCATGCCCATCGAGGGGAACGCCACGATCCGCGTGATTCCGGAGTATTTCACCAAGTCGCTCGGCGTACCGTATTATAAGCCCTTCGACGATAGTTACTTCCGCGCGGCGCCCATGGTGTGGTCCAGTTGGACCAGTTACTACGAAGCCGTCCGCGAAGAAGATATCGTCCGGAACGCCGACTGGCTGGCGGCAAACCTGAAGCCCTACGGCTTCCAGTATGTGCAGCTCGACGATGGCTACGACCGCGGGAACAAGGGCGAGCACTACTGGATCGAAAACTGGGACGCGCGGAAGTTCCCGCACGGCCCGAAGTGGTTGGCGGATTACATCCAGTCGAAGGGCCTGCAAGCGGGCATTTGGATCGTTCCGAACGCCTATGCCGGAGCCGTCTCCGAGCATCCCGAATGGTACCTCAGAGACAAGCAAGGCAACCTCGTGCTCGATTATGCGACGCCCGCCCTGGACTCCGGCAATCCCGAAGTTCTGGCGTTTCTCAAGCGCATGTTCCGGACCTTGGACGACTGGGGTTTCGAGTACTACAAGTTCGATGGCGAGCACGCGCTGCCGCGATATGTTCCGGCTGTCGATCGCGCGCGTCTGCACGACAGCGCGGCGGACCTCCTGGCGGCTTACCGGCATCGGCTGGAGGTGATTCGCGACACGCTGGGCCCCCGGCGATTCATAGAAGGATGCCCCGCGGGCACGCCTTTGAATGGCATCGGCTTCTTCAACTCCTATTTCAACGGCCACGATCTCTACAACAACTGGCAAGGCATGCATCCACTTTTCAGCTCGATCAATGCCAACGCGTTCCTGAACCACGTGGCAGTCTACGTTATGCCTGGCGAAGGCCTCGAGCTGGGCTTGCCGATGACGGTAGAGGAAGCCATGCGCAAGCGCCCGCGCATCGTGGTGTCGACCGCCCGCACGCGCGAAGATCCCATGACCGGATTCGGCGTCACCTCCGCCGAAGCCCGCACGCTGGTCACTTACGTGGCGCTGACGGGCGTCGCCTATCCGCTGGCCAGCGTCATGCCGGAGTTGCCGGCGGAACGCGTGAAGCTGCTCAAGGCCACCATGCCCACCATGCCGATCCTCCCTGTCGATCTATACAGCCGCGGCACCGACATGCGCTGGGACACCTTCAAACACACGCAGGCGGACTTCTATATCCACAACTATCCCGAGATTCTGGATCTGAAGGTGGATGCGCCTTCCGGCAACTATGATGTAGTGGGATTGACCAACTGGCGGAGCGAGAAAACCACTCGCGACCTGGACCTGGTGGAGAAGCTGGGTCTCGATGCGGGCGCGCGCTACATAGTTCTCGATTTCTGGAACCAACGGCTGGTGGGCGTCGCACAGAACCGGTTGCAGGTGGAGATCGAGCCGTACGATACGCGGGTCTTGCTGATTCACCGGTTACTGGACAGGCCGCAAGTGTTAGGTACTTCCCGGCACATTACCGGCGCTTATTCCGTCGCAAAGCTGTCATGGAATGCTGCCGCCCGCAAGCTCGCGGGCGAGGCCGCGACGGTTCCCGCGGAGCCTTATGTCCTATGGGTTCACGTTCCCCGTGGGCTGACCCTGGCGCGATTGCGGGTGGCTATGCAAGGCGGCGCGGAACTGCCGGTCGACCGGCGCATTGCCGGCGATCTTCTGACGGTCAGCTTCGCCGGAGCGGCGCGGCCCGTGGAGTGGGAGATGGAGTTTCAGAAAGCGGCGCCCGCCAACTGACCGCTGTGGGGCAGACCTCCAGGTCTGCGCGGGTCCTCCAGGACCCGCTCCGGGCACGAACAGGCCGGCGTGGACGCCGGCCGCAGGACTGGAGGAGTCCGCCCCACGAAGCAGCGTCACTCATCTCGCAGCGCCACCATCGGATCGATGCGCGCGGCGCGCAGGGCCGGCGCTGAACAGGCCGCCAACGCCGTCACCGACAGGACCGCCACCACCACGCCGAGAGTCAGCGGGTCGCGTGCGCTCACGCCGAACAACAGGCTATTGAGTACGCCTGCAATCGTGATGGTCGCAACCAGCCCCAGCACCAATCCCCAGAACACCAGAAGCGCCCCTTCCGCCAGGACTTGCCGTAACACGGCGCGGGGCTGCGCACCTAACGCCATGCGGATTCCAAGCTCGCGGGTGCGCTGCCCCACCGAATAGGAAATGACCCCGTAAAGGCCGACCACGGTGAGCAGTCCGGCCAGCGCGCCGAAAGCCGTGAACAGTACGGCGCCCAGGCGCGGCGCCCACAGCAACTCGTGACTCACTTGCATGGCGGTTTGGAGATCCGACAGCAACACATCGCGGTCGAGACTCTGCACCTCGCGCCGCACCGCGCCCAGCATCGCCTCCGGTGCGCCGGTGGTGCGCACCCACAAGGTGACGGCGGGCAGATAGTTTTGCCGCAGGCACAGATAAATCAACATCTGGGGCGCCTGTCCCAGACTCATGTAAGTGCTGTCCTTCACTACTCCCACGATCTCCACCGGCGCGCTTTCGCCGAAGAAGCGCAAGCGCGCGCCAATGGGATTTTTCCCGCTCCAGAAGCGCCGCGCCATGGTTTCATTCACCACCGCCACGCGCGGAGCGCTCTCCGAGTCGCCGCTGGTGAACGCACGGCCGCGCAGCAGGGGGATGCGCACGGTCTGAAAATATCCCGGCTCGACCAGATCGATCGGCGCCACCGCGCCGGGTCCCGTGCCGGTCTCCTGTCCTTCCACGGAAATGCTCCGCGCCCGCTGCACCGTGAACGGAGGATTGAAAGCCAGGGACGCGGCTGCGACTCCCGGCAAGCTTGCGGCGCGCTCCAGCACTCGCGCGTAAAACTCCCGCCCCTCCGCTGCGGTGAAACCGCGCGCCTTCACGTTTAGCGCGACCGTGGCCATGTGCGCCGCGTCGAATCCGGGGTCGACCGCCTGCGCGTTGCGCAGGCTGCGGAGGAACAACCCGGCGCCGGTGAGCGCCACCACGGACAGCGCCACCTGCACCATCACCAGCACGCTGCGTACATTCACGCGATGTCCCGCGCGCGTCCATGGGCTGCGGCGTTCTCTTAACTCGGTCGCCAGATCGGTGTGGGTCGCACTCCAGGCCGGCGCCAATCCGAAGAGCAGCGTGGCCAACACGGCAATCAGCAGCGTAAAGCCCAACACGCGGCCGTCGAACCTGAGAGCGGCATCGCCGCTTAACATCCAGGGCGGCCGGAAGGTCCACAGCAGGTCTCGCCCCCAGCGCCCCAGCGCCAGGGCCGCCGCGAGTCCGGCTATCGACAGCAGCGCGCTCTCGGTAAGCAGTTGTCCGATCAAACGCCCGCGGCCCACACCCAGCGCCAGGCGGAGAGCCATTTCCTTTCGCCGGCCTGCCGCGCGCACCAGCAGCAGATTGGCAACATTGGCGCACGCAATCAGCAGCAC
>PKYZ01000926.1 GCA_003132865.1 Bryobacterales bacterium
GGCTACAAGATCGCCATCGAGACGCTGAACGAGGGGCGCATTGCCATCGGCTCGCAGATGATTGGCCTCGCGCGCGGCGCGCTGGATCACGCGATCGCGTATGCGCGGGAGCGCAAGCAGTTCGGCAAAACTATCGGCGAATTTCAAGGCGTACAGTTTCAGCTTGCGGTGATGGCCACGGAAGTCGAGGCCGCCCGCCTGCTGGTGTATAACGCCGCACGATTGCGCGACGCCGGGATGCCGTTCCAGACCGAAGCCGCCATGGCCAAGTACTACAGCTCGGAGATCGCCGAGAGGGTGGCCTCAAAAGCTATCGAGGTGCACGGCGGCGTCGGCATCACCAAGGATTACCCGGTGGAGAAGCTTTACCGGGACGCGAAAATCGGCAGGATTTACGAAGGTACCAGCAATATTCAGTTGCTGACCATCGCCAAGAAGCTGCTGGGCAAGTAGGGAAACCGGCGGGTTTTGGCGAACGTCTGTTTATAGAGGGGAAAAATGCATCGATTCGCCCAAATGGCAATGCTTTCGGCGCTGTGTCTGCCTGTCTGGTCCGCCGACGAGAACAAGCCCGCGGCAACTCCGGCGGTCGCCACTGCGACTGCGCCCGATGTCAACGCGGATGAGATCATTCGCAAGTTCGCCGCCAAGGAGAAGGAGTTCGCCGAGGCGCTCCAGAACTACGTCTATCGGCAAACCTCCAAAATTCTGGAGCTGGACGACTCGGGCGACCCCGTTGGGAAATATGAGATGACGGCGGATATGACTTTTACGCCGGACGGCAAGCGCACCGAGCATGTGGTGCGCGCGCCTGTTTCCACGCTGCAGAACCTGATCCTGACAGGGGAAGACCTCGATGACCTAAAGAACACGCAACCCTTCGTCTTGACCACCGACCAGCTTCCCTTGTACGACATCCGTTACCTGGGCAAGCAGAATGCGGATGAAATCTCCTGTTATGTCTTCTCCGTGAAGCCCAAGAAGCTCACGCCCGGCAAACGCTTTTTCGAAGGACAGATTTGGGTGGACGACCGCGACTTCCAGATTGTGAAGACCTACGGCAAGGGCGTCGGCTACCAAAAGAAGAGCGACGACCAACAGTTCCCTAAGTTCGAAACACTGCGCGAGCAGATCGATGGTAAATACTGGTTCCCCACTTATACGCACGCCGACGATACGCTGCACTTCAAGGATCATCCGCAAAAAATCCGGATGCTGGTGACCTACAAAGACTATAAGAAATTCGAGGGCAAGTCTACGATTCACTTCGGCGATGTCGTGGATGATAAGTCGAAGGATCAGCCGAAGCCCAAGTAGGACAGGTTTCCTGGCCTGTCCTCAGCGCCGCTCAGCCTTCCATGTTGACCATCTGAATCAAAGCCTGGATATACCCGAACGCATATGCGAAGGCCTGCTTGCCTCCGGCGTCGCCGTCGATGACCGGCACGTGGTCCGGCATGAGCATGCCGTCGTAACCGATTTCCTTGTAGACGCGCATGGCGCGGATCAGGTTCACGTCGCCATCGTCCGGAAAGGTCTCCTGAAAGTTCAGGAAGCCGCCTCTGATATTGCGGAAGTGCACGTTGAAGATCTTGCCGCGCGCGCCGAAGTACCGGATCGCATCGAAGATCTCGTCCGCGGGCCTGGCGAGCATCTCGGCGATCGTGCCCTGGCAGAAGTTCAGGCCGTGATACGAACTGGGCGCGATCTCGATGAAGCGCTTGAGCCCATCCACGCTGCCGAGTACGCGATCCACGCCGCGGAAGCCCTTACCGGGCGGCATGCCGGGATCGTGGGGGTGGCAAGCCATCCTGATTTTGTATTCCTCGGCGACCGGGACGACCCGCTTCAAGAAATACGCGATGCGCTCCCAGGCGGCTTCCGCGCTGACCAGCCCGGCTTCGGTGAGCGGCGGGTCCTGCGCCGCTTTCTCGTAGACGAACGTGCTGTGATGCGCGCCGCCGCGGCCGCGCGAGGGCTCCGACCGCACCACGCCCAGGATGGTCAGATTGTATTTCAGCGCGGGGATGCCGGCGCGCGCGGCATTGCGAATCATCTGGCAGATTGTTTCGATTTCGCGGTCGCGCTCGGGGCTTTTGCCCAGCATGATATTGGGGTTTTCCGAGCGCGTGATGTAACTGGAACTTAGCGGCAGCGGGACCATCTCGAGGCGAATACCGAACGACTCGACGCGCTCGCGCAGGCGCGTAAGTCCTTCGACGGACCAGTTCGCATCCATGCGGGCGGAAGGCAAAGTGCTGCAGATGTGATTGACGCCGAATGCGGCCAGGACGCCAAGGGCCTGGTCGGATGAATCGTGCTGAGTACCCAGTTTCAACGCGTGGTGGGGCAGGCGGTTTCGCCTGCCTTCCTGACCTTCGATCGGTTGTCCCGCGGCCGCCAGGGCCGTGGCGGCGGCTTCCAGAAAATGCCGGCGGCGCATGGCGGTTCCCCAGTTCAACGGATCGGCGAGAAGTCCAGCGGACGCAGGATGGCGTTACTGATGTTGGAGACAATCTCGGCGTCCGAGTAACCCGGCTGAGCGCGCAACTTCTGCCACTCGGCGTCCGCGCCGAACGCGCCCCACAGTTTGTCGCGCGCCGCCATGCTCTCGAAAGACAGCATGTAAGTCAGGTTGGGCAGGTTACGGCCGACCACCGTCTCGCCGAAGAAGACCGGCGCCATGCCGAGCCGCTGGAAAATGGCGGCCTCGCCTTCGTTGAACATGCGGATCTTGCGCTGCGCGGCCTTTGCGTTGTTGGATTCGTAAGTGCGCAGCTCGAAGATGCGGGACGGGCGCTGGCCGGCGGGCGGAACGGAGATCGACGGCACACTGTCGAAGGCCCGCAGCAGGGAGTTCTCCATGCGGATGTAACTCAGCTCCGTCATGGAGTTGTGCTCGTCGAAAGCCCGCTGAAACTCCTGGTCGGCGGCCAAGCGCTCCGTGCTGTTCGCGAAAGCCGCGGCGGAAGGGTAACTGATCAGCGCCAGGATAAACGGGCTGCCTTCGGCGATGACGGCGCCGAAGAATCCCAGCGGGCCGATGCCCAGGCGCTGGGCGGCGGGCAGAAAGTGTTTGCTCAAGAAGTCCGAGGTGCGCTGCGTCTGGCTGCCATTACGCATGTGGTAATAGCGCAGCTCGAAGAAGGCGTTCTGTTGGGCAGCGGCAACAGGGGCCGCGGCGAGGCCGGCCGAAGCCGCAGCCCCTACGAATTGACGGCGTTGCATCACGCAATACTTATAACAGATTTTGCAGGTGGGGCAGGACTCCAGTCCTGCGGCCCGTCTTGCAGAAAGGTCCACGTCGGCCCCCCAAACGGCGAGCTATGCTCGCCTAATGCTCGCCTTGGACAGGCTTTAGCCAGGCTTTAGCCTGTCGACGCACGCACTCGTGCGTGCCGTGTCGAGCGTAACAACCGGGGAAATCGCTAGCAGAAAAGACCGTCTACACCGCTCACATTTTTCCGCCGATATCCGAAGAGGGAAGTATGAGCTGGAGGGAGACATCGGTGGTGGACGAGCGGTTCCGATTTATGCGCACCGACCGAAACGGCCACG
>PKYZ01000422.1 GCA_003132865.1 Bryobacterales bacterium
ACTGGTACCCTCCTTACCCGTACCCTGGGAGCGAGCCTGGCTACCTCCAGCCAGCCTACCTGAATGCGAATAATGCGAATGTCATCCCACAGGTGGTGGCGCAAGGCAACGGCATCGCATCCGGGACCAATTCCACGAACGTGCAAAGCGTTCTGGCGCTCGGCGCCCCCGGTGGCTGGTTGCTGGACTACGGAACAAACGCCTACACGGCTGGGGACACCGCGCTCCTGGCCATATTCTTCAACTATCCGTCGCCGCCCGCCACCGGTCCCGAACACCTGTTATTCACGCTGCCCGACGATATCTTCGTGTTGCCGCAGGGCATCCAGGTCGTACAGAATCCGCCGCCCGCGGTGACGGCCGTAACGCCGAATCCGGATGGCTCGGTCACTGTTAACGGAACTGGGTTGAGCGCCAATAGCCAGGTGTTCTTCGATAGCCTGCCGGGGCAGTCCACGCCTCCGGCTGCCACCAACCAGTCCGATCCTAGCGGCCAGTCAGGCTCGGTTTCGGTAATGCCGCCGCCGGGCGCCAGCGGCCAGACCGCGGCCATTACCGTATATAACCCCGACGGCCAGAACTCGACGTTCCTGGATTCGCAGACCCAGAGTCCCTTCATTTACGTCTATCCGCAAAGCAATCGGCCGGCCGNNTCCACCATGCAATTCGTGGATGGACTGACTACCCTCGGTTTTGGTTCGGGCGATGTCGCCGTACGGCGCCTGTGGGTGCGCAGTCCCACGCTCGCCATCGCGAATATAACGGTGTCTCCATCCGCCCTTGAGCGAGAAACCGTGGCGAGCGTCATCTCCGGATTCCAGGTCTACGAGCAAGCCCTGGGGTTCCAGGTTGTGCCGGCCATTCCTAACCTGCCGGTTATCGGTCTGCCTGTGACCAGCGCTTTCTATCCGGAGCAGAACAGCCTTTACCCCGGGTCCATAGCTTCGATGTACGGTCGCAATCTGGAAGCGGCCACCAGTACCCCGGCCATCACGGTGGCGGGTCAGAGCGCCCAGATCAAATACACTTCGCCCACTCAGATCAACTTTGTGATCCCGGTGGGAGTGCCTATCGGACCGGCCGTGCTGACTTTGCAGGGAGCGTTGCCGATCGTGGTGCAGATCGATCCGCCGCCGCCGGTCATCGTGGGCGCGGCGTCGGCCGCGGGCGTTGCGCTGGGCGCCTCCGAGAGCGCCGCGCCTGGCGACACCATTACGCTGACCGTGAGCGGCATGGATCCGGCCGTGGTGTCCGTCCCCAGCCGTGTTGAGCTTACCGAAGGCGGCGTGAGTATTCCGGCATTCACGATTCAACAGGCGCAGGACGGCTCGGGCGATCTGCCGATCCAGTTCGCGCTGACCGCCTCGGTTACGGGCCAGCAGGTGCCTGTGGTGGTCTCGCTCGATGGCGACCTGAGCAAGCCCTTCTCCATCAATGTGGCCGCGCCCGCGGCGATCGGCTCCAACTGACGACGTGGCGCACACACTCGTGCGTGNNAGGCCGACGAGGCGTCGGCCGCAGTCCAGGGGGACCGCCCCACAAATAATGCAGTTGTTCGATTGCGGGAAAACTAAGTGGCATTGCGCTATCGTACGTGCCTCGCTTGCCGCGAGACCGTTCCCGGTGTTCCCAGCACTCTGCGCGTCCCGCGCGCTTCAAGATCCGGAGCGATTCGGACTTCGGCGTGCTCCCGTATCGGCTTGTGCGGCGAATCGCGCTTCTCTCTTGCTTCCTTCCGTTCCTCGCATATGGCCAGTCCCTTGAACGGAATGAGTTTACTTTCAATGGCGGGTACGGATGGCAAGCTGGCATTCCAACTGGGTCGCCCAGGGACACAGCGGTGAGTCTGGGTGGTACATACAGCTTCCGGCGTACTCACGGCAATCGACCCGACCGGCGTTGTGGGTAGTTCTGCGGGGTTCTTTGACGTCCATGACCGTTTCACATGGACGCCGTTCGGAGCCCGATTCATCCTTCCACTGCGGCATGATGGAGATAGAAGCCGGGGTATCGGCCGCGATTCGGTCCGTGACCGTGATGGACGTATTTAACCGGCGGGATCGGTTAGGATTGATGCGAGACGAAAAGAAACGGTGGGAGGCCAAATGCGAATCGCTTGGTGCGCTGCACTGTGCTGGCCTGGCCTTCTGATGGCCCAGTCCTCCGCGCCGACCGGCGGGAACCCTAAGAAAATCGTCCGGTGCGTCCGGCCGCCAAAAACCCGTCTGCGTTCACCCGCGGCCTAATCTTCCCGCCCCTCCCGGCCGATAAGATAGCAGGAAACGTTATGTCCGAACTCCTCGCCCGTCCGCAAGCACCCTGGGCCCTGCGCCTCTTGCCGCCCTTCCCCGCGATCGCCCAGCGTGTCCTCGCCCTCGTCAGCCACGAAGATGTGGCCATCCGGGAACTCGGCGATCTCGTCAAGATGGACCCGTCCTTCTCCGCGGAATTGCTCCGCTTCGCAAACTCCGCCCTGTTCGGTGTCAGCCACGAGGTCAAAAGCGTCTCGCAGGCCATCGTTCTGCTGGGCCTCGATCGCGTCAAGACCATGGCGACGCTTGTGGCCGTCAACCGGATGATTCGTTCCTCGGTTCGCGTGGAAGCGCTCCGCAAGGTGTGGGTCCACAGCCTGGTCACCGCGCTGATCGCCGAAGAAGTCGCCCGCGTCAGCGGCCTGGCTGGCGATACCGCTTACACCGCCGGCCTGCTGCATAACCTGGGCACCCTCGGCTTGATGTCCGCCTATCCCGAAGAATACTCCCGGATGCTGGACGTTACCCAGGAATTCGGATTCGATCTGTTGCAGACCGAGCGGGATCTTTTCGATATCGACCATTCGCTCGCCGGCTGCTATCTCGCCCAGGACTGGGACTTCCCCGACGAACTGGCCGCCGCCATCGCCGTGCACCACGAAGATCCCGTGCCCCAAGAAGTCAGCCTCGACAACGTCGTGAAGGTGAGCTGGCGCCTCAGCGACGTGCTCGGCTTCGTAGCCTTCCCGCCCGACAAAGCCTGGTCGTATGGCGAGTTGATCGCCTTCCTGCCCAACGCATCGTCTTTCGCACGCGGCAAGTCGCCTGAGGGGTTCAAGGCCGCCATCGCCAAGCGCCTGGCCGACGCGCCAATCTAGGTGGGGCAGACCCCTGGTCTGNNCGTGGTGGCGCAGGCGGTTTCGATTGCGGCTCGGGCAAGGGTCATCTCGAACTGCGGGGGGCTTGAGGGATTCGAACGGCTCGATTCCTTCACCTCGCCTTCAGCTTCCGGATTTTCTGATATTATAGTCCTGATTTGAAAGGCCAAATGCGTTGGTGCCACTACCGGCGCGAACGACGCCGTGCCGGTCCTCATCGACTCCAACGGGCAGCTCGGCATCGCCTCGTCCTCCCGCCGCTACAAGAAGCCGTTCAATTCAACGATGGCTCGCAGCCGATCTAATACGGGCTGATCGCCGAGGAAGTGGCCGAGGTGTATCCGGATCTGGTGGCCGCTCAGCGGATGGGCAGATCGAGACGGTAAAGTATCGGGTGCTGGACTCCATGCTGCTCAACGAGCTGCAAAAGCAGAACGTCACGAATTGCCGCCCAAAAGGAGCAGATTCGCTCCCTCGACGAGCGGCTGGCAAGAGGCGAAGCGGCGCTCGAACGAACTTCTCTGTCAGCTTCGTCCCGCCAGTAATCGGATGAAGCCATCCGAATGGCGCAAACCCGAGCCCCTACCGCTGGCAGGATAGCTTCAGCCGCCACTACCCGGCGAAGCTACGGTGACTCGATTCGACAAGAAATATCTCCCTGTCAATCAAGTACTTGGCGCCTTAGCCCCGCCCCTCCGTGGCCGCTCCCGTGTTGCGCTGTAGATAAGGAGGCTCAATGTTTGCCGGATCGCCAGCTCAGCGGGACGACTCCAGCCCCGCTGTTCACCATTCAAACCGCAGCGACGATTCGCCGGCTTGGCTGCTCTTCCAAAACCCCACCAACCTGATCGGGGACGTGATAAATGGTGCATAACACAATAAAAACAAAACCCTTATACGAAATTGGCTTTGATCGGCCAAAAACTCCGAGCGAGCCGCTCATGCACAAAGTTGCCCAATTACGCACAACGCGGCACAATTTCCATCCGCCGCGGAAGCCAGATCGCCGCGTCGCCACGTCGCCGTGTCTCCGCGTCCCNNTGCCCCAAAAGCGGCGCTCGTTCTTTCTGTTCCTCGGCCTCATTTTTTTGTGCTCCCTAATCGGCGGCATCTTCGGACCACAGGTCCAGGCGGCCGCCACCGTCGGCGAGGGCGACGACATCGGCGCCGGCCTGAAATCGTTCACCAGCGTCTATGGCCTGGTGGAACAAAACTTCGCCGACAAGGTGGATCCCGACAAAGCCATCTATAAGGGCGCCATCCCGGGCATGCTCCGCACCCTCGATC
>PKYZ01000189.1 GCA_003132865.1 Bryobacterales bacterium
CCCAGGTTCCGGTTAGGTAGCCTCCCACGCGTCCGTATTGACGCGTTCCTGCCGCATGGCTTGCGGTTTAGTACCGAAATGGATAACTGGTCTCACGCAATTAGATTCTAGCTTACTCTGTGGCTGGAGTGCAAGCACTTTTTTTCGATTCTGATGATTCTGATAGGCTGTCTGCGGCCGCCTGCCGCGGAAGTCACTCCATGGCTTGTGGAATGTGGCCTTNNGCGAAACTTTCAGTCCCGCTCTTCGGCCAGCTATGCTCGCCTCAGACGCTCCGTTCGCCGCGTTCATGTGCCGGCCTCTGTGTTCCCCCACCAATTTGATCCGGGGCCGGCAGGGACCCCGTCGGCGGTATCCTGCAGCGGTCATAGCAACCGCACCAGGCGATGCCGCGAGCCTACGGCAGTATCACTCGCCTCCGCAACTCCAATTCGACGTCCACTTCCGGTGCGCTCCAACTCACGCCGGCCAATAGCTTGAGTAGATCGGCCCAGGTGACAACCGCCAAGTCGGCGCAGAGCGCGAGAAGCTGGGCCGGGGCCCGGTGTGGCAACGCTCGCTGCAACTCTGAAGCGCTCCGATAGCGCTCCATCAGTTGAACGTAGGCGCGCGTTGCCGCGTGGTCGCGCACGAACATCCAGAAGGCCGGCCGGCGGCTGCCGCATCTGTCGAACACACAATCGATGTTGCGGGCGATCTGATTCCGCTCGGGATCGTATTTCGTGTTGAGCTGCACGTTGGAGCCCAGTTTCGCCTCCACGAAGACGAGGTAGCTTCGGCCTTCAAACGTGATGTCGATCTCGGACGGTCCCTCGACTGGCTTTATATTAAGGCTGCGCCTGCGCCATTTTTCGTTTTCCGCTGCGCGCATTCGCTCGCGGCTCAACACTTCATACGAGCGCGGGGCGGCTACCGTTTGCCAGAGCCGGACAACCGGGCAATCGCCCGGATCGATTGAACTCTCGCCTGCGAGTTTCAAGAGATTCGGCCACCAAGAGGAAGCCGGCACGCTGTCGAGCAACTGAAAGAAGTTCCACGTTACGTAGTCCTCGCTGTTTGGCGAATGCAGAATCCGCTCGATATCGCCGCGCTTTTTCGATTTCGGCGAAGCCAGCAGCTTCGGGAGGTTGAGGATCGGGAAAGACGGACTTGCCGGAGCGTCGCTGGTCGCCTGCGGAGCAACAATCGTGGCGGGGTGAGCCGAAGGAGTTTGGTGCGTCAGGTACTCGGAGTTCTTTGCCCCGATCACGCTGTGCCAGTGATCCAGATCGGCCGTGGGGTGCGCCGGGGCGGGGAAATCGTACTCGGCCGACGCACGGATCTCGGACGCAAGCGGGATGTGGCCGGCCGCATCCTGAAAATCGGACGCGTAGCGCAGCCCGACAGAGCCGGGCGTTGAGTAGTCGCGGACGCTCCATGACGTCTCACTTGGTCCTTTATGGAACGTGTTTGGGGCCAACCGCTCGTTTATACAGGAAGCGGCGTCTGCTTTCCGGTCGCATGGTGTATAGAGCCAGTCCGGAAGGAATTCTCTCAAAACGAGTCTAACCCAAGCGCTTTCAATAACCTACCGGCATCGTCCGCTCAATTACCGAAATCCTCCGTTCAACACCCGAACTTGCCGTACAACCAAGGAAATCAACAGTTTGATGGCCGCCGGTGGTATTGGTCAACCGTCATTAACTATACTGGGACAATCGAGCACGCGGCGAGGCCGTGCCGCGCGAGCGCGTTTATGTTAAACCGGTGGTTGCAAGGAATGTGCTGGCAACCCACAAGAGGAGTTCAAAACGGATGCACAAGCCTATCAAGTACGTGGAGAAAGCCCTGACCTACGCGGCGCAAGCGGCGTGGACCGTTTTCGATAAAGCCAACCAGATCAAGCAGAACCCGTCGTTCACCCCGAAGTGGTCCGAAAAGCCGCTGCTCAAGTCGTATCAGAAGACCAAGCCCCCGCTGGGGTGGCCGCGCGAGACCGACTCGCTGTGCCCCCGCTGCATCCCCGAGATCCGCTCGGAAATCCTCAGCGGCAAGAAGCCGTTGTCCATCCTGCTCAACGATAAGGTGGGCGAGATCAAGGCCAAAGTCATCGAGCGCGACGGCAAGATCCTGATGGTCAAGGATTGCCCCATTCACGGCCACTTCGAGGACGTGATGTCCATCGATACGGCCTTCTTCAAGCATTTGGAAGAGTGCTTCCCCGGGCGCGACATCCGGTCGCACAACGATGCGCACCTGCATCATCACGGCACCAGCACCATCACGCATGGCCGCGGCTCCGTACTCACGATCGATCTCACCAACCGCTGCAACATGATGTNNTTCATGGACGCCAACCAGGTCGGCTTCGTGCACGAACTCACTTGGGAAGACATTCAGACCCTGCTCGACAACGCCATCTCCATCAAGCCCAAGCGCCAGATGTCGGTGCAGTTCTCCGGCGGCGAGCCGACGATTTCACCGTATTTCCTGGACGCCGTGTCGTACGCCCGCAAGGTTGGCTACACCAGTGTGCAGGCCGCCACCAACGGCATCGAATTTGCCAAGAGCCCCGAGTTCTGCCGCAAGGCCGCCGACGCCGGTCTGCGTTATGCCTACCTGCAGTTCGATGGTATCGGCAACGCCGCCAACTCCCACCGCAAAGTCGGCAACCTGTTTGATGTAAAGCTGCGGGCGATTGAAAACCTGTACACCAACGGCGTGGACATCGTGCCCGTCATCACGCTGATCAACGGCATCAATAACGAGCAGGTGGGCCGCGTCATCCAGTTCGCCCTCGACAATCCCAAGCGCATTCCGTTCCTTTCGTTCCAGCCGGTTTCTTTTACCGGCCGCGACGAGGCCGTCACAGACGAGCGCCGCATGGCGCAACGCTATACGCTGGCCAACCTGGCGCACGACGTGAAGAATCAGACCGGCTTGGGCGAACCCGCCCGCGACTGGTTCCCGCTGTCCTTCATCAGCACCTTTTCCGACTGGTCCGATCTGGTACATGGCCCGGACCACCAATGGGGCCAGTTAAGCTGCGGCTGCCATCCGAACTGCGGCGTAGGCATGGCCGTGATGGTGGATAAGGAAACCGGGGAATCGGCGCCCGTCACCGCGTTCTGGAACGCCGATCAACTGGCCAAGGACGTGGCTCGCGTTAACGACGCGGCGCGCGGCAAGTGGCTCTCGATTATTGGCATGGCGCTGGCAACGGCGCGCAACTACGATCCCTTCAAGTCGCCCACGCACTTCAAGCTAACCGACCTGATGAAGAAGCTGGACAAGACCTTCGGCGCCACCGGCAAGAATTACGGCAAAGTGGGTTCGGACCGCACCATGCAGGATATCGAAAAGCGCCGTCAGGACCGCTGGAACTTCCTGCTGATCGCGGGCATGTGGTTCCAGGATCTGTTCAATTACGACTTCCGCCGCACAGAGCAGTGCATCATCCCGTACGCCACGCAGGAGGGCGAAATCTCATTCTGCGCTTACAATACCGGCGTCGGCTGGCGCAACATTATCGAGAAGATGCACATGACCGCCACGCTCACCAAGTGGTATGAAGAGCACGGCCGGCACGAGATCTTCGCCGGCGGCAAGAAAGTCGCGCTGCAGAGCGCGGACCACTCCATGGTGCTGCGGGATGGCATCATCACCACCGAAGTGCAGCACGATCTCGACAAGCTGGGCATCGCCAAGAACTCCGGCGAGGAGAAGCTGCGCGCCCGCGCCGCCAAGATCAAGCAAGACGAAGAGAACGCCCGCATGGCGAAGCTGTACCGCCAGCACGTGCTCAAGGAGCAGCCCACGCCCGATCTGGTGCCGCTGGGAGCGATTCAGCTCGCACCGAAGCCCGCCGCAGTCGAGCGGGTAGAAGAGCGGGAAGAAGTCGGCTCGTTCGGGGATTAGTAGAAACGCTACACAGAGCGGCCTGCATTCTCGCTTCACCGGGACGGGGCATTACGAAGAAAATCGCACCAGCTTCGAGCTACGGATTCGTGCGTCTCTGGTGACGAGCGGAACATCGTGGGCCAAGCTGGTGGCTGCGATCTTCACGCCACGCAGGGTTTCGATTAGCGGCGGGTGGTCCAGTCCAAACCCGATGCGTCTTCGAGCATAGAGCATTTCGATTTCCCAGAGTACGATGTCTGAAATGCCCCACGCGTCCGCAGCCAGCACTTTCCGCTCGGCTTGCGTTAGCAAACCGCTGACGGCATGGATGAGGATGTGGGTATCAAGATTCTGCATCCCACTTGATCCCAGTCGTGAATAGGTCATCGCTCGGATCGATCGCCATTTCTGGAACGCTCCCGATCAGATCCGCACAAGACTCGCGGACCGGCGTCAGTTTGGCCACCGGATGGCCGTGGTTTGTAATCAGGATGCCATCGGCCGGCAGGTCGTCCATCAACGCCAGCCACCTCTGCCCGAACTCACTGACGTTCATCTCTTGCACCACTATAGTGTACCAACGCAGGCAATCTTGCTAAATCGGCCGAACCGGCCAGGACGGTTGAGGACGCGAAAGGTCCCGATGCCAGTCAATCGCCAGCGCGCGGGTAATAGGCCGTACAGCGGTTTACGTTACTCCCAGCGCAACGCCTGCATCGGATCGATGTGCGTGGCTCGGCGCGCGGGAATATACCCCGCCAGGATCGAAACCAGCAGTACCACGGCCATCGCGCCCGCAATTACCGCCGGGTCGCTGGCCTGCATTTCAAAGAGCTGGCTTTCGATCAGCCTGCCCAGAGCCAGACTGGCCACCACCCCGATAACCAGCCCGGCCGCGGCCAGGATCAGCACCTCCTGCATGACGAGCCGCAACACACTGCCGCGCGCCGCCCCGAGAGCCATGCGGATGCCGATTTCCTGCGTTCGCCGCGTCACATTGAACGCCGTGATGCCATAGAGGCCGATGGAGGCCAGCAGCGTGGCGAGAAGCCCGAATGCCACCGACAGCCACGCCAGCAGACGGTCCAGGAAGTGCGTCTCATCGATCTGCGCATCGAGAGTTTTCAGGTCGTACACGGGCAGCGCGGCATCCATCCGGCGCACCACCTGGCGGGCCGCCGGCGCCACATCCAGAGGGTTCCGGGCCGTGCGCACATAAAACGTAACCGCTCCGGGCGCTGTGTTCTGCAGCACCGGCGTGAAGGTCCAGGGCCGGGGCTTCTCCTTCAGGTCGCCCTCCTTCATGTCCTTTACCACGCCCACGATCTCCATGTTCGTCGCTCCGGAATCGCCCCAGCCGATGCGGTACCCGAGGGGACTTTCATGCGGTAAGAAGCGCCGCTGGAAGGTCTCGTTCACGATCACGACCTCGGGCGCGCCGGCGGTATCTCTCTCGTTGAAGTCCCGCCCGGCGATGAGCGGAACTCCAGCCGTGGAGAAGAATCCGGGCAGCATCTCGTTATAGCCGGGGTTCATATCTTCGCCGTTGGATGGCCGGTACCCTTCGATATGCACCGTGTTCTGCCAGTTGTTGTCCGCCAGAACCGCGTTGGATACGCCGCTCGCCGCCTGCGCGCCGGGCACGCGGGCGAGCGCGGTTTGCACATCCAGGAATAACCGCCGCGCCCGCTCTGGCGTGTAGTTGTGCATCGCTGGATCGATGGAGAATGCCAGCAGCCGGCCGGCTTCGATGCCGGAGTTCACGGTCATCAGCTTGTACAGACTGCGCGCAAACAGTCCGGCCGCGAAGCCAACAGCAGGAACGACAAGGCCACCTGCGCGCAGATCAGAACTCTCCGGAATCGGGTCTGGCCCAGCCCCAGCGAAGCTGTCCGGGATTCGTTTTTCAGCGCCGGCGCCAGGTCGGGCCGGGTGGCCTGCAGAGCGGGAGTGATTCCAGCCAGCAGCGCGGCCAGCAGGCTGACTGCGGCGGTGATGCCCAATATCCGCCAATCGGGCGATGTGCGAATCGCGGCTCCGATGTTGTTGAACGGCAGTGCACTCACCAGCAGGGAAGCAATCCAGTCAGAAAGCAGCAGCCCCAGCACCCCGCTGGCAGCCGCGATCAGCAGGCTCTCCGTCATGATGAGCCGCATGAGCGATCTCCGCGTGGCCCCCAGCGCCAGCCGGATGGAAATCTCCTTNNTTCGCGCAGGCAATCAGCAGGAGTGTCCCCACCATCGCCAGCAATACGTATAGCGGCTTCGAGAAGAACTCCGGCATGCCCGCCCCGAAACCCTGCGACCCGCTGGCCAGCCGCAGTTGGTTCTTGACGTACCGCTCGGAGAATTTTGCGTTCCGCCCGTTCGCCGCCAGGTCGCGTCC
>PKYZ01000227.1 GCA_003132865.1 Bryobacterales bacterium
ATCAAGTCTTCCACTTTGAGAACCATCCTGACGCAGGCCGGTATTGCCCGGGATGATTTTTTGCGCGCCTACGAGAAATCTTGACATTCCCGTTTACACACGCCAGATGTGCCCGGCGACCCGATTGCCGTAAGCGCCGCCACGAGGTCTGCTTTCGAAACGGAGAGTGCCGGTCCGCAAGAAGCGGTTCCAACCCAGGCGAGGTCCGGACAGAAGCCTGGAGTATCTGGCATGGATTCGGACGCTGGGATGCGTAGTCTGCTCGAGAGTGAGCGGCGGATCGACCGTGATCGAAGCGGCCCACACGAATGTCTTGGGCTCCAATGCGCATTGGCGAGCCGTTCCTGGCGAGCTTCAACTGTTCGGCGGCCCGTCCAGGAACATCGACAAATTCATCTGGAATGGTCTAAGCGTCCAAGGGTTAAATTCCCGCTTGTCATGTTGGTTGCCAGCGCTGAACGTGGCGCTCCGCGAAGGCCTTGAGAAGACCGCCTGGATCGAAAAAACAGCTCAGAGCCTCGCGACTGGTGAGGGCTGCAGTCTGTAGGGTAGGCGACGGGAGTCGGCACACACGGCGCGCCCAGGTTCTGGGTTTCCCCCGACACCGAGCTGGCCCTGCTGGCGCTCCTGGCCATTGTGGGTCTTGTCGGTGAGAAATCCGGGATTAACGCCCGCCCTCCAGTTCTCCGCTGCTCCACACCGTATGCATCAGGCCGGGAGGATTCGAGTAGTTCAATCCTTCCTCCGTACAGGGTTCAGTGTAACGGTTATGGGCTGAGATCCCGCGTAGTCCAAGAGATAGTGGTCGCCGCGGACGGCGATGGGATGTACGGGGACCCATGAACCCGGGAGTCCGATAATGCGCGGACCGGGGGCACCGTGGGCGGTAATGGCGGCGCGGTCCGGCTGGAGGCGGATCTCGGCCGCGCCGCCTTCGACGGTGATACCGGCAGCCTGGCACCGCGCCGGTCCGAAGGCCGTGATCATCGTGACGCCGCCCTCGGTATAGTTGTAGCAATCCGGGTCGATGGCCGCGGTGGCGCCGTTCCAGGCGATGGTTGTCCGGGAGCCTTCGTTATGCACGGAGGCTTCGCGCGGGCGGTCTTTGCGCCAGGGCAGCAGAAGCAAGGTCGAGGCGCCGGTTGTGCGGAGGCGGAGGATGGATTGCTGCTCTTCGAAGGGGCGGCCGTTGGCCTTGGCGAATTCGTTTTGTTCGCGGTTGGGATGCCAGTGGTGCGACCAGCTTCGGATGACGGTCTGGGCGGGCGCGGAAGTGAAGGTGTAGAGGTCCCAGTTGATGAGCCACTGGCCCGCAAACGCGAGTTGAGCGGGCGAGGGGGCGAGGGGGCGAGGGGGCGATCCGGGTTCGGGCGGGGTGTCCACGAGGTTCAGCGTCAGGATTTTGGGGGTGGCGGCGTCCGGGCCGTCGAAGTTGTCGCGGATGGCGATGATGGGATTGCTCTCGTCGGGATGGATGGAGTAGACGGATCGGGTCCAGGTGGCGCCTTTGGTTTCGTAGGTGGCGCACACGTACGCGCTCGCGGGGAAAGACTCGAAGGCTTGCGCGGCGGCGTGCTGCCAGCGGAATCCGATTTGCTCAAGGTGGGTGGCGGCGGTGTCCCAGGCGAAGGGCAACGCGCTTTCCGGCACGGCGAGGCTATGCATGAAAGCCCCGGGCGACCGCGGCGAGTACATGCTGCCCCAGTCGATCGAAAGTGGCGCTCCGAGTGCGTAGATCACCACGGTACCGTTATCCTCGTGGGCGTGGTCGCGGTAGAAGTCTCCATCGACCAGCCAGACGGCCGTCTCGTTACGGCTCCCCCAGCCGTTCCTCAGGACTGTATACCAGCCCGGAAACGTGGCGTCACCCAGGTGCGGGTTAGCTACGGGCAGGGTCTCGTCGATTTTCAGGATGGTGGAGCCATGGAAGCCGGCGTGCATAGAGCCGGACTGCTGCCAGGCGGCCATCAGCTCGGAAGATTCAGTGGACCCGTCGCCGATGGAGATGAGCTTTCGGGATCCGCCGAAGCGGGGTTCTGGGGGAGTCAGCAGGTTGAGGTAGAACTCGGCAAAGCGGGCCAGGCGCGGCTCGTCGCGGAAGACGTCGGCGACGTCGGCGGTTTGCAATTGCTGGAGAGTGGTGAGGAGCGGCCCCATGGAGGCGTCGATGTAATGCGTGGATCCCATGGCGGCGCCGTAGTCGTTAACGGTCAGGCGCAGATTGTCAAGGGCGCGGGAGAGCACACCCTGACGGTCGCGGCCGAGGAGCAGCGCGTAGAGGTCGCGGTATTGGTTCTGCTGCACGGGCATGTTGACGGGCCCAAGGTTTAGGCCGTGGCCATCGAACATGGGAACGAAATCGGAATCCCACAGGACGGAGGCAAATAGCCCGGCGGCGGCTTTGACGCGGGCGCGGTCTTCGGCGCTGGCGAGGTCGCTGGTGAGGATCGCGTTGATCCAGACAGCCTGGCGAGTCATCTCCAGGCCGCCGTGCCAATAGTGGAAGGGGAAAGCGTAGATGCCGTCGCCGTTGACCAGCGCGTCGAGGAGGTCGCGGGCAGTGGCGGCGATGCTGCCGGCCAGTTCATGGAGCTTGGCGCCGGATGGGTCACGCCACATTTCCAGCAATGGCCGGGCGCTGGGTTCGGCGTCATAGAGGCGGTGGTAGTAATCGGGGTCGGAGCGCACGCGGGCGATGACGGGAGCGACTGCGGCGCGACCCCTGAAAAGAGGTTGGTAACCGTCGGGTGGATCGGCGAAGGCCGTTTGGCAGCGATACACCTTGTTGAGGTTGATACCGCCGTGCAGGTTCATCTGGCGAGCGATGTTTTGAACTTTGTACGGATCGCCGAGATCGGCGCCCTTAGTGCCGATGAAGATGCCCCAGGCGATGCGCACGCGGGGAAAAACACGGGCGTCCGGCGAGCGGCGATGGGTTTCGAAGTCGACGGCGGAAACGGGCCCCGGCGCGGTAAAGATGCCGGCGCCGCTGTTGGCAGCGCCGATGGCTTCTGACGCGCGCCCGGCGAAGATGCCGAACAAGTTGGCATCGGGCCTCGCCTTGGTGTTGTACAACTGCCAATACCATCCGCTGTCATAGACCCATGGGTCCCAAACGGCCATGCGCCGGATGTTGGGAGGATCGCTGTTGTAATTGGATGGGGCGGGCGTACGGTATTGGAGGTCGCGGAATGCGTCCATGGCGGGGCGCTCGTGCCATTGCCGGTATTGGCGGCCGTCGGGCTCGCGGCCGTTTTCAACCGAAGTGGAGTGATGTCCGCGGTAGCGCGCCTGGTCGGGTTCGAGGCCGTGATAGATGTTGAGGCTGTAGCGGAGGTCGGTGTCGGTGTCGTCTTCGATGAGGATGGAGGGCTGGCCGGCCTGAATCTCAATGGTGGAGCGATAGAAGCCGTCGCCGGCGGGGATGAGGAGTTTAGAGCCATACTCGAGGCTCGGGCGCTCGATGGTATAGGAGACCTCAACGATGACCTTCAGCGGACCTTTTTCCACGAAACGGACGGTCATAGCGGTAGGGTGCCCGACGGCTTCCAGGGCATTAGGGCCGGTGGCCGTCCAGGTTCCGTCGCGGTAGAGGATACCTTGGATGGGCGCCAAGGCGGGGTGGCCGGGGCGTGCGATACGCATGCCGGTCAGGCCGTTGACGATCTCGTACCAAGCCGGGAATTCAGCGATGCGCACAGCGTTGGGGAAGCGCCGCGGCGCCCGTCCAGCGCATAGCTTCCACTCCGCGCGGCTGTCGGCTGCGAGGGTGGCCTCGACGGCGATCTTGCCATCGTGCAGAAGCTGAAACGGAACTTCCGTGCCTTGCGGGCCGAGCATGAAGCTGTGATCCGGATTGATGCGCTTGCCGAAATCGAAGTCGACGATCTGTGACGGGTGCGCCACGCCGAACCCTTCGTGAATGGAGAACGTCTTAATGGGAGCCAGCGCGAAGGCTAGAAGCAGTAGCAAGTCCGGTCAATCTCCGAGGGCGTGGCTGCCTACCGCAGCTGCGGCCTGCTCGGGCAGCGCCTCGACCAGATCCGCTAGGAGCGGCACGTGCCGGTCCTGATGAAAACTGCGGCCACGCTCCACCATGCGCCAGTCGGGCACGCTGAGTTTGGCGCTGGCCAGGATGTGGCGCCCGACCAGATCCACGTCGCCATGGTTGGCGGAGACCAGAGGGATTCGGTTACCGGCGGCGATGTCCATGTAGCCGCGCTCGGAGCGATGACGGATCTGCGGGTTGATAGAGCTCGGCTTGGGCCTACCGACCCAGACGTGATGACGACAGCGGACCACCAATGAAATGTGGTCGCGGATTCCGCCAGACGCTGAAGGAAAAGTTGGTAGGATCGTTGGCGGATGTCGCCCCGTTCGGCGGCGTCGTAAATCCTGAGGGCGACAGTTGCGATCGCAGTCATGGCTGGAGTGCACTGGCTACTGCTAACCGGCGAGACCGATACCACTCAATCGTCTTACGAAGACCGACATCGAACGGCGTTGTTGCGCGGAAGCCAAATTCCCGCTCTGCGCGGCTTGCGTCCAGACAGCGGCGCGGCTGGCCATTGGGCTTGGTGGAGTCCCAAATGATCCGTCCCGAGAAGCCGGTGATACCGGCAATCTTGGCAGCCAATTCGCGAATGGAGATTTCCATACCGCTTCCAAGATTCACCGGGTCGGGCTTGTCATAACGCTCGGTTGCCAGAATGATGCCTTCGGCAGCGTCCTCGACATAGAGAAACTCGCGCGTGGGCGAGCCGTCGCCCCAGAGGACGATTTCGTCGTGGCCTTCCTCGACTGCCTCCACGCACTTCCGGATCAGCGCCGGTATGACATGGGAGGATTCTGGATCGAAGTTGTCGCCCTGCCCGTAGAGGTTGACCGGCAGGAGGAAGATGGCGTTCATGCCATACTGCTCGCGGTAGGACTGGCATTGCACTAGCAATGCCTTCTTGGCGATCCCGTACGGCGCGTTCGTCTCCTCCGGATATCCTTTCCAGAGGTCCTCCTCGCGAAACGGTACCGGCGTAAACTTTGGATACGCGCAAATCGTACCCAGTATGACCGTCTTCTCTACTCCATGGCGCCGCGCCGCCTCGATGAGCTGGATGCCCATGATCGCGTTGGCGTAGAAGAAGCTGCCTAGGTTGGCGCGATTGGCGCCGATTCCACCCACAACAGCGGCCAGATGAATCAAAACTTCCGGCCGATGTTCCACGAATATGCGCTCGACGGCATCGGCGCGCCTAAGATCGTATTCCTGGTAGATCGGAACGAAGATGTTGCGGCAGCCCATATGCTCAAGCCGCTGGATGAGATGGGTTCCGAGGAACCCGGCGCCCCCCGTGACCACGATGCGCTTGTCCAGAAGATGGATCACGGGTGCCTCCCCTCAGCGGCTATGGCAAACTGAAGCGCCTCAGCGCCGCCCTTGAGCCGGGCTTCGGCAGCCCTCATGTCCGCCTCAACCATGATGCGAACCAGCTCGTCGAAAGTCACAGTAGGCTCCCAGCCGAGCAGTCTGCGCGCCTTGGAGGCGTCCGCGCACAGGTAATCGACCTCAGCGGGTCGGAAGTAGCGCGTGTCGACTTCCACATGCTCCTTCCAATCCAGACCGGCATGCGCAAAGGCAAGCTCGACAAATTCGCGGACCGTGTGGGCTTCTCCAGTACCGACAACGAAGTCGTCCGCGGTTTCCTGCTGCAGCATCAGCCACATGGCGCAGACATAGTCCGGGGCGTATCCCCAATCCCGGCGGGCGTCGAGATTGCCGAGGTAAAGCTTCTGCTGGACACCGTGCTTGATGTGGGCAACGGCGCGAGTGATCTTACGGGTGACAAACGTCTCGCCGCGGCGTGGAGACTCGTGATTGAACAGGATGCCGCTCGAGGCGTGGAGCCCATAGCTCTCCCGATAGTTCACCGTGATGTTGTGCCCAAAGGCCTTGGCGCACGCGTAGGGGCTGCGGGGGTGGAAAGCCGTGGTCTCGCTTTGGGGAGGAGCCGCGCTACCGAACATCTCGCTTGATGATGCCTGGTAGAAGCGGCATCGCACGCTTGTGCGGCGCATAGCCTCAAGCAAGCGGAGGGTCCCACAAGCTACCACATCAGCGGTGAATTCCGGAACTTCAAAGCTGACCTTTACGTGGCTCTGCGCTCCGAGATTGTAGATCTCGTCGGGACGCAGGTCGTGGAGCAGCGTGGCGAGCGAACTGCCATCGGTGAGATCGGCGTAGTGGAGAAGGAATCTGGCGTCGGCCTGGTGGAAGTCCTGATAGATGTGGTCGAGCCGGTCGGTGTTGAAGCTGGAGGCACGCCGTTTAAGGCCGTGGACTTCGTAGCCTTTGGCAAGGAGGAACTCGGTCAGATAGGAGCCGTCCTGGCCGGTGCAACCGGTGATTAGGGCTTTAGGCATAAACAATTGCTCACCGAAGCGTGCACAGCGCGGGAAGACGTCAATGCGCTGCGGCCGAGACTTCGCGCCGGCATTCCCGAGACTCTATGACGCGCTTCAATAGGTGGGTGCTTGGGCTGTAGTCGAGCACGATCTCTTTCAGCGCTACGACCAGCCGACCGGCATCACGGGCCTTGCAGATCTCGCGCAAGTAATTGATCCACGCCACCATGTCGCCTTCCGGCATG
>PKYZ01000804.1 GCA_003132865.1 Bryobacterales bacterium
AACCAGCAACTTGTTTTTGGGAGGTCTTTCCACGGCTTGGGAAGTCGATTTGTGGGGCCGCATTCGGAGATCCACCGAAGCAGCCAACGCGGAATATCTCGCCACGGAAGAAGGCCGCCGCGGATTGATGCTCGCGCTGATTACCGAGGTGGCGCAGAATTACCTGGAATTGGTGGAATTGGACGGGCGCTTGGCTGTAGCCCGCGACAGCCGGGACGCCTTCGAATCCACACACACCTTGTTCAGTAAACGGTACGGAGCGGGGATCGTTTCGCGCTTGCAGGTCACNNCGGAGAAGGAGAATCAGATCTGCGTTCTGGTCGGGCGAAACCCGGGTCCGGTGGAAAGAACCGTTCCGGGCAAAGAGATGAACCCGCCACCAACCGTTCCCGCAGGAATCCCTTCGCAACTGTTGGAGAGGCGGCCCGATATCCGCGAGGCGGAACAGAATCTCAGAAGCGCATCCGCGAGAATCGGCATCGCGAACGCAAATTTCTTCCCACGCTTTGGATTGACAGCGCTTTTGGGAAGGGTCAGCCCGGAACTCAGTTCGCTGAGCGGCGGGACCGCGGACATCTGGGCCCTTGCCGCTTCTTTTTCGGGTCCTATCTTCACGGGGGGCCGGCTCACCAACGAGTATCGAGCGGCGGTCGATGTTTTCGATCAGGCCAAATATCAGTATTCACAGAGCGCACTGAGAGCGTTTCGGGAAGTTTCGGATGCTCTCATCGCTTCGCAGAAGCTGTCCGCCATCGAAGAACAACAGAAGCGTGAAGTGGCGGCTCTTGCCGATTCCGTCTCCATTGCCAGACGCCGCTATCTCGGTGGCCTTGCCAGCTATTATGAGGTCTTGGAAGCGCAGCAACTGCTCTACCCTGCTGAAATCAGCCTTTCTGAGACTTCCCGGGACCGGCGGCTTGCGATCGTTCAGCTCTATCGAGCGCTCGGAGGCGGTTGGAATTTTGATAACACGCAGTGGACGAATGGGCGATAGTGGCGTCCCCGTGCAGCAGGTCGCCCGGATTCACCCGCAGTCCTCCGACCTCGACCGGCTCGCCAAAATCCACCACGTGCGCGTAAGCGTGCGACACCGAAACGCCCCGCGCAAAGAGATGAAAACCGGTGCGCTCGATGCCGGCCAGGTCGCGCACGGCGCCATTCGTGACGTATCCGATGCACCCCAGCGCGCGGCCGATTTGGGCGTGGACTTCGCCGAACAGCGCGCCGAATCCCGGCCTTTTATCCATGTCTTCGAAAACGATCACGCGCGGTGCGGGGATGGTCGCCAGGTATTCCCACCAATCCAGCCGGTCGTGGTACCAATACCGCGCTGTGGGAGCCGACATAGTGCGAATCCGGCCGGTGGCGGCATAGCCCACCCTGGGAGGCAGGCTGGGCGACAGGCATCGCACCGAAATATCGCTAAACCCCTCGTTGCGCAGCCTTACGTCCAGCCGCTCGATGGCGTTGGATACGGTGCGCGCATCCAGAGTCCGTAGCTGCTCCAGGACTCCGGGGGCAACTTGCCTGATCGTCTGGTCGGTGGTCACTACGACGTGTGCCGCAGGGTATTACCCGGGGCGGGTATTTTAGGCCAGGACGTACGGTACAGCACAGGTGATGGGTGATATGTTATGGGTGATAGGTGGCTAACGCATGACCGCTCGCTTACGTTCATGGTTTACCCTGACCCTTCTTTGTTGCGCGGCGGCGTGCGCGCAAGACGATTCGCCGTTCACCAAGACCGAAGCGATGATTCCGGTGCGCGACGGCGTGAAGCTGCACACCGTGATCTTCGCGCCACGCGACGCGCGCGAGCGCCTGCCCATCCTGCTGGAACGCACGCCTTACGGTGCGATGGCGGATGAGAAAGACTTGCGGGCGCGCTATGCGCACCTGATCGCCGATGGGTACATCTTCGCATTCCAGGATATCCGCGGACGCTTCACGTCCGAGGGCCAGTTCGTGATGCAGCGGCAGGTGCGCGACAAGCGCGATCCCAAAGCCATCGACGAAAGCACCGATACCTACGACACCATCCAATGGCTGCTCGACAACGTGAAGGGTCACAACGGACGCGCCGGCATCCTGGGGATTTCCTACGGCGGCTGGCTGACTACCATGGCCTTGCTCGATCCGCACCCCGCGCTGAAGGCGGTCTCCGAGCAAGCCTCTCCCGCCGACATGTTCCTGGGCGACGACTTCCATCATAACGGCGCGTTCCGGCTCAGTTATGGGTTCGAGTATGCCGCGCTGCTGGAAACATCCAAAGAGACCAACACCAACTTCGCGTTCGACCGCGCCGACACCTATCAGTGGTATCTCACTCTGGGCGCGCTGCCGAATGCCGATGAGAACTACTTTCATGGCAAGATACCCACCTGGAACGACTTCGTCAACCACCCGAACTACGACCAGTTCTGGCAGAAGCAGGCGTTCGCGCCGTACATTGGTGCAGGCATTGGCGCAGTGAGGGTTCCGAATCTGAACGTGGCAGGCTGGTGGGACCAGGAAGATTTCTACGGTCCGGTGAAGATCTACGAGCTGTTCGAAAAGAACGATCCCGATCGTCTGAACTACCTGGTGGCCGGCCCTTGGAATCATGGCGGTTGGGCGCACCGCGACGGCAGCAAACTTGGCGAGATTTCTTTCGACAGTAACACGAGCAAGTACTTCCGCACGCACATCGAAGCGCCCTGGTTCGCTTACTGGCTGAAAGACAAAGGCGCGCGCGACTTTCCCGCAGCCATGGTCTTTCAGACCGGGTCGAATCGCTGGGAGAAGTACGATGCGTGGCCGCCGCGCAATGCCCGGAACCGCAATCTGTATCTGCGCGAGAGTGGCGCGCTGTCTTTCGATTCGCCCGCGGACGCCGGCGAGGCGTTCGACAGTTACATCTCCGATCCGGCGCACCCAGTGCCCTACCGGCATCGGCCGATCAGCCCGACCTATCCGGGCGGCGGTTGGCCTGTGTGGCTGGTGGAGGATCAGCGGTTCGTGGACAACCGCCCCGACGTGCTGACATGGGAGACCGAGCCATTGAAGGACGATCTGAAGATCGCCGGTGATATTGCCGCCGAGTTGTACTGCTCGACCACGGGCACGGATAGCGACTGGGTCGCGAAGCTGATCGACGTTTATCCGGAGTTCAATCCGGACGATCGGGCGCTCGACGGATACGAACTCATGATCGCGGACGAGATCCTGCGCGGGCGTTTTCGCGAGAGCTTCGAGCATCCCAAGGCCATCGTGCCCAATGAGGTCACGCCATACCGCATCGATCTGCACAGCAACGATCACGCGTTCCTGAAGGGGCATCGCATCATGGTGCAAGTGCAGAGCACGTGGTTTCCGCTCTACGACCGCAACCCACAAACGTTCGTCGAGAACATCTTCAAGGCGCATGCGGCCGATTACAAGGCGGCTATGCAGAAGGTATTTCGCTCGAAGACCTACCCGTCGCACGTGGTCCTGCCGGTGGCGCCGTAATGCCGCGCGTTCGAGTCATTCACTGGAAGGCGAGCGAAGCCGCGGATTTGCTGGCGAACCTGCGCGCGGCAGGGCACACCGTGGACTACGACGAAAAGGTGGCGTCCGGCGGATTCCGCTCGATTCGCGAATCCCCGCCGGATGTCTTCGCGATCGACCTTTCGCGGCTGCCCTCGCATGGCCGCGAGGTGGCCACATTCTTCCGGGGTCGGAAGGCGACGCGGCACATCCCGATCGTTTTCGTGGGCGGCGCGCCGGAGAAGGTCGCAGCCATCCGCAAGCTGCTGCCCGATGCGGTGTACACTGCGCCCGATGCGGTGTACACTGCGCCCGGGCGGCTGCGATCCGCGTTGCGCGCGGCGTTCGCGAACCGGCCTGCGAGTCCGGTCGTCCCTGCGCAAATGATGGCGCGCTATGCGTCGCGGAACGCGGCACAAAAGCTCGGAATTCGCGAAGGCTCGACGGCGGCGCTGATCGATCCGCCGCGAAACTACGCGAGCGTGATTGGGGAACTCCCGGCCGGCGCCTGCTTAGAAGAGACGCCCGACGCTGCCTGCCCCATCGCTCTCTGGTTCGTACACGATGCCGCGGCTTGCCGGGAGGCCCTGCCTGGCATGCGTAAACTCGCCGCGCGCACGAAGCTTTGGATCCTGTGGCGGAAAGGCTCCACCGTCACGCAACCGTTCCTGCGGGAATCCGCCGCGGAGGTGGGCCTGGTGGACTACAAGATCTGCTCCGTGGACGCGACGTGGAGCGCCATGCTGTTCGCCCGCCGGAAAGCAGTTTGATCGGCCTGCGTGCTGTCCGGGGCCTTTCCACCCGGTTTAGTCGTATATTCATAGAAGCTGTCTGCCTATGACCCCACAATCGCCATCCCGAACCACCCTCGCCGCACTAGCCGTCGCCGCCTGCTTCGGGCTCCCATCCGCGGCGCACGCGGCCCAGACTTGCGAAACCCTGAATAAGCTGGACCTCCCCGCCACCTCCATCACCCGCGCGGAGTCCGTGCCGGCCGGCAGTTTCACGCCGCCTGCCGGCAAGGCCCTGTCCAACCTGCCGGCCTTCTGCCGCGTTGCCGGACTCATCAAGCCATCGTCCGACTCCGATATCCAGTTCGAGGTCTGGATGCCGGCCTCCAACTGGAACGGCAAGTTCCAAGGCGTGGGCAACGGCGGCTTCGCCGGCTCCATCGGCTACGACCAAATGGGCAACGCCGTCGCGCACAACTACGCCACCGCCGCCACAGACACCGGTCACCATGCAGGCGGGACGGATGCCGCTTGGGCGCTCGATCACCCCGAGAAGATTGCCGACTTCGGCCATCGCGCCATTCACGAAACGGCCGTGAAAGCCAAGGCCATCCTGCACGCCTTCTACGGCGAGGACGCCAAGCGCTCGTACTTCAGCTCCTGCTCCAACGGCGGCCGCCAGGCGCTGATGGAAGCCCAACGCTACCCCGAGGATTACGATGGCATCATCGCGGGCGCGCCCGCCAACTATTGGACGCACCTGCTGGCCAACGCCGCTTGGGACAATCTGGCTCTGCTCGGCGAAAAGGACAGCTACATTCCGCCGAAGAAACTGCCCGCCATCCAATCCGCCGCCCTGGCCGCTTGCGACGCGATGGATGGCGTGAAGGATGGCGTCATCGAAGATCCGTCGCGCTGCCACTTCGATCCCGCCGTTCTCCTATGCAAGGCCGCCGAGTCCGATAGTTGCTTGACCGCGCCGCAAGTGGCCGCGTTGAAGAAGCTGTACGCGGGCGGGCGCACCTCGCACGGCCAACTCTTCCCCGGTTACGCCCCGGGCGGCGAGGCCGAACCGGGCGGCTGGACCGTCTGGATCACCGGACCTTCCCCCGAGCACAGCCTCATGTACGCCTTCAGCACGCAGTTCTTCAAAAACATGGTGTTCGACAACGCCGCCTGGGACTACCACACCTTCAACACCGACCGCGACACCAAGGCCGCCGACGACAAGCAAACCCGCAACCTTAATGCCACCGACCCCGACCTCGGCGCCTTCCGCAAACGCGGCGGCAAGCTGATCCTGTATCACGGATGGAGCGACGCCGCCATCGCGGCCCAGAACACCATCGATTACTACGGTAACGTTGCCGCGAAGATGGGCGCGCAACAGACGGCCACCTTCGTCCGGCTCTTCATGGTGCCGGGTATGCAACATTGCGGCGGCGGCTCCGGCACCAACACTTTCGGCCAGTTTAGCGTCGCTTCCGGCGATGCCGATCGCGACATGGATGCCGCACTGGAGCGGTGGGTTGAAAAAGGCGTCGCGCCCGAGCGCATCGTCGCGGCCAAGCGCAAGAGCGACCTGGATCCCGCGAGCGCCATCGTTCGCACCCGCCCCTTGTGCGCGTATCCAATGGTTGCGCGCTACGAGGGCAGCGGCAGCACCGATGATGCCGCCAACTTCGTGTGTGCCAAACATGACTAAGGGCCTGTTCACGAAATCACCTGCCAAGGTCTGCAGCGTCGAATGGCGAGGTTAATTCATGACGAGCCCGAAGCCACGCACTTTCTCCCCCGGCAGGGCCGCCGCCCTCACGCTGGTCTTCCTTGTGGCTGTTTCCTGGTGGAGCGTACTGCAGGTGAGCCCGCCGCCGGCAGTCCCCGCTACTGCCCCGCCGACGGATTTCTCCGCGGCGCGCGCCCTGGCACATTTGCGGGTGTTTGCCCGTGTGCCGCACCCCGTCGGCACCGCGGCCCACGATACCGTGCGCGACTACATTGTCGAGCAGCTCTCTACGTTGGGCGTGCAGCCGGAGGTGCAAACTGCTACCGTGGTCAGCCCGCGTTGGGGTTCTCCCTACAACGCCGCCACCGTATACAACGTCCTTGCCCGATTGCCCGGCGCTGCCAGCACCAAAGCCGTGATGCTCGCCGGCCACTATGATTCCGTCTCCGCCGGCCCCGGCGCCAGCGACGACGGCCATGCCGTGGCCCTGGAACTCGAAACCCTGCGCGCCTTGCTGGCCGGCCCGCGCCTGCGCAACGACGTCGTGTTCCTGTTCACCGACAGCGAAGAATCCGGCTCGCTGGGGGCTGAGGGCTTTCTGGAGCATCACCCTTTGGCCAAACAAATCGGCCTGGTTATGAACTTCGAAGCCCGCGGCACCAGCGGCCCGGCCATGATGTTTGAAACCAGCGAGGGCAACGGCAAGATCGTGCGCGAATTCGCCGCCGCCGCGCCTCATCCGGTGACTTCCTCGCTCAGCTACGAAGCCTACAAGCTGCTCCCCAACGATACCGACCTCACGTTCTTCAAGCAGGGCGGACTCGCCGGACTGGGCTTCGCCTATGTCAACGATGTGGCCTACTATCACACGCAGTATGACGATGTGGCGCACCTCGATCCGCGCAGCCTGCAGCAGGAGGGCGCTTACGCGCTGGCCCTTGCGCGGCGCTTTGGCAACCTCGATCTCAGCGATCTGAAGAGCGCCGACGCCACTTACTTCGTCCTCCCGTTCTTCGGTTGCATCGTCTATCCGGTGAGCTGGAGCGTGCCGCTGGCTGGCTTCGCCGCGCTGCTGTTTGCCGCCGTCGTGGCGCTCGGCATCTGGAAAGGCCGGCTCACGCTGGGCGGAACGCTGGCGGCTTTTTTCGGATTTCTGCTGGCGATCGTAATCGCCAGCGCCGCTGTGGCGGTGATGTGGTCGCTCGCCAAAGGCCAGGCTGCCGGATTCTGGCAAGCCTTCGCCGGAGATCCTTATCATCCCGGCGTGTATCGCCTGGCGAGCGTCGCATTGGCCGTGGCCGTGACCGCGGCGCTCTTTGCGCTATTCCAAAGGCGTGCGCGCGTGCTGAACCTGTGGGCCGGCGCGTTGCTCTGCTGGCTGCTGCTCGCGCTGGCCACCAGCGTCTACATACCCGGAGCGACCTACCTGTTTCTATGGCCGATGCTCTTCTCGACCATTGCGCTGAGCATTTTCGCCATGCGCCCGGAGCGCGGCGCGACCGTCGGCAGCGTCATCCTGCTGTGTGGCTTCGCGCTGCCCGGACTGATAATGATGGCGCCCACCATCGAGCTGCTGTTCCAATCCCTGACGATGCGCATGGCCTTCGTGGGCGCATTCGCCACCGTGCTCCTGTTGGGCCTGCTGATTCCCTGTCTGAACCTGATCGCCGCCGCCGGCCGTTGGCGCCTCCCCGGCGCTGCCGCGCTGGTCTCGGCCGGCTGCCTGATCGCGGGAGCGTCCATGTCCGGCTTCAACCGCGACAACCCGCGCACCAACAGCATCTATTACGGCCTCGACACCGACACCGGCAAAGCCGCCTGGTTCAGCCTCGATTTGCAGGAAGACGACTGGACCGCGCATTACCTGGGCGCCAACCCGCAGCGCTCCACCTTGTCGCCATTCGTGCCGTTCATGCATTGGCAATACCTGATTCACGAAGCGCCTGCCGTGGCCTTGGCTGCGCCGCTGATCGAGCGGCTCGACGGCGCGCCCGATACGCTGCACCTGCGCGTGAGCTCGCCCCGCCAGGCCCCGCGCATGTACCTCTACGGCGACGAGCGCAACCCGGTGCTGGAGGCCACAGTGGACGGCACGCCCATCGACGCCGCCAAGGCTTACGCCGGTTTGAAGCCCGGCCAGAAAGCGTACGCCTTCCGCATGCAGCGCTGGGGACTCTGCTATTTCAACGTGCCGAAGCAGGGCATCGAGCTGCGTATGCGCTTGCGAGACCCCGCCGCGGGTTATCGCATGGAGGTGGTCGATCAATCTTACGGCATCGCCGGCCTGCCCGGCGTCGCGCCGCGTCCCGATAGCATGATCCCGTTCCCGCTGATGATGGATTCCGTGTGGGTGCGGAAGCAGTACACTTTTTAAGATGCTCGCCGAATCGCTTGCGACTATCGTGCTGCCCGATGCGGATGGCAGCCAGATCCGCCTGGGCTCGCTTTGGGAGCGGCAGCCGGCCGTGGTGGTCTTCCTGCGCCACTACGGTTGAATCTTCTGCCGCGAGCACGTCGCGCGGTTGCGCGCACACGAGCGGGCCTTCCGCGAGCGGGGCGCCAACCTGGCGGCCATCGGACTCGGCGACGCGAACTACGCGCGCCAGTTCCGGGAGGACACCGGCATCGCGTTCCCGCTGCTGATCGACGAGCAACGCCAGGCGTACCGCGCCGCTGGCCTGCGCAACGCGAACCTTCTGCACATGCTCCGGAGCGAGAACAAGACGGCCCGCGCCCGCGCCCGCTCCGCCGGCCACCGCCAGCATAAGCTGGGGCAGAATCCGTTTCAGCTTGGGGGCAGCTTCGTCTTCGGGCCGGGCAACGTGGACCGGTACGCGCACGTCAGCCGCACGTTTGGGGATAATGCGTCCGTCGAAAATCTGTTCGCCGCGCTTTGACAATTACGCACTCGGAACGGTTCTAGACGCCGCCGATACAACATCGGCCCAAGTTTGCTTATCGAGTGCCGCCGCCTGCAAATCGACGAGCTGACTTCGGTAATATGCAAAGCTCTGAAAGATCTGCAAAGGTGACGGCACCGGGTCAAGGAAGTCTTCTTGCGTCCTGAGCCAGGCAGACACCTCGCGGATAATGGATGGCACCGATGAGTCGTGTCTCCCAGGATCGAAGCCGGCGAGATCGGAAATGAAGCTCTGATAGGCATAGCCGTCCGGCACGAGGGCGAGCCATCGGTGCGGTCGACGCGAACCCTCGCGTTCAAAACGAAAGGCTGCCGCCATGCCCAGTTCAAGGGGCATATTGAACCTCGCGAGATTGCCGCCGTCCTCTCCTGTCGAGCGCGACAGGTCGTGAATGGAGTATTTTGACCCTGCGATGGCGCCCAGAATTCTAGAGAAGCGCGGTTCCGGGTCCCCCTCCGTCTCCCTTGCACTTCGAGGCAGGAGGCGGTGAGCGGCCACGGAGAAGACTATAGCGAGCATAAGATCCTGGTAGTCCCGGTCGAAAGGACAATTGATGAAAACGGACTTCTCGTACGCCGACGGCGATCGGACCGCCATTTATGGTTTGGCCTCGCCGCCCGATCCCTCTTCTTTCAGGGCGAGAGCGTAATCCTGGATCTCTCTTAGACGTTCCTTCTGTTCGGCCCGCGTCTGTTCGTCGTGTGTGTGATCGAGGGCTTCCGCAGGATGCTGCACCAGATACTGCAAGTCGTCAATCACGGCGTCAAAGTTTGTCGTACAGATTGCCTTTCGGTGCCGCAGGAAGGGAGGCAAGTCCTTAGATGCGATGCCATGTGCGGCGATCACTGGCACCAAAGGCTTCGTCGAGTCCCAATCGTTTCGTAGGAATGCGCGCCACTCGGCCTGCAGTTGAGGATTTGCGGAAAAACCGGCTCCAAGCAAGAAAACGAATCCGTCTGCCTGGGCGCTTTCCCGATCCACTAGCCGGTTCCACTCTTCCGCCGAAGGTACATCCAGCCTTGACCACACTTGGATATTGTGACGCCGCAACGCCGCCTCGAGTTGAGCGGCCAATTCTGCGTCACGTTGAGCAAAGGAGATGAAAAGGCGCATATTAGAACCATCTTCAGTTTCGCACAAAGATCCGCCTGAAAGACGGCTGGTCGCGAGTTGTGCGCTCACTTTTTCATCTGCGCGCGACCCAATCGATCATCGAAGTAGAACGGCTCCGGACTGAAGAACCGCATCCTCTGGAAGTCCGGATGATGCGGATTCACTATGTGGTTGCACTCTCTCGGAATCACCACCGAGGGGACCACAAGGACAACCGTGGTTAGGCTCTTCGCCCACTCTGTACCGATATCACGGGTGTCATTCGTGGGCTCTCCGGCGTCCCAGTTTGGCGGCAGTGTTTCGATGGGTCGCGTCGTTACCGGGAGATCGTCGGGTAATTCGAGTGGAGTAATGCATAGTCGGCGCCCAACTCGTCGGCATTCGCGAGCACCTCGAGAGCACAAAGTGCCCGGCTCGCCGCTGTGTAGATAACAGACGTTCCTTTGTGATTCGAGCGGCCGCTGTAAAGGCTTGCACCCAATCCGTCTTGGCTGGGTACCGGGCGCTCCCGAGCCGATAGACGATCATCTACCAGACGCCGTGTTCAACCCGGCCGAGCGTGTCTAGCACCCGGGCCAGACCTTCCGGGGTGTTCAGAAGCGATATGGGTGTCTTATCACCGAGAGATCGGACGGGTCTTCGGCGGCGCAAACGGCA
>PKYZ01000368.1 GCA_003132865.1 Bryobacterales bacterium
CGGTGATCGAGAAGATCGTCGAAGGCAAGATGAGCAAGTTCTACGAAGAGGTCTGCCTCCTCGAACAGCCGTTCGTGAAGGAGGCCACGCTAACCATCGAACAGCTGGTCAAGACGAAGATCGCCAAGCTCGGCGAGAACATGTCGGCAGCGCGCTACATCCGCTTCAAAGTGGGCGAGACCGCCCCGGCCGGAGAAGAGCAGGCGGCGGGATAAGCCATGGCCGCCAAGTCCCACCGCCCAATCTTCGCGAATGAGAGTTACAGAGCCGCGACCGTGAGGGAGCGGTTGCCAGCGTCGATTTGACGGTTTTCGCGAAGTGTATTGGGGCAGGCGGTTTCGCCTGGCATTTCGTCTGCCATAGCGCAGCCGGCCGGAGGCAAAGCGCGCCCCTACGGCTTCAACCGATATAGCATCCGCGGAAACGCAATCGTCTCCCTTATGTGCTCCAGCCCGCACAGCCAAGCCACGCACCGCTCAATCCCCATGCCGAACCCCCCGTGCGGCACGCTCCCGTACTTCCGCAGGTCGATATACCAATCGAATGCTTCCTGTGGCAGGTTCTGTTCCGCGATGCGCCGCAGCAGCAGGTCCGCATCGTGGATGCGCTGCCCGCCGCCGATGATTTCGCCGTAGCCTTCGGGNNTCGGTGCCGCCGAAATCGCCGCCCCACTGGATCTCGCTGCCCTTGGCTTGCAGCGTCTTCACCGCTTCGTCGTAACTCATGCGCGGGAACGGAGCTTTGATAGCCTCCAGCTTAGTAACATCCCGCTCCAGCACTTTCAGTTCGGCGCGCCGGTTTTCCAGCACCCGCCCGGCGACGAACACCAGCATGTCTTCGGCGAGCTCCTTCACGTCCTCCAGCGTGGCGTAGGCCATCTCCGGCTCCACCATCCAGAACTCGGTCAGATGCCTGCGCGTCTTGGATTTCTCCGCGCGGAACGTCGGTCCGAACGTGTAGACCTTGCCGAACGCCATGGCCGTGGCTTCGTTGTAAAGCTGCCCGGATTGCGTCAGGTAGGCCTTGCTGTCTTCGAAGTAGTTCACTTCGAACAGCGTGGTAGTGCCCTCGCAGGCCGCCGGCGTGAAGATGGGCGTATCCACTAGCGTGAACCCGTGCGAATCGAAATACTCGCGCACCGCGCGGATTACTTCATGCCGCACGCGGATGATGGCGTGCTGCCGCTGGCTGCGCAGCCAGAGGTGCCGGTGGTCCATCAGAAATTCGATCCCGTGTTCCTTCGGCGTGATGGGATACGGGTCGGACTCCGGCACGCGCTGCACCACTTCCACATCTTCCACGTCCATCTCGTAGCCGCCGATGGCGCGCTGCTCGGCGCGGATCTTGCCGGTGACCATGATCGAGGATTCCTGGGTCAGGTCCTTGATGGTTTCAAACAGCGCCTCCGGCAGCGCGCTCTTCACCGCCACGCACTGCATCAGCCCCGTGCCGTCGCGCACGATGGGGAAGACAATCTTGCCGGACTTGCGCAGGTTGTACAGCCAGCCGCGGATCTGTACGGTTTCGCCGATGTGCCGCGAGGCGTCGGCGATAGTGGCGATCGTGATACGAGGTGCATTCATAGCTTTAGGTCCGCACAGACCGTGGGGCAGGCCCTTGGCCTGCGGCGGNNCGCCATTGCCCTGCCCCACAATTTGCGCCGCGCTTCACAAATCCTCCAATCGATCGAATAACTCCACCACCATGGCCAGGGAAAACTCCGGCGCCTCTTTCAACTCCAGCAGCAGCGGATACTGGTCCGTGCGCGTGCGCAGCAGGTCCATCGTCTTCTTCCAGTCGATGCTCCCGCCTTCGGCCCGTAGCGGAAACAGGTGCTGGTCCGCCTTGCCGTCGTTGTCGTGGATGTGCGTGGAGCGGATGCGGTCTTTCATCACGTTGAAGGCGGCCTCAACGCCTTCGCCGATGTTGGCATGCCCCACATCGAACACGAACTTCAAATCCAGGTGCGTCTGCTCCAGGAAAAGCATCAGGCGCTCGCCGCTCGAAAGAGCGTTGGGAATATTCTCCAGCAGGACCTCGACTCCCCGCTGGCGCGCGAAAAGGCTGATCTGCTCGAGCGCCGAAAAGGCCGCGTCGACAGCCCGCTCGGAATACTCTTCGCCGGAGACGCCGATGTGCTGGACCATGTACTTGAATGGAATCGTCTCGGCGATTTCCAGCGCGCGCTTGATCTCATCGACCATTTCCAGGCGCTTGCCTTTTACCGGTTCGGTGATGGTGATCACCGATTGCGGCCCCGAGCGGCCCCAGAATTCGTCGTTGTGCATGGGCGCGTGAATGGAATGAAGCTTCAAATCCGAGTCGTCAAACCAGTGGCCCAATTCGGCGATTTGGGCGCGATCGCGGTAGTCCAGGTGCTGCCGCGCGCAGAAGATTTCCACCGCCGGAATCCCCGCGTGCTGCACCTTGTCGAGTTGCGCAACTGTCAGCCGGTGATTGATGAACAGGTGCGTGGAAAGAACGTGATGCATTCTTAGTATCCTTTGGCGGCGCCCTCGGTGCGCGGATCGGCCGCGCCTTCCAGCCACCCATCGCGCGCCTGAATGGCGGCCATTTCGCCGATGCCGCCGACGATCTTCACCTGGTGGCCGCGGGCCTTCAGCAGCGCGATGGTGTCGGGCGAGAAGCCGCGCTCCATCACGAGCTGATCCGGCAGCCATTGGTGATGGATGCGCGGCCAGTCGACGGCGTCCTGTACGTTCATTCCGAAATCCACCACGTTGACGAGCACCTGTAAAACGCTGTTGATGATGGTGGGACCGCCGGGCGTGCCCAGCACGAGGTCGAGCTTGCCGCCGCGCGTCACGATGGTGGGAGTCATCGAAGAGAGCGGCCGTTTGCGCGGCTGAATGGCGTTGGCTTCGCCCTGCACCAGGCCGAAAGCGTTGGGCTCGCCGGGCTTGGCGGCGAAATCGTCCATCTCGTCGTTGAGCAGGAAACCAAGTCCGGGCGCGGTCACGCCATCGCCGTATCCGAAGTTCAGCGTGTAAGTGACGGCGATCGCATTGCCGTCCGCATCTACGATCGAGTAGTGCGTGGTCTCGCTGCTTTCGGCCCCCAGCGGCTTGCCGTGAATCTGCGAGCTGGGCGTGGCGTGTTCCGGATCGATCGACTTTCGCAACTGCGCAATGTAGGCCCGGTCCAGCAGGCCCGCGAGCGGCACCTTCACGAAGTCCGGATCTCCCATGGAGGCGGCCCGGTCGGCGAAATACCGGCGCATGGTCTCGGCCAGGTAGTGCAGTTCGGCGGCCGATCCCGCTCCCGATTTCTCGTATCCCGAGCCTTCCAGCACGCCCAGCATCTGCAGGATGCCGGGTCCGCCGGAGCTGGGCGGCGGCGCCGTAATAATGTCATAGCCGCGATAGCTGCCGGTCAGCGCCTGGCGCTCCACCACGGCATAATCTCTTAGATCCGCCAGCGTGACAAGCCCGCCGTGGCGCTCCATGTCGGCGGCCAGCAGGCGCGCCGTCTCGCCTTCATAGAAATCGCGCGCGCCTTGCTCCCGGATGCGCTGCAGCGTGCGCGCCAGTTCGGGCTGCACGAACGTTTCGCCGGCTTCGTAAGGTTTGCCGTCGCGCAGGAAAATGCGCTTCGATTCCGGGAATCGTCCCAGCAGGCCGGCCGACCCGCGCAGGGAATTCGCGAACCCGTACGAGATCGGGAAACCTTTTTCAGCCAGCGCTGCCGCGGGCGCCACCACGTCCGCCCAAGGCTTCCGGCCATACTTCTTCGATGCGTACTCGAAGCCGCGCACCGACCCCGGAACCCCGGCCGCGCGATAGCCCACCACGCTGTCCTCGGTGGCCTTGCCGGAGGCGTCCAGATACATGTTGCGCGACGCTTTTTGCGGCGCGCGCTCGCGAAAGTCGATGAAAGTGGAGCGGCCATCGGCAAACCGCACCAGCATGAATCCGCCGCCGCCGATGTTGCCCGCCGAGGGATGCGTGACCGCCAGCGCGAACCCCACCGCCACGGCCGCATCCACTGCGTTGCCGCCCGCTTCAAGCACTGCGACTCCGGCGTCGGTGGCGTGCTGCTCCGCTGTGACCACCATGGCATGCCGCGCGTGTACCGGCTGCGCCGCCCAAGCGGGCACAGCGAGAGCCAGCCACGACACCCACACCAGTTTTCGCATAGACACTTGATTCTACTATGAGGCGGGTTTTCTATTTCTGAGGGCGCCGCCGTTTGCTCTCGAACAGCACGATGCCGGCGGCCACCGACACATTCAATGACGGAATGTGGCCTTCCATGGGAATGCGCACCAACACATCGCAATGCTTGCGCACCTGCTCGTGCAAGCCCTGGCCTTCGCCGCCGAACACCAGGACCGTGGGCGCGTGGTAGTCCACCGCATCGTAATCCTCGGCGCCCCGCTCGTCCAGGCCGTAGATCCAGTAGCCCCGTTCCTTCAATTGTTCGAGCGTGCGATTGATGTTGGTGGCGCGCACTACGGGCAGGTACTCAAGCGCTCCGGCGGCGGCCTTGGCAACTACGTCGGTAAGCCCCACCGCGCGCCGTTCGGGGATGACGACACCGCCCGCGCCGGCGGCGTGCGCCGTGCGGACGATGGCGCCGAGATTGTGCGGATCCTCCACGCCATCCAGCACCACCAACAACTGCGCGGAGGGCGCCACGTCGTCCAGTTCGGCGTAGCGCTGGGGAGCCCCCATGGCGACCACGCCTTGATGCGCCGGCGTGCCGGCCAGGCGGTCGAGTCCGTTGCGTTCCTCGAACCGTACGGACACCGACGCGCGGCGCGCCAAGTCGATGATCTCCTGCAATCGCGCGCCGGCCGCGCCCTTGGCGACCAGGATGCGATCAAGGGGGCGGCCCGCTTTGAGGCTTTCGAGTACGGGATTGATGCCGCTGAGTATGGCCATCGGGCCTTACTGCTCGGGTACCAGGCCCAGCCCGTTGTTGAACCGGTTGGTGAGGTTCGCCAGGGCCGCGATTAGCGTGATCTCGACAATCTGTTCGTCGTTGTAATGCTCGTGGAGCGCATCGCGCGTTTGTGCGGCGTCCGCCGTGCGCGTCAGCTCGCGGGCATATTGGATGGCGGCGCGTTCGGGTGCGCCGAAGCCGCCGTCCTGCCCGGCCTGGAGCCCGCGCATTTCGTCTTCCGTGACGCCCGCCTTGCGCCCCGATGCCGTGTGCGCGGCCGTGCAGTAGGCGCATTTGTTGGTGTACGACACCGTCAGGTAAACGAGTTCCTTGGTGCGCCGGTCCACGGACCCCGGACCCATGATGGAGCCGTAGAAAGGCACGAAGTGTTTCAGCACCTCGGGCCGGTTGGCCATGGTGCGAAAGAAATGATTGGCGCGGTTGGAGCGCTTCTCCAGGTCGGCTAAGAATTCATTTTGCGCCGGTTCGACGAGTTTGATCGTGGTTGCCATGTACCCAGTATAGGTGGCACAGGCTTCATCCTGTGAACGCTACGCGCTGCCCAACGGCGAAGCGTAACGGATGCGAATGTCGTGGTGATAATAATCCGAATTAGCGAACTTTTCCTGGAAGATGCGTTCCCAGCGGGCGTTCTCCTGGCAGTTGCGGCATTGGCCGCAATGGCAGCGCCCGGAGGCGCGCCGGGACTTCGCCGGCTGGCCTTGTGGAACGGGATCCACCCGGGGCGGTGCGGCAACCGCAGCCTTTCGCGGTTCTGGAGTAGCGTCGCACTCTGGCGCGGTCCCGGGCATGGTCTCCCGCGGGAGCAACTCGCTCGCGGTACCCGCGCCCCGCCGGCGTCCGGACGTCGAACGCAGGGCGCTGAAGGCGTAAAGCACTTCGCCGAAGGTCGCCAACTCCAACCCGGTTGACGGAAGTGCTGTCGATTCGTTGACCATTGGAACTATGAACCTCCTCTGGCCAAGCGGTTAATTAACCGTGAATTCAAAATGATATCCCGAAAGAATTTCAAGTTCAATATGTAAGATTAACCAAGGATAACTTTATTGGATGGGAAAGCCCAACATCGGGCCGGATTGGCAGGCTGTCTGACGCTGGAAGCCCCTCTTCGGCAATTGAAAAGACGCTATATTTGGATAAGAAAAGGAAACCGTATTTGCGAGCGGCCCCTGGAACCGTGCAACCCCCTCTCGCTCCCGGCCCAAGCGAGCCGGCCCGCGGACATCGGACGGTGGTAGACTCGAAATTGCATGGCAACCACAACCATCGTGCCGGTGGAAGAATACCTGCGCACCAGCTACGACCCCGATATGGAGTACGTGGATGGCGCATTGCTGGAGCGGAACGTGGGCGAGCGTAGACACAGCCGTCTGCAATTTCTGATTGGACTGGAATTGGGCCCGCGCGAGCAGGGGCGCTTCCATACCTATACCGAGCAGCGCGTGCGGGTCTTGCCGCAGCCCAGGTATCGCGTTCCCGATCTATGCGTGATGGCTTTGCCGTATCAACGCGAGTCCGTTTTCACGCACCCGCCGCACTTGATCATCGAGATTCTGTCCCCAGATGACGAGCCGGCCGACATGCTGGAGAAGATCGCCGATTATCTGAAGTTCGGCGTCCCGCACATATGGATCCCCGACCCCTACCGCCGCCGCCTTCAGGTAGCCGACCGCGACGGCCTGCATGACCGGCCGGATCTGGTCGTCGAGACCGATTTAGCCGGCCGCCTGGATTTCGGCGAGTTGTTTGCCAAGCTGGACGAGTCGAGCGAGTAAGATTCCGATTCGGGCCTGGAACGGCGTAGAATAAGAACTGGCATGCATCTCGACGATTATAAGGTCGTGCTGTACCGCAACCAGCCAGACGGGTGGGTCGCGGAGATCCCCGCCATCCCAGGCTGTTATGCGCTTATGATGACGCGGGAAGACGCCTTGGCAGAACTTGAACGCGTGTTCGAGATGATTGCCGCCGAGCACCGTGACCGAGGTGTGGCCCTCCCGGCAGACACAACCGAAATCGTGCATGCCTAGCGGCCGGGCAGAGGAGTTTCGCCGCGTAGCCGTGCGCCTCGGGTTTGAACTACAGCGTCAGGCTGGAAGTCACGAGCGGTGGGTTCATCCGGACGGTCGCGGGGCCACCATTCCAGACCACGGCGGACGTGAGATCGGCCCCCCGCTCTTCTATCGGATTCTTGGGCAGCTCGGGATCGGCGTGAAGGAGTTTCGAAAGCTTAAATAGGCGGCGGAGCGGGGCCTTACTTCGCGTCGCGCCAGTTGTCCCCGATCCCCACATCCACCAGCAACGGCGCTTCCAGCCGGTAGATGTGCTCCATCACGCTGTCCCCGCTGTTGCGCCGGCGCGAAAGGCTGGCCGGTCGTATTTGAAGCGCTTGCCCGGTAGCACTGTAAAACCGATTGTCCCGTGGAGCGACTCGCAAGTGTCCGACGAGACCGTGATCTCCGCAGTCCACCTGCCGACATCCAGAAGACCGACCTGCTCTGTCATATTCCGTGAGGCCCAAAGGTTGTTATCGCGATCGATCTGCATCAGGACAAAATACCGGCTTTCATTTCCGACGAGCGACACAGACGAACTAATATCGCTGCTTTCCAGCCTCCCCTCGGGATCGTTCTTCGAGAGCCATGTAGCCTGTTCCACGGTAAACTGTGTTCCAACCGCATGAATATACCTGATCCTCGCCGTGACATTACTCGCCGTGTTCGCCACTGCTACTTGTGTGTGTTTCTGATCTCCACCAGTTGTGGATAACCAAGAGGGTTGTTCGAATACGCAGCGTCGCCGGTGATGCCGCGATATTCGAGGTGCGGCCGAAACTGCCGTCTGGACTCCGCGATCTGATCGAGGGATTTCGGCTTAGCTTCAGCGTGCCGCGCCCCAGTGGTCGCGTTGGCCTTTCCGGGCCCCATTTGAGTTATCCGTCTCCCAAGGCTCTGCGCACGTTGGCCCAGTGCCGCAAGCAGCCTCTCGTATCCGGTTGCACCGTGCAAGTCGACGTAGTGCCAGCGTTTCAGCCTCTCAGGAACCTCGCAGTCGTCGAGGCGGATCGGGATAAGGAATATGCTGCCCTCGGGTTGCTCGCCAGCAACGTCAAGCGCGAACCCGATCTCCTTCTGGACGTACCCGGTCTTGCTAACCGACGCGTTTGAGAGACAGACGACAACGGCATCCGAAGCGCGAACCGCTTTTCGAATTTCCGCTTCCCACTCCTGCCCCGGCAGCAGTTGTTCCTCATCGAGCCAGGGAGCCGTCCCACTCTTGCGGAGCTTTTCGGCCAGTTCCCTCACGCGCGGTTTGTCACTCGACGAGTGGCACAGGAAAACCGACAACGGCCTCGTGGCCTCCGTCGGCCCTGGCCCGAACGAGCTTGCGTACCGAATCCCACCCGCCGTGGGCTTCCCTCGTAAGAGGCCCTGGGGCGTCCGCTCAAGGTCGAGCAGTTTCTCGGCGGCAAGGTGCTGGAAATCGCTGTCGGTCGCCGTGATGGGGACACTATCGCGACCAGGGTAGGCCAGCCCAGCACCCGTATGGGAACGCGCGACCAAGAACTCGGCGCAGCAGCCACTTCTATAGACACCGACAATGGCCGCCAGTAGTTCCCGTTGTTCGTCGGTGAGGTCTGGCGCGCTCTGCGGTACCGGCCCCGAAGGCCGCGCAGTTTCTCCAGCCTCCACAACCCACGGTTCTTCGCGCGGTCCCGCCCGTGCCAGATCAGTTTGCGAGACACGCCAGTGATTGTTCTTGTCCAACGCAAAGACTGCGGTCGCCGATACAGTGGACGTTCTTTTTGTTTGTAGCTCCTCGATTTCGAACAGGTACCGTCGCTTCTCGGGAACGTCGCCGCCGATGCCCACACCCGCGCCCTCCGGCGGAATCACAAATAGAATGTGCCCGGCTATGGCCGAGTGTGCATCGATGTTCAGCGGGAACAAAAGTTGCGGTTTTATTGGTATGCCGAAGGCTGCCAGTAACTGCTCCCAATCAGGGAGGAAATGCCGAGGATCGGCCGCGAGTTGGGTGACGCCGTAGACTATGAGCAGCGTGGCGTTCAGGCTCACCCGGTGCGGCGACCTGTTGACGAAGGTGAAATCCCTCCCGATAGCAAAGCGATCTCGGCGACTTGGCTGATCGCGGCGGATCATTGACACATCGTCGAGGCCGCCGGGGTAGCGTACCTCCCATTCAGCACTAGCGTTGGCGGCGCCACTGTCTGCTGCGCTATTGCTCTCCTGCCCGCGGGAGAAATCACGATTCAATTCCTCAACCTCGGCCATCAAGTCCGGGGGGAATAGCTCCGTTACGATTCCTGCCTTCCTCAATCCGAGTTGCCCGCGTCCCCTGATGGCTGGGTTAGGGTCAAGCATTCCGATGACCACGCGCGCCACCTTCCGCTCCACGAGCCGCGTCGCGCAAGGAATTTTCGGATGATTTCGGGAAGTGCAGGGCTCAAGAGTCGTGTATACGGTTGCCCCAGCCAACGCCAAGTCTGGCAGCTTTTTCTCCAGCGCAATGTACTCGGCGTGGCATCCGGGAATCTCGCCCCGGTGCGCTTGCCCGAGGACTTTGCCGTTCTTTACCACGACGGCACCGACCTTTGGATGGGTTCGCGCGTCTTCGGAAACACTTTTCCGGGCCTCGTCAATGGCTAGCTGTGCGAACGCTTGATCGTCAAGCGCCCTATTGGCCGGCTCCGCCGGTTTGCGGCCCTCAGGTCCGCGCAGGTAGAGCCGTCCGAATGTGGTGATGAAGAGCGCTGCCGCGTCAGCGATCGACGTCCCATCCTGGAGGAACTTGCCATCCAGCTTGCCCTCTACTTTTAGGGCCTCAACCGCCAACAACCACTCGTGGGGCGGCAGGCTGCCGTATTCCGGCAATGCTGCGCGCAACTCATGAAGGTGCAACTTGCGCGGAAATGCCTCGTCGAGCTTCTCCAAGATCCTGTGCCCGAGCGTGTCATTGTACATATTGTGCGCCCTTCATTACATTGTGCGCCTTCAGCTACATCACGGGCCTGACGCTACGCCCGAACCACGTCGGCGCTGCAACAGCCCGAAGCGCTACTTCGCGTCCCGCCAGTTATCCCCGATTCCCACATCCACCAACAACGGCACTTCCAACCGGTAGACCTGCTCCATCTCGCGCTTCGCCAGCGCCGCGACCTCCGCCGCTTCGTCCGCCGGAGCCTCAAACACCAACTCGTCGTGCACCTGCAGCAGCATGGCCGCCCGGCCGGCCCGCCGCTCCATTTCCCGATCGATGCGCACCATCGCCAGCTTGATCAGGTCGGCCGCGGTCCCCTGCAGCGGAGAATTCACCGCCGTGCGCTCGGCGAATCCGCGCGCGTTCGGGTTGCGGCTGTTGATATCCGGAATGGGCCGCTCGCGGCCCAACAACGTGCGCGCCACGCCCGTGCGCCGCACCTCCGCTATAGTCGCGTCGATGAACTTCCGCACGCCCGCATACCGCGCGAAGTAGCTCTCGATGTAGGCCTGCGCCTCGCGCTGCGTGATGCCCAACTGCGCGGCCAGGCCAAACGGACTGATGCCGTATACGATGCCGAAGTTCACGGCCTTGGCGTTGCGGCGCGCTTCCGGCGTCACCATCAGCGGCGGCACACCCATCACCTCCGCTGCCGTGCGCGTGTGTATGTCTTCGCCGTTGCGGAACGCCTCCACCAGCACCGCGTCGCGCGACATGTGCGCCACGAGCCGCAGCTCGATCTGCGAATAGTCCGCCACGATCAGCTTCCAGCCTGCGCGCGGCACGAACGCCGCGCGGATCTCGCGCCCCAGCTCCGTGCGTATGGGAATGTTCTGCAAGTTCGGGTTCGACGACGATAGCCTTCCGGTCGCCGCGCCCGTCTGGTTGAAGCTGGTGTGCAGCCGCCCTGTCTGCGGGTCGATCAGCGCCGGCAGCGCATCCACGTATGTGCCCTTCAGCTTCGTGAGCTGGCGGTATTCGAGCACCTTGCGCACGATCTCGTGATCGCCCGCCAGTTCCTCCAGCACATCCGCGGCGGTCGATATCGTCTTGCCCTTCCCGTATCTCACCGGCGCGGGCAGCCGCAGGTCTTCAAACAAAACCCGCCCCAATTGTTGCGGCGAGCTGATGTTGAACGGCTTGCCGGCCAGCGCGTGGACCTCCGCCGTCAGCCGCGCGATGTCCCGCTCCATCAGCTCCGAAAGCCGCCCCAGCTCGGCGCGGTCGATCCGCACGCCCACGCGCTCCATGCGCGCCAGCACGCGCGCCAGCGGCAGTTCGATTTCCGAGTACAGCTTTTCGAGGCCGCGCTCCGCGACCGCCGGCCGCAGCGCCCGGTAAATTTCCAGCGTGATATCGGCATGCTGCTCCAGCGCCGCCCCCACCTTCAGGTCGAGCCGCCGCCGCGCCTGCTCCTCCAGCGGGCAGCCTGAAGGATCGGCATCCAGCAGGAACGCGTACAGCATGATGTCGTGCTCGAAACCGGCGCCCTGAATACCCAGCTTGTCGAGCGCCAGCAGCGCGGACTTCACGTCACACGCGATCTTGGGCCGGGCGGCGTCTTCCAGCCACGGCTTCAGCGCGTCGATAGGAGCCAGCGGAGCGGCGCGCGCTTCGCCGGATTTCCACGCCATCCCGATGGTGGCGGGGGTGATGTCGAGGACGAACTCGCCCCCGCGAGATTCCGCGATGGCCACCGCCACCGGCGCGTCCGCGGGAACCGCCTGCAGCCATTCGCTGAGCGCCGCGGCCGACTCCAGCGCCTGATAATCGCGCGCGCGTGTGTCTTCGCTGGGTCCCAACTCTTTCAGCAGGCTGTGAAATTCCAGGTCTTTGTAGACCTGCTTCAGCGCGTCCGGGTCCGGCTCCCTCGCGCGCGCCGAATCGAGATCGAACTCGATGGGCACCGCCGTATCGATGGTCGCCAGGCGCTTGCTCATCAGGATGCGCTCGACGTTGTTCTGCAGGCTCTCGCGATACATCTTGCGCTCGACCTCGGCGGCGCGCTCGATGGCCGCTTCCACGGAACCGAAGCGCTCGATCAGGTCCCGCGCGCCCTTGTCGCCGATGCCCGGCGCGCCCGGAATGTTGTCGATGGCGTCGCCCTTCAGCGCGAACAGGTCCGCCACCTGCGCCGGCATCACGCCCAGAAACTCCTTGACCTTCGCCGGTCCGTACCACTCATCGTCCTTGGCGGGATTCAGCATGGAGACCCGCTCGCTGACGATCTGCATCATGTCCTTATCGCTGGAGACGATGACCACCTCCGTGCCGGCCTGCTCCGCGCGGCGCGCGATGGCGCCGATGACGTCGTCGGCTTCGAAGCCTGCGTACTCCAGGATCGGAATCCGCATGGCTTCCAGGATGCGGCGGATGTGCGGGATCTGCTCGCCCAAATCCGGAGGCATCTCGGCGCGGTTGGCCTTATACTCGGCGAACTCGGCCATGCGCGCGACCGGCGCGCCGCTCTCGAAGACGGCGGCGATGTACTCGGGCGCGTAGCTCTTGGCCAGCTTGCGCAGCATGTTATTGAAGATGTACACGGCCTCGGTGGAGAGGCCCGCGCTGGTGCGCATGGGAGGCGCGGCGCTGCGCGCGCGCGCGTGGTATGCGCGGAAGATGAATCCGAACGAGTCGATGAGGAAGAGCCGTGGTTGATGCGCCACAAGGTTATGGTAGCTTACCGGCGGCGGTGGTCGGCCCGGTTGCTCAGACGCTGGCGCGCCTCAGCGGGAGGGAAGTTGCGGCGATTCGCAGCCCGCCTTGCAACCCCCGAATCAGCGAGGGTGCTACGATTGGGGTGAGCCAAAGCCCCTCATCCAAACATGCCAACTAAGAACAGACTGCAGTCAATACGCCTACAACGGTTCAAGCGCATTAACGATGCCGCAATGGACCTGAAGGGCGTCAACGTTCTGGTTGGTGGTAACAACTCCGGCAAGAGCAGCATCATCCAAGGACTTCACTTTGGCGTCGGTCTTCTCCAGACGATAGCGCTAGCGGACAAGTGGGTCAAATCATCAAGCACCAGCCTGAATCCGAACCAGCTTATCTATTCACCCTCAGAAGATGTCTACGCCCTTGGCCCTGGTGGAAAGCTCTTCGAGCCGGAAGATCAAGCGATACGGCTAGACCTGAACATGGAGTCAGGCAAAGCCTGCTCCGTAGAGGTCCGAAAGGGCAGGAATCGGAACATTCTTGTCGGAGTGACCAACCCCGAACTCGCCCAGCAACTCTCTAGCCTTGAAAAGCCCTTCAGCATATTCTCGCCCGGCCTGGCGGGCATCTCGAAGCGTGAGACCTATGTTTCGGACGGAGTGCTTTTTCGGACACTGGCCCGCGGGGACGCGAATCTCGTTCTGCGCAACATACTCTTAAGGCTTTCGGGGTCGGATGCATGGAGCCCTTTCCTAAGCGACCTCCGGGATGTCTTCCCAGACCTCGACATCGAGGTTGCGTTCAAGAAGGAGACGGACGAACTTATTGACGTCAAGATAAGAACGGTCAAGGACTGGGTTCCCCTTGAAATCGCCGGCACTGGAGTGCTTCAAGCCACCCAGATCCTTTCATACATCCACAGATTCGACCCCTCAATTGTGGTTCTGGACGAACCGGATTCACATCTGCACCCAAACAACCAGAGACTTTTGTGCGCGCTGCTCCGGCGGGTCTCAGAGGACAGGGGCACGCAGGTGTTGCTAACAACCCATTCGCGACACGTCGTAGACGCCGTGGGGAGCTCCTCCGGGTTTTTCTGGGTGCGAAATGGCTCCGTAGACGTCGCCGAGGCGGACGACGAGGTCGGGATACTCCTCGACATTGGCGCTCTGGACGTGAAGGAGCGGGCCGGTCAGCCAGATACGAAGGCCGTGGTACTGACGGAGGACGAAATTACAAGGCCGCTTGAGGTGATTATCGAGTCCTCCGGCTTTGATCTCGCCAAGACGGCGGTTCTTCCTTACTATGGAGTCACGGGCATTAAGCAGTTACAGCCGCTCGTTAACGTCATTCGCGGCACAAACCCCAAAGCCAAGATCGTCATCCATCGGGACCGCGATTTCCTGACCGACGAAGAGGTCGAAAAGTGGAAAACCGATGTCCGTGCGCTCTCCGTCGAGCCGTTTGTGACAAAAGGGCGCGACGTCGAATCTTATTTCATCGATTCGAAGCTTCTCGCCGAGCTTAACCCAGGGTCTAGTCCTGCGGACCTTGATGTGCTGATCAAGAACGTCGCCGAAGAGATGAAGGCAGAACTCGTCGCAGACTATGTGAACGGACGGATCGACGTAGCCCGAAAGTCGGGCAAGTCGCGCTCTCTGAACCATGGGACGCTCGCCGTAGATGCAAATAACTACGTCTCATCCAACAGTATCCGGTACTGCGGAAAGGCCGCCTTGCGGGCGGTAAGAGCGAAGTTTCAAAGCGCGACGGGAAAAAACCTAACCGTCTTTCGCCAATCAAAGAAGTTGTACGACGACTCCCTCGGAGCCGTGGCCAAGAAAATCTTCAAGAAGGCCTAAAGGTCGGCTACGCGGGCGACGGCAAGCCGTCAGAGGCGGGGATCGAGATCGCGGGCCCGTGAAGTCAGCTCAAGCAGTACGGGACAACGAGCGGGCCCGCCTCCGCGGCCCGCGCGTCGGTTAGTTCAGCGGGGTTTTGTTTCACGAAGGGCGCTTACCAGGCCTGTATAGTCCTCAAATAGCGAAGGTTCCTCGGGAGAGGACCTTCGCCGACGACGGCCAGCACCGAAGACGCTCGGGGCAAGGCCCGTGTGACGGGCCAATCCAGGAGCACCTTGGCAACGATCGCTGCGGTTCCATCCTTCCATGGGACCCAGCCGAGTGCTGAGAGTGCGTCCGAGCACAAGGTGTGTTGCGCCGCGGTCCTCAAACTCCGTCAGAATCTGAAGAAATGTCGAGAACGCTTCGAGTTGAAGGACTGCGTCCCGAAAGAGTGCTGCGGGTGCCTTCGGACTCTTTGCGAAATCGCGCATCTTTGACGTTACTGTTATCGCTCTCGGCTTGCGCACTATAATCGCAGATCCGCGCCAAAAGGCATCGGATCGAGGTTAATTGCATCCCTGAACGCTAGCGATAAGTCGCGTGAAGTCCCCGTCCCCTGAAGGAGATGGAACAGCAAACGCGCTGGCGGCCGTTATGGCGTTCCGCATGCCCCTAAAGCGACAATCACACATCTCGGTGCATCCCCGCGTCATTGAAAACAAACGCCCAGCGCCAATCCATCAGCCGAATCCCCATCACCGCCGTGCTATCCTCACGTCGGATAGGAAGGGTCCTCCGCACTCGGCCGTTCGGCGTTCTGCCGGAGCAGCCGGCCGGATCATTGACAAAAGATTTTCTCGCCTCCAGGATTGCTCCGTTACCCCCAATATTGCTTCGTCCGGGAATTCACGGAAACTTGATCGGAGATGGCAGGAATGGCACTTAACACAATGACAATAAAAGTCTTATCAGAAATTGGCTTTGATCNNCGGCCATGCCGATTTTGCTCGTCAATTTTGCAAGCGCAAATAGGGGTGTCACATTACACGGCGGTTCTAGTACTTAACTAGTCGTCCAACGCCGCAATCCAGTGCTTGAAGCTGACCATCTGAAGGGCGGTGGGACTGCACCCAGGGGCTGCGAAAGCTAATAACCCCCTTCGCTGCTCTGGGCGGCGGTGGCGACAGGTGCAGCGGCGGGGGCCTTATCCTGAATCTCCGGAGCCACCGGCTTGCGCACATCGTAANNATGGTAAAGCTCAGCGCCCCACAGAAACTGCACGAAATTGAGGGGGCCCTTTAGCATCTTATCGATCTTGTCGCGCGTGGCCAGGCGCGTCAGGCGAAACGTGCCGCAACGGGGGCAACGCGGGTAATCGCCGAGGTGCAGGGCGTACCAGCGCGGCTCGGGCTTCCGCGTATGACATAGCCCGCACTCGTACATCGCCGCGAACAGCAACTTTTCGGAGAAGGTGCGGTGGACGCGCCGCAATCTTCCCTGGCAGGTCGGGCAATGGAGCACTTCGTCCTCTTTTATACTACAATTTGCGCGGACAACTCAACCCGCGCCACAATAGGATATAGCCTTCATCTCCCCGAACAAGTACTATGCTCGAACGAATCTCGGTCCACGGTGCGCGCCAACACAATTTGAAGAACATCGACGTGGAAAT
>PKYZ01000609.1 GCA_003132865.1 Bryobacterales bacterium
TCGACATGACGGTGTTGAACGACCTGGATCGCTTCCACTTGGCCGGCGACGCGATCGACCGCGTGCCGCGATTGCGCAACATCGCCGCGCATATCAAGCAGGATCTGCGCAACAGACTGATCGAACACAAGCGTTACATCGCGAAGCACGGCGACGATATGCCGGAGATCCGCGACTGGANNACTGGAGTCCTGCCCCACGAAATGCCTAACACATGAAAATCCTGGTATTAAACGGCGGGTCCAGCAGTTTCAAGAGCAGCCTGTTCGACGTTACCGGCGACGAAGGCTCCGGCGCGCCCAACCCGCTATGGGAAGCGCGCGTGGACTGGGAGCATCACGCAGGCACGGCCGAAATCCAAATCAAATCGGCCGGCGCGGTCTCGACGCGCAGCGTCCCGGTGAAGTCCCCGCTCGACTCCCTCGATCCGCTGATGGAAATGCTGCCCCACCGCAACGACATCCACGTGGCCGGGCACCGTGTGGTCCACGGCGGCCGCGCCTTTCGGGAAAGCACGCGCATCACGCCGGACGTGCGTGCGGGCATCGCCCAAATGGCCAGCTTCGCGCCCGAACACAACCGCCTGGAACTGGAAGCCATCGAGTGCATGGAACGTATCCTTGGCCCGGACGCCGTGCAAGTGGCCGTCTTCGACACTGCGTTCCACGCCAGCCTGCCGCCGGCGGCTTACGTGTATCCCGGACCCTACGAATGGGTCGGCCAGGGCATCCGCCGCTACGGATTCCACGGCATCAGCCACCAATACACGTCGCGGCGGGCGGCCGCGATCCTGGGCAAAGACTTGGCGTCGCTGCGCATGATCACCTGCCACCTGGGCAACGGTTGCTCGCTGGCGGCGATCCGCGACGGCGTGAGCATCGATACCACCATGGGTTTCACGCCGCTCGAAGGCCTCATGATGGGCACGCGCTCGGGCACCATCGACCCCGGCATCGTCATTCATCTGGTGCGCCATCTTGGGCTTAGCGCCGAAGAGCTGGATCGCGTGCTGAACAAGGAATCCGGACTGCGCGGCGTCTCCGGTGCCTCGGGCGACATGCGCGCCGTCCTGGCGGCCCTCGATCGCGGCGATGTGCGCGCGCAACTGGCGTTCGATGTGTACGTGCACCGTTTGCGCTCGGAGATTGGCGCCATGCTCGCCAGCCTCGGCGGCCTCGACGTGCTGGTCTTCACCGCCGGAGTGGGCGAAAATTCCCCGGAGGTGCGCGCCCGGGCAGTCGAAGCGTTTGCCTTCCTGGGCGTCCAACTCGACGCCGCGAAGAACGCGCAATCCCCGCCGGATGCGGATATCGCCGCGCCGGACTCGGCCGTGCGCGTGCTCGTCGTGCACACGCAAGAGGAGTGGGAAATCGCCCGCGAGTCTTTCCGGGTGGTCAGCGCGACCCCGCCGGACGTTTCGCCCGTCGGCGGGGCGTAGAATGAAGGCATGATCGCTTGGCAGGATTTCCTTGGCAGCAACCCGGGGGTCTGCGGCGGTGAGATCTGCGCCGCGGGAACTCGGATTCCGGTAACCGTCATTCTCGATAATCTCGCCGAGGGTTCGACCAGAGAAGAGATCCTGCGCAGCTATCCCTCTCTCCGGGCTGAGCATTTGGATGCGGCGCTCGCTTACGCGGCGGAGCTCGCGCACGAAGAAAGTCTGGTCCCGCTTCGAGCGAAATGAACTTCAAGATTGACGAGAATCTTCCCACGGAACTCGCTGACGATCTCCGCCAGCTCGCGCACGACGCCGATACGGTCCTGGGCGAGGGACTTCGCGGAGCGAAAGACCCGGCAGTCGTGGAGGCCGCGCGCCTCGGACCGCATTCTGTTCACTCTCGACAAAGGCATCGCCGGCGTGGTTCTGTTTCGACCAGACACGTCCGGCCAGGCGGGCAGTCATGTCTTTCGTGCGGACAAGGCTTTCGGCGCTGCTTCAGATGGAACTCGCCGGCCGGCTGACCGCGGTCGGTCCCGCCCGAGTCCGGTTTCGTTAGCAGGTCCTCTGGCTCTTTGTGTTGGCTCGAACAAGGATACTGGTATCGAGGACAATCCTCATTTGCGGCTGTGGCGTACGTGATCGACAGCCTCATCAACCGCAGCGTCAAGCTCCGCATCACAAATGTCCCTGACCTTCGCCGCGCGTCTGTCCAGGAGACTCTCGAGATTTTGGGCCACGCGTTCGCAGTTCTCAGGCGGCAGATCGCCGATTTCTTGAATTGAGACGGTTTGCATGCGGTGAATCTCCTGCCTTTGATTGATCGTACCAAGAATCGCGATTCATCAGTTAGAATCGGCGGTGGGGTAGCCATGACCGTCACGACTCGCGCCGTCGCGCTGCTGATCCTCGTTCTGTCCGCGGCGCCGGCGGAGCCTATACGCCTGCACCCCAAGAACCCGCACTATTTCCTCTACCGCGGAAAGGCCGTCGCGCTCATCACCAGCGGCGAACACTATGGCGCGGTGATGAACGCGGACTTCAACTACCACCGCTACCTGGCGACTCTGGCGGCCGAAGGCATGAACTACACGCGGCTGTTCGGAGGCAGCTACCGGGAGGTGCCCGCGAAGTCGTTTGGGATCAAACGAAACACATTGGCGCCCGAGCCGGGGCGATTCGTCGCGCCGTGGGCGCGCAGCGAAACGCCTGGCTATGAGGGCGGCGGAAACAAGTTCGACCTGGACCGGTGGAATCCGGATTTCTTCGCGCGCTTCCGCGATTTTCTGTCCGAAGCGGCCAAGCGCGGCATCGTCGTTGAAGTGACGCTGTTCTCCTCGCACTACCAGGAGATGCAGTGGAAGGTCAGCGCTCTGAACCCTGCGAACAACATCAACGACACGGACGTCGTCGATTGGAAGAAGCTCCACACCCTGGACAACGGCAACATCCTGGCGCACCAGGAGCGCTACACGCGCAAGCTGGTTCGGGAGGCAAACGCATTCGACAACGTCATCTTCGAAATCCAGAACGAGCCGTGGTCGGACCGGACCGTGCTTGCCGGCGTGGTGAACCCGTATTTGCAGTTGCCGGCGCGGGATACATATCCGAACTCGGTCGACGTGGCGGACGAGCTTTCCATGGCGTGGCAGGCGCGCGTGGCGGAATGGATCGCGAGCGAGGAGCGCGCGCTGCCGAACCACCACCTGGTCGCGCAGAACTACTGCAATTTCCGGTTTCCCGTGCGGCAGCTTGTGCCGGGCGTGAGCATCGTGAACTTTCATTACGCCTACCCGGAAGCGGTCCTGTTGAATTACGGACTCGGGAAAGCCATCTCTTACGACGAAACGGGTTTCCTCGGGCACGATGACGCGCCATACAGGCGGCAGGCTTGGAACTTCATGATGTCGGGCGGGAGCGTCTTCGACAGCCTCGACTATTCGTTTAGCGTCGGGCGCGAGGATGGCAGCGACACCGAGCCGAATGGTCCCGGAGGCGGAAGCCCGGCGTTGCGGCGCCAGTTGCGAATCCTGTGCGAGTTCCTGCAGAAGCTGCCGCTGGTGGATCTGGCGCCGGACACGCGCACGGTGAAGCACGCCGCCGGGGTCTTCGCGCGGGTCCTCGCAAGTCCGGGGCGCGAATACGGAATGTATTTCGACGGCAGCGGTCCCGCCGAAGTGACGCTCGATCTCCCTGCGGGCGAGTACTCAGGCGAGTGGCTGAACATCGAGACGGGCGAGATCGCCCGGCGTGAGAGCTTCCACCACGGGGGCGGTGAGAAAGTCCTGCGAACGCCCGAGTTCCGCGACGGAATCGCCCTGCGGTTGAAGCGATGGGCGGCCTGAGAGGCCGCCNNAGGCTGAGAGCCTGCCCCACTGTCGGTTATGATCGATAGTGATGCATCGCCGCACGTTTCTTCAGATGGCCGCCGCTGCCCCCGCTGCTCTCGCCGCCCCTGACCGTAAGCTTCCAAAGTATCGCGTGGTCTCGCATTATCAGCCCGCCGCGCAGCCCGGCATGCCCGGGCCGTATCCCGGACAGGTCGCTTCCGTGCACGCCGCCAATTGCATCGACGAGGCCACCGAAAAGCCGGATCCCGCCGTCGTGCGCGAGATGATGGCGCGCGGCATGCGCGCTTTGACCGGCAATGCCGACGTCCGCGACGCGTGGGCGCGCTTCATCACGCCTTCCGATGTCGTGGGGATCAAGGTCAACTGCTCGGGCGCGCCAGGCATCATGTCGTCGCCGGTAGTGGTGGCCGAGATTGTGCGGAACCTGGTGGCCGTCGGCGTCAAGCCCGACGGCATCTGGATCTACGAGCGCTTCCAGGACCAGGTCGAATCCGTCCACTATGATCGCTACCTGCCGGAGGGCGTGCACATCTGGACCGCGGAGACCAGGCGCGGCTCCACCGAATCGTACGACCCCGCCACGTATGTCGAAACCGCGTTCTTCGATGAGGACGATACTCGCTCCAGCATGATTCGTCTGGTGGGCAGCCGCTTCACGAAAATCGTCAACGTGCCGAATATGAAGGATCACGGCGCCGCCGGCGTCACCGGCTGTTTGAAGAACATCGCATACGGCAGCTTCTCCAACGTCGCGCGCTCGCACTCCGGCTCCCAGACCAACACGTACTCTTTCATCGGCACGCTGGCCGCGGTCGAGCCGCTCCGCTCGCGGACGGTCCTGCAGGTTATGGATGGCCTCCGCGGCGTGTGGCATGGCGGACCGTTTTCGGAGAACCGCAAGTTCCGTTTCTATCCGAAGCGCATGCTGTTCGGCACCGACCCGGTGGCCATCGACCGGCTGCTGCTCGACATCATCGATGACAAGCGCAAGGCCGAACATGCCGTCTCCGTGTGGGATCGCTCCCCGAAATATCTGGGCGAGGACGGCGAGCACCAAAATCCGAACGTGAACCAGTTCGTGCGCGAGCCGGGGCACATCGAGTATGCCGCGCGCCTCGGGTTGGGCGTGTACGAACTCGACAAGATCAAAGTTACGAGCATCGAGGTCTGATGCCGCTGGCATTTCTCGCAGTTCTGTTGCCCACGCTGTTTTGGGACCGGCCCATCGAGACCGCGGACACATTGCGCAAAGCCGGGATCGAGCGGCTATATGTGCCCGCCGGCCGGGAGCAGGCTTGGCGCAAGCAAGGCTTTGCGGCGTCTCCGTTCGATCGCGCACGCGCCGCCCAGGCGGTCGCGCCTACGGTCGAATACCACATGGATGTCGCCTCGGCCACGCGCGTCCCCTGGGTGGATGCCAACGGTTGGCGATTCGAGCGGGAGCCGGGGCGTTCGTTTTTCTACGACGCGCCACCGGGCAGCGCGGCGTTGGCCGCCGCCGAAGCTTTTGCCTATGGAGTCGAGGCCGCCATCCGCGCCGCGCCAGAGGACTTGGCGCCATTCGCGCGCATGCTGAAGTTCCTCGGTGAAATCGACCAGCCGCGCCTGCCCGTGATGGCCAACATCGGAGTGATCGACGATGGTTCGGACACCATGGCCGAGGTGCTGAATCTGCTGGCCCGCCATAATCTGCTCTTTCATGTGATTCCGGCGACGGATACCAGGTACGACCTGAATATCCGCCTGGTCCCAGAGGCGGCTAATCCCTACGAATTTGCGATGAAGATCCGCCGCGATCTCACCGACGAAAAACGCCTGCTGCGGATTTTCGGCAGCAACGTGGTGCTGGTCCGGCTGACGGGCGATGCTGCGCAGGTGCGCGTGCATTTGCTCAACTACGGTAAGGCCGCCGTGAAGGGACTGCGCGTGCGGGTATTAGGCTCGTATGCACAAGGCAAGCTAGCCGCGTTCGCGCATCCCGCCGCCGCGCTCGAAGACTACAGCGTCGAGGACGGCGCGACAGAATTCACCATTCCCGAAATGGCCACGTACGCGGTGGTGGATCTTGTGCGGCAGACCTCCAGGTCTGCGCNNCGGGTCCTCCAGGACCCGCTTCGGGCGCAGGTAATCCTCACTCCTCATTAAACCCGGTCGCCCGCCGGAACGCCTCCACGTAATGCCCGTCCTTCTTGCCCAGCTTTCGCAATTCAGCCTTCAGCTTCTCCAGCGCCGCCCGATCCCAATCCGCCCGGTACTTCTCAATCGCAGGCGGAAACTGGCTCACGTGCGCCACCGCAGCGTTCAATTTGATCTCGGCCATGTCGTCGATATTCACGAAGTAGTTGGCATCCTTGCCCGCATAGTAATAGTATTCCTCCGGCACGCGCCAAGGCTCCAGCCCGTCGTGCAGGCGTTGGTTGGGGAAATACAGGTGCCATTCGGCCGCGCGGATCGCGTCCATCGTGTTGTTGGCCGCCATGCGGTGGTCGGTCTTGTGCCAGCGCACGTAGTCGGTACCGGGGTCCACGCTCAGCACCACGTCGGGACGATACCTGCGGATCAGCCCCGTCACCTGTTCCACCAGATCGCGCGGGTTGGCGTATTCCAGCATGCCGTCGTGATACTGCAGCCACAGGATGCTCTCCTTGGGGATGCCGATGATCCGGCATGCCTCCTCTTCCTCGTGCATGCGGATGCGCGCCAGCCGCTCGCTGGTCATGTCGGGATCGTACGATCCCTTGTCGTCGTTCGTGTAAATGACGATGTGGATATGGTTGCCGTTCTTCGCCAGCTTGTACAGCGTGCCGGCGCAGCAGAACGTGTCGTCATCCGGATGCGGCGTGAACAGCATGACGGTCTTGCCGCGCATGTTCTCCAGGCGGCCCGGGTCTTGCGCCTGGGCTTCTGCCTGGGCCAGGGCCTGCCCCAAAGCTAAGATCGAAATCGCGAAAGTCAGAATCGGGATTCTCATAGCCGGTAGAATGGAAGCATAACCCCTGCGGTTCCCAACGTGCAACTGGCGATAGCGGGAGCGGCGATCGCGGAAGCAGCCAAATGAGTGGAACACTATTGCCCTACACGCTGAACCGGCCCATCGGGATCTTCGATTCGGGCGTCGGCGGCCTGACCGTACTGAAAGAGCTGCGCCGCAAGCTGCCGCATCGCGACTTCGTCTACCTGGGCGATACCGCGCGCGTTCCGTATGGCCGGAAGCCCGCCGCCATGGTCGCGGAATTCGCCTACGGCATTACGGAGTTCCTCCGCGGGATGGGCGTCGAAGGCGTCGTGATCGCCTGCAATACCGCATCCGCCTCCGCTTTGCCGGAATTGGCCGGACACTTTTCGATTCCCATCTGGGGCGTAATCGAGCCGGGCGTGGAAGCCGCCGCCACGCTAACGCGCACCGGACGGGTCGGCGTGATCGGCACCAAGGGCACCATCGCCAGTGGCACCTACCAGCGGCGTCTCGAACAGCGTGGGCTGACGGTGTGGGCGCGCGCCTGCCCCATGCTGGTCCACATCGTGGAGGAAGGGCTGGCCACTTCGCCGGAGTGCGATCTGCTGCTGCGTCATTACCTCGACGGACGCGGCGGAATTGACACACTCATCCTCGGCTGCACACACTATCCGCTATTGCACGATGCCATTCAGCGCGTCGTGGGCGATTCCGTCACGCTGGTCGATAGCGCCGAAGCCCTCGCGCAAGCGGTCAACGGAAACCTTGATGCAAGCGTGGGCGCAGACCCGGCGTCGGGCGCTCCGGGCCGCATCGTGCATTTTGTCACGGGAGACCCGCTGGCCTTCGGCCACACCGCTGCTGTAATCGGCGAGGTGGCAGGCGAAGTGGTGCCGCTGCCCGTAACCGAGCTGATCCGGCTGCAGCAACGTGGGGCAGACCTCCAGGTCTGCGCGGGTCCTCCAGGACCCGCTCCTGGCGCTGGTCGCGCTCCTGCAGCCACTACCCCTTCCCATCCAACCGCGCCCGCACCACCTCCATCATGCGCGCCGGATCGGTGACCCGCACTGCCGCAAAACCAGCCGCGCGGGCGCTCTCTATACCGGGCAGCGAATCCTCTACCGCCAGCGCGCTGTGGATTCCCAGGCGCTGGCCCGCCAGCACATAAGGATCGGGAGCCGGCTTATGGCGCTTGACGTCGTCGCCGCCGACCACCGTTCCCAGGTACTGGCGAATGCCGGCCGCTTCCAGGAACGGCTCGATTTCAGCATGCGAGCTGGAAGACACCACGCCCAGCTTGTATTGCCCGGAGAGTGCGCGAAAGAACTCCGCCACGCCTTCGGCGAACGGCGCGTTGGCGGCCATGCGCTCGCGGAACCGCTGCTTCTTCAGCGGATACTGCTCCCAAAGCTTCGCCGGGTCGGCCGGCGGGTCCGCCAGCTTGGCGAAGATCTCGACCATGCAGCTATCCACCGCGCCCACGCAGTGGGCCGCATAGACCTCCCAGGTCACGGGCACACCCAACGGCGCCAGCACTTCCCGCCAGCAGTCGCAATGTACCGGCTCACTGTCTACCAGGACGCCGTCGAAATCGAAAAGAATGGCTTGAAACTCAGGCATGGCGCAGATCTACAGTTTAACGAACTAGCGCTAGCGCGCCATCGTGCCTCATGACGCCGGACGCGTATTACCAAGCCGCGACTACCGAGCCGCGACCGTCAGGAAGCGGTTCTTCGATGCAATCGCAATCGATGCCCACGCGGCGCCGGCCACGGCTTGACAAAACACCAGCACCGCCAGCAACACGGCTTTAGCCATGAGAGTGTCCTCCAGGCCATTATGACGCAGTCAGCCAGCTCCCGATCACATATGCGGCCAATCCGATCCAATTCTGAGGGTCATCGCTCGCGGGGCCGAGAAGGATTGCCAAGCGAGTTCCACCCGCGGTATGAACGAGATCTCCTGAAGAAGCAACGGTTTTGCAGAACGCACCGCAATCAAACNNAGAAGAGTTCCAGGCTTGTCCGAGGATTGCTCACGACCGGATCTCTGCTGAGGTGACATAACCCCGAGCTGGAATCTCCCCGAATACCCGGGTCGCCGAACGAGGAGGAGTTCCGCAAGCAGATGGCGGTCATGGAGCTGGACTACAAGCGTCTGGCCGCCTTCGACCGCGCCAAATCTGAGTCCTAGCAGCCCATCCCGGCCGCCGCCCCAGCCGAAAAAAAGCGACACAAAGCGACAAAAAGCGACACTTTCAACACCCTCGCCAGAGTGTCGCCTGTCGCCGGGAGAACACAACCCGGGGCCTGACCCCCGACCCCCGGCCCCGGCGAGCGAAGCTCGCCCGGTCAGTGGCCGGTAACCGTGAATTTACCTGGTGTACTGTCGACGCCGCCGATGGTGACCACCACCGGTTGCGTCCCGGCCGGAACATTGCCCGGCACCGTGAAGTTAATCTGGGTTACGCCCACCAGCCCGTACGGAATCCCTACGAAGAAGGGCGTAACCGGTACCCCGCCCACCGTCAAGGAGAGTGGCAGCCGCGGGGCCGGCAGCCCGCTCACCGGGGTATCGTTCGCCGGAGGATCCCCGGTGCCCACCGCCGGCGTCACATCGCCTTGGCCAGTGATAAAGAATGCCCACGAACTCCCTGGACGGCCGCTGGCCCCCCCCCTNNCTGCCACGAAAATTCCCGGCGCGGCGGCCTGCACTGCGAACGAATAGGAAGCCACCTGTCCGTTGTTGTTCACGCCCATGACTGCGGTGCCCGCTGCGGTCTCGTAAGGCACCTGAATGTTCAATTGCGTGGGCGAAACATAGTACAAGGGGGCCGCCACTCCGTTGATAGTCACGGACACTCCGCCCAAATCCAGCGGCAGCGGGACTTCCGACGCGCCTTCGGTGGCCGGCGAAAGATTCTGTCCAAATACGCTGAGAATCATTCCAGGCGCCACATTCTCACCAAAAGACGCTCCGTTTGCCACGGCGGCGATGGCCACGCCGGAAGACGCCCCCATCGTGAACGTGACCGGCACGTTGACAAACTGTGGAATGGTGTTCACCGACTGGAAGACCAGCGTGGCCGTGTAGACCCCGTTCTCCAGGCCCGCGCCGGAAGCCACCAGGTTCACTCGTGAAGGACCGGTTCCGGACAACGGAAACACCATTAGCCAGCTTGTATTCTGATTGGCCGGGAAGACCGAAAGGCTCCACGCCTGCCCGGATGGGACGTTCACCGTCACACTGGCGGTGGCGGTTTGGGAAGCGCCGGAATTGATGGAAATAGAGTTTTGCAAAGCCGACAGCGTCCCCGCGCTCTGTCCCGGACCCTGGAAGGGCACCGTCAACGTGGCGGTGATCTCGTTCCCGGCGTCGTCGGTGCCGTCGATCTCATAGTCGAAGACGGTGGGAATCTGGTCCACCTGCCAGCAGATGTTGGCCTGCAGCGTACCCAGGGGGGCCAGGCGCCAGGAGCCAAACCAACCGGCGATCTGATCGCTGAAATCGTTGCCGCCCGCCAGGAAGCGGGTCAAGTGGATCTCGTAGCCGTTCAACTCCTGCAGGTTCAACTGCTGGTAATAAGGATATCCGGCGTCGCAGTTGGGATCGCCGTTGGGATTCTGAATCTCCGTTCCGGGCGAACTCAATAGTTTCATCGAGCCCGACAGTTGCTTGCCGAAGAAGGGCACCGAAATCTGCTGGGTCCAGGGCTGCCCGCTGGCATCCACACCCGCAAAATTGAACACGCGCGTCACGGGCACGCTTTTCAACTTGGTGCGCAGGTCGGTGGAAAGCGTTCCATTGGCCGGCAGCACAGTGCTGCCGAACCAGTCGGCGATACTGGCCGAATAATCGTTGCCGTCTATCGAGAAACTGGTAAGCGTGGTTTCGACGCCGGCGATTTCGCTGAGCCTTACGGTGTAGAACCAGCTAAAGCCGTCCGCGTCGGGATCTTCCTCGTACACCGGGTTTGGCACTACCGATGGGATGACGGCAGAGGCAGCCGTGGACACCGTAATGGTGACCACCACCGAACCGGACGAAGCGCCGAATCCGGTGAACCCGCCGTAGCTCACGGTGATGGTGTTCGGGCCTACCGCCAACTGGCTTCCGTAGAGCACCGCGGTGGCGGTGGCGGCGCTTCCGGATGGTATAACGTTGGCGCTGCCCAAGGCCGTTTGTCCCAGAATGAAGTCGACCGAGCCCTCGGGCCAAGCCGTGCCGCAGGCCGGAGTCACCGTAACAGTGATGGTCGTGGTGCCGCTGGCCGCCAGAGTGGCCGGATCGGCGACGACCGTGGTGGTGGTTGCCACAGTGCCCCCTGTGGTGCACCCCGTGGAAGGCGTACCAGTCCACTCTCGCACCAGGTTGTTCACATCCATCGATCCCAGCCCCGTGGCTTGGTCGTATCCGGGACCGGCGCTGTAACCGTAAGACCCGGTGTCACAACCAGGGCTGCCCGCCGCGCAAGGCACGATGTTGTTTCCCGCCGTGATGTCGTGGAAGACATCGGTGGTGCTCTGCGCCAGCGAGTAGAGCGTCGGATTGATGTTGCCGAGGCCGGGCTTGGCAATCGCGCCGCTGGAGACGAGGTACTGGTTCAGGAGCGCGAGGATGCCCGCAAAGACCGGGGTGGCGGCCGAGGTTCCGCCGTTCGATCCGGCCTGACCGTTGATCACCATGGCATAGGCATCGTGGTCCCAGGATGCGGTGAAGGCCACGTCTGGCACATCGCGCGCACTATCGTTAGGTACCCCTGGGCCAGTCTGCCAGGCTGGTTTGGAGTAGAAGATGCTGGCGCCCCCGCCCCCGGAGGCCAGCGTGCCATCGTAGGCCGTATCGTTCCAAGCCACTTCGGGAATGTAGGAGAACGCGGAACCATGGCCGGCGTCGTTGGTTGTGTTCCAATAGCTGCCGCTGCTTTCGTTAAACTCGGTGCCGCCCACTGCCGTCACCTCCGGTATGCTGGCGGGCATATTCACGGCCATACCACTGCTTCCGGTCGCGTCAACCCCTTGCTTCTGACAAGCGGCTGCCCCGCAGTCCCCGGATGAGGCTACCCAGGTGATGCCCTCGGAATTCGCCTGTTGGGCTAAGGCTCGAATGGCGGTGGCGCCGTCCGGACCGGATGTGGCCATCGGCTCGCAACCGCCGTAGCTCATGCTGATGACCGGCGCCAGGGCCTGATCGATGGCGTATTGAACGGAGACCATTACGTTGGGTGAGTAAACGTAATGAACCGTCGCATCCGGTGCCATGCCGCCAGCGTATTCGAGATCGAGATTGGCCTCGCCCTGGTCCGCCGTCACACCCGGATCGGGGTACCCGGGAACCAGGACCAGTTCGGGATCGTTGGTACCCAATCCAGCCATGCTGCGGAAGAGTTCGATGTCCGACATGACGATGTTGGTCTGGCCGACAACCACAATCTGCTGGCCGGACCCAGTGATCCCAGCCTGATACAGCGGGCTGATATCATAGATGGCCGCCAGATCGTTGGGCGTCACAAAGTGGCTCCCGTCGCCTCCGGTGTACCGCGGACGGAACCTGTTGGGACCGACCGGCGACGACAGGCGAAAGTCATCCAGACCGCGGATGAGCGAAACCACCGGCGCGAGGGCCGCGGGAATCGCAGGGTCTGCGGCATTGGCGTAATGCGTCTCTCCTTCCGCAAGATAGCGGTGGATTTCGGTTTGGAAGGTGTTGTGGACCTGGCGGGCGGTGCCGCTGAACCCGACCCAGTTGCGGCCGCGGGCCGTGTAGTCCAGGCTGAAACCCTGCGATTGGAGCCAGGAGACGACCTTCCCAAAGTCATTGCGGCTGAGCCCGAAGCGGTCCGCGTATTCTTCCGGGGTAAGCCACCGGCGGTAGTTGGGCGAGGCGGGATTGCGCTGCTCTTCGAGTAACTTTTCGAGCGCCGCCACCTGGCTTGGAGAACCCTTCAGCACCAACGTGATGGCCGAAATCCGCTCGGACGGATCCACCGGTCCGCGATCGTCTGCCAGGCGCGCTCTTGGGCTACGGTTGCCCTTCAACACCACCGCACTGGTGGCATCGATCGACTGCACAATGCGGTCCTGCTGCGCATGCACAGGCGCACCATTTAGCGTAATCCAGCAAACCAGGACGAAGCCTGCTCCCCGCCCGACTTTCGACACAGACACGGTTTCTCCTCCAGCGCTTTCTGAGGCAAGCGCTCCCGTAAGACATATCGGACGGGATTGAGTTTCCCGCTGCCTCGGGAGAGCTTTGCCCGTCCGGCCGCCTGTTACACTGAAGACTCAGCCTATGGAAAACTTTCACGTCACCCTGGAAGAATTCAAGGTCCTCGGCAAAGAACTGGTCGACAAGGTCCAAGAGCTAATCCATGCGGGCAACATTCGCCGCATCATCATCCGCGACGAGCACGGCCACACCTTCGTGGAAATCCCCCTGACCGTGGCCGCCATCGGCGCCGTGGCTGCCCCCATCCTGGCGGCGGTGGGCGCGATTGCTGCACATCTGGCGCACTTCACCATCGTCGTGGAGCGGGTCCAGCCGCAGCCGCCGACCGAACCTCCCGCGCCGCCTCCACCCACCGAAACTAACGTCTGAAACAAGGCCTGAACCGTGGCAGGCTACGACCAGGATCTCAGCCGCATCGTCGAGGAGTTGAACCGCGCCGCCCCTGGTTCGCGTGCCGCCGACAAGCCGTCTCCCGCCCGGCCTCCTCAAAACGCCGGCTCGCTCGATCAATTGCTGGCCTTCGCCGGCCGCCAAAATGCCTCCGACCTGCTCCTGATCGCCGGCACTCCGGTCGCTCTGCGCGTCAACGGCGCGCTGGCCCCCGCCGCAGGACCGCCGCTTTCGCCCGAGGATGTGCGCAATTTCGTCCTGCCCCTGCTCGATTCGCGCCAGTACGACGAGCTGCAAAAGAAAAAATCGGTGGATTTTTGCTTCGTACGCGATCCCGTCGGACGCTTCCGCGCCAACATCCACCACCAGCGTGGCACCCTGGCGGCCAGCATCCGCCTCCTGCCGGTGCGCATTCCGACGCTCGAATCGCTGCACCTGCCCGCCACTCTCGCGCGCATCGCCGACCGCCGCCAGGGCCTGGTGCTCGTTACCGGCGCCACCGGCTGCGGCAAAAGCTCCACGCTCGCGGCCCTGATCGATCTGATCAATACGCACCGCCGCGTCCACATCGTCACCATCGAAGATCCCGTCGAATACCAGCACGTGAACCGCAGCTCCATCGTCGAGCAAATCGAAGTCGGACACGATACGCCCGACTTCGTCAACTCGCTGCGCAGCATTCTGCGGCAAACTCCCGACGTCATCCTGGTGGGGGAAATGCGCGACCCGGAGACCATGGCCACCGTGCTCACCGCCGCGGAAACCGGCCACTTGGTGTTTTCCACGTTGCACACCAACGACGCGGCGCAGTCTGTTTCCCGCATCCTGGATTCGTTTCCCGCGGCGCACCAGGGGCAGATGCGGCAGCAAATGTCGCTCGCCCTGCTGGCCGTCGTCGCGCAGCAACTGGTGCCCGCGGTCGATGGCATCAACCGCTATCCCGCGCTGGAAATCATGATGGCCACCGACGCCGTGCGCAACCTGATCCGCAAGGGCGACGACCACCAGCTCCGCAGCCAGCTCACCATCGGCCGCGCCGAAGGCATGATGACCATAGAACAATCTCTGGCCGAGCTGGTGCGCGCCGGCCGCATCCTGCGCGAGACCGCCTTTGCGCACTGTTTCCGCCCCGAGGAACTACGGCGGGTCCTGGAAGGGTAGACTGTCTGAATGGCCCTTTCGCGACTTTCCTTTCTGCTCGTCCCCATCGCTTTGCTGGCGGCTGCTCCGCCGCTCTCGGAATCGTACAAGGACGCTTCCTCGCGCATCGTCGCCGCCGCGCTGGCCGACCAGGATGGTTACGCCAAGCTTTCCTATCTTTGTGACCGTATCGGCAACCGGCTGAGCGGGTCCGACTCGCTGAACGCCGCCATCGAGTGGGCGGCCGCGCAAATGAAGCGCGATGGTCTGGAAAACGTGGCGACGCCCGCCGTCAAAGTGCCGCACTGGATGCGCGGCCGCGAAGACGCCGAAATGGTCAAGCCGGTGCGCCATACGCTTACCATGCTGGGGCTGGGCGGCAGCGTGGCTACGCCGGCCGACGGCATCACCGCTGAGGTCGTGCCCGTCGCCAGCTTCGACGCGCTGAACGCCCTCGGCCGCGAGAAGGTGGCCGGCAAGATCGTGCTGTTCAATGTGCCTTATGAGGGATATGGCAAGACGGTGGCCTATCGTGGCTCGGGCCCCTCCCGCGCGGCCAAACTGGGCGCCGTGGCCATGCTGCTGCGATCGGTCGGGTCGCTCGCCATGCAGACCCCCCACACCGGCGCGCTCAATTATTCCGAATCCGACCCCAAGATTCCCGCCGCCGCCATCACGCTCGAAGATGCCACGCTCATCCAGCGCCTGACGGACGCCGGCGAAACGGTCGCCGTGCATCTCTATATGGAGGCGCACATGCTCCCGGACGCCGATTCCGCCAACGTGATGGGCGAAATTCCAGGGCGCGAGAAGCCCGAAGAAATCGTGGTGATGGGCGGCCATATCGATTCATGGGACGTGGGCGCGGGCGCACAGGACGACGGCAGCGGCATCATGGCCGCGCTGGAAGCCGCGGTCGTCATCAAGAAACTGGGACTGCATCCGCGGCGCACGCTGCGCGTGGTGTTCTGGACCAACGAAGAAAACGGATCGGCCGGCGGACGCGCCTATCGCGCCATGGTCGGCGACAAGATACACAATTATGTGGCCGCCATCGAAATGGATGGCGGCGCCGAAAAGCCCGTGGGTTTTGGCGTGAGCCCCGGCGGACCCGCGCTGGCGCGCGCCAAAGAGATCGGGCGTCTGCTCGAACCCATCGGCGCGGATAGCATTCGCGAAGGCGGCGGCGGAGCCGACATCGGCCCGCTCATGCGCGATGGCGTCCCCGGCCTCGGCCTGTTTACCGTCGGGCAGCACTACTTCGATTGGCACCATACCCGCACCGACACGGTGGACAAAATCAACCCGCAGGAATTCCGGCAGTGCGTCGCCGCCATGGCGGTGATGAGCTATGTGCTGGCGGACATGCCGGAGCGTCTGGGGGAATAGGTGGGGCCGGCGGTTTCGCCGGCGGTTCCGCCTGCCATCGCCCGGCTTTCAACCGGCCCCAGCGCGGGACTTAAGCCTGTTCCTTGCCGGCGCCCATCGATCACACGCCCGAATTGGGATACCTTCCGATAATGCCCACTATCCCGGGAACGATTCCTCGTTCCGGAGGACATCTTCGAGAAGATCGCGGCGAATCTGTCAATAGGGTTCGCGTATGCGCTCCACAATATCGCGATGGCGAACTTCTTTCAAAACATCCGAGCTGCTCTTGCGCTTCCAAACCTCCATAGCGCCCTCAGCGCGCACCGAACAGCCATAGCTTGATCGGCTGATACATCAAGTACATCGCCCCAGCCGCTAACCAGATCATCGAGCTGACTGAGAACGCTCGCGCGGTGATTCGCACCTCTGGCGTGCGGTCTAACTGCAGCAACGGGCCGCTTTCATTGGCAGCCGTCCGGTCGTACAGAAACAGCGGAGCCCCTGCAAAAAGCGCAAACACCGGAAACCAGGTTGCGGTGATGACCACATTCGCCTGATCGGTCCGCCCACTTTGCCAAAGGAAGCCGATAGATTTGACCACCTCTGCAATCGCGAATGCCGCTAGCGCTAAATGGCGAATCGCGAGGGCACGTCCGGCGGACCGCAAGCCGGTCATCAGATCGCGCGAGCGCTGAATGGGCGCCTTCCCCGATAGCTTCTCAACCACGCAAATCACCGGCCACAGGCTATCGCCGATCACCCAACCGGGACCGAAGAACAACAGAGATCGGGCCTGCGTGACTACGAGAACCGGCATCGTCCTAACCAGCCTCCAGAAGACTCGGAACGATAGGAACTTCCTGACGCGGACTTGTTCGTCCATCGCCATTAGCGCCGCGGCTGCGCGCAGTAAGTTGTCGGCAAAAATGAAAAGAATCGCCGCCGCCAGCGGGACCAGCACCATTCGCACAGCGGCAACCGGCAGCAGTTTCCTGCTGAATGAAGCCAGCAGGGCCGCCATCGACAAGATGGCCCCGTAGATGGGCAACAGCAAAAGAGCATATGCCGTGAGATGTTGCAGCAGGAATGCTTTCGATCTCCGTAGCGCGAGAAATTCGGCGTCCACTGCGTTATGGAACCGCCGTGTAAATGCGATTGCAGAGGCCGGGCGATCCGCGGGATCGCGCGCGAGTCCGGCGAGAATCGCGTCCGATACGTCGCGCGGAATCTTGCGGACGCTAGCCGGCGGCGGAGGACTGCCAGTCCGGTGAAATTCGAATAACTCGCTGGTCTTTCCGGTGAAGGGCAGTTCGCCGCAAACCAGGGAGTAGGCCACCACGGCCAAACTATAGATGTCGGAACGGAAATCGATTTCCTTTCCCAATGCCTGCTCCGGCGACATATACGCGGGGGTTCCGATCAAGCTGCCCGGCATGGTTGGCGCGCTTGCGCCGCTGTCGAATGATCTGGAGGATAGGCCGGACGGAGCTGGCGCGATAGCGACGGTCTCCGTCTCCTCGGTTCGCGTGCCGACTTTCGATGACCGGGCCTCATGCGTCATGTCGATCGCGGCCGTTTCCAATTCGTCGCCGGGCACCATGGGCCGGGGAATGACCGTCTTCGGCCCGATCGCCTCCGGCACCTCTTGCGAGCGCGGAGCCCACTCGCCCAGCAAATTCATCTTGGCCACTCCGAAGTCGAGCACTTTCACCGTGTATCCGCCGCGGCCGTTTGGTTCCAACCAGATGTTGTCGGGCTTCAGATCGCGATGGACGATGCCATGCCGATGTGCCTCCGCAAGCGCCAGTCCGATCTGGTCCAGAAGGTCTGCGATCAGCGGCAGCGCGATCCGCGGATTGGCTTTCTGGAAATCCGAAAGCGTCTGTCCGTCGAGGAACTCCATCACCAGGTACGGCATGTCGCCGCTAGCGGCTTTCGCGATTCCGAAATCCGTGACATTGACGATGTTCGGATGGCGCAGGCGGCCGCATGCCTGTGCTTCGCGCTGGAAACGGGCGAGAAACTGCGGTTCCGCCGCCCACCTCGGAGCGATCACTTTGACCGCGACGACACGCGTCGTTCCGAGATGCGTTGCCAGGTAGACATTACCCATTCCGCCCGCGCCGAGCTGCCTGTCGATGCGGTATTTGGCGTCGAGGATTTCGCCGATCATGGAGTGATCCAAGGGGTCCAGCCGCCATCATAGCAATCGCCAGATCGGTGCGTTCGTACTGCTCCGTTTGGCGGAATCCGGGCCCAGCGACCCGGCCGCACGCTTGCGGTGGAAACCCTCCGGCAGCTCAGGTCCTTGGCACTGAGGGAGAGCTGGTCGATGTTGGCTTGCGGTCAACAACATCGTCATGGCCACCCCCGACATCAACGCCGCCGATTTCGGTGAGGTTTCCGGCGTTCTAAGATCGTTCGCGGCGCGTACCGCCATCTATTCGTCTTCGCGCGATATGGCGCTGGTCGTCTCCAAGGAGTTTCATTCCTATCCGCGGCAAGGGGGAAGCCCCGCCGCTCAGCGTTGCTCCCGGAATAGACACAGTGGATGCCTCGGCCATCAAGCCGGACCTGTTGGGGCATTCGTATTTTGGCGACTCCGCGACCGTGCTTCACGATCTGTTCTGGTTGATGAAGCCGGGATTCGACCCGGAGGCGCGGTTGCTGCGGCCCGCGCCCTGGGAGCGCAGCGATATTGGGTCGTTCTCAACGAGTGGCCACCCCTCCCTTGAGTTTCTTCAATGTGGTGGGCAGGCGGTTTCGCCTGCCATCGCCCGGCTTTCAACCGGCCCCGGCGCGGGACTTAAGCCTGTTCCTTGCCGGCACCCATCGATCTCGCGCCCGACTTTGATAGCTTCCGATAATGCTACACAACGCTTCGTTCGTCCCGCCGGCCCGCTCGCAAGAGGCGGCTTCCCAAGAACGCCGTTTGGAACAACTCTCCGAGTGGGCCGACCAACCGGTGTTACGCCGGATGAGGCTGGCGATTGGCTTTCTCTTGGCACATGGGAGATACTAGATCAGTTGAATTTAAGCTCGAACGAGGTGCAGCGTGGTCGCAGTCCAAGTCATGTTGTTAGCGACGCTCATTTCCGTATCGATCTGGGTCAGTCAGGATGCCAGAAAACGGGGTATGAGCGCCCGATGGGGAATCGGGGTAGGATTACTCCTGATCGTCTTTCTCCCGCTCTACTTTTTAGTTCGAAGACGAACGGTGAAATGCGCAGGGTGTGGCAATGATATTGCTGCTTCCCTTTCGCTCTGTGAGGAGTGCGAGCAATCCATCCAACAAGACCTGGCCAACGCCAGACCGGGCCGCATTCTCGGGTAAGGACGCGCGGGGACACATCGCCAAAGCCCAACTCATCTCCTGCATTCGATAGAGGGAAAGCAATCACGCGCTCGTTCCGTACACGGAGTTAACTAACAACATTCTGCCGGCTACTGTCGGACCAGCGGCGTCGAGAGTACCGCCCGGGCGGGCACGTTGTTGACGGTCGACGAAAGGCTGGCGCGTATCCAGATCGATGGGTGGTTTTGGAACACCCGCTACGAACATTGTTCGCCCAGAGTTTCGGCCAAGGGCGTCGAGCCGATCAGATTCAGTAGGTTAGTCTCGATTCGAGTACCACGGCAGCGCAAGGTTCAGCGTGTAACCTAAAGTGGGATTCCTATTCAGTCCGCAGCAGACTGTAGTATTCGAGATCGAGCACACGGTCTCCGGCGCGCGGAACTTTTTCGCTGGCGGCCTTCGAGGCGAAACCCAGCCGGCGGGGCCGCCCCGCCCGTCACGAGTACGGCCACGCACCGCGATTCGAAGTTGACAGCGTCGCGTCACTGAAGCTGAACGGGGCTATTTCCGATGGGATTTTGAAGCCAAGGAGTGAAAAGAATGCTGGGTCCGCTGATCGTGGTGCATCCCTTGCCCCCCGGGCCAGCAGGACATCCCCAGAAGTTGTTGGTCGCGTCGATGCTGCCCACGCACGGGACGGAGTCGAGGGCGCAAACGTTAGCGGCGCCCACATTGCCCCCGAGCAGCTCGTTGAGATGCATGTCGAGCTCCGCAGGGGTGTTGACGGCAACGTCTACCTGCTCGTTGCGGATCACGTTCTGCGAGATGATCGTACCGTAAACCGGGGAGCCGCCACTGCCGCTATTGATGTTGATTCCGGTGGGACCAGGCGTGGCTGTGTCCCCGGAGTCGGCGCCGTTTCCGGAGATGAAGTTACCGATGATCATGTTCCCGCTCATGTCATCCGCCGGCAAGCCAAAAGCCGGGCCGACATGTGTGTGGAGAGCGACACCCGGAAGACCGTTACCTGTCAGTTCGTTCCGGATGATCACGTTGCCCGAGACACGGCCTTGGCCATTACCATCCGAAAAAAGGCCGACTCCAGCGCCGCCAACTTGCACGCCGTTGCTAGCGGAGAGATTCTCGGCCACGGTATTGTTGTCAATGCCCCAGTGGGGAGCGAAAGGAGGGGAGGTGTGGCCCGCGGGCGCATGCGAGGCAAGAACGATGCCGCAATCGAGCGGGTTGTTCGTGACAATGTTGTGGATGAGCACATTGTCGCGGCTCTCCGCAGTCTCGTCGCTGATGAGGATTCCATCTGCATTGCCGGACATTAAATTGTCGGACACGATGGAGCGCACCGTTCCTATGAGGTGAAGGGCGCCGCCGCAGTCACCGGTTTCATCGGTCTCAAAGGCGGGCTGGCCAGGGCAGCCGGTGGTTGCCCCCGTGAATACCGGGCCTGCTTTGTCATTGTTCACGAGTGTATTGTTGCGGATGGTGACGTCTGAAGCGCTGACGATCAGAACACCTTCCCAAAGGGCGTTCTTCACTGTGAATCCGGCAACGGTCACATTATTGAGGCCGGGATTGTCGAAACCGTCCACAAAGATGCCATTCGAAAGGCCGGTGGCGTCAATGACGGTCGTGTCGGCGCCAGCGCCGATGAGTGAAAGCGGCTTGCCAATGACCACATCCTCGTTGTAGGTGCCGCGCGCAACGTCGATCACGTCATTGTTTGAAGCGGCGTTTACAGCCGATTGAATCTTGGCGTAACAGAGCTGCGACCGAGGGTCGACGCAAAGGGTGTTGGCCGTGGCGGTCTGAGATAACGCCGCGAACAACACGGCGCAGAAAACGACTGGCGAAGGGCGAAATCGAGATTGGCACATGGTTCTTTTCCTTTTTTCAATGAAGCACGAGTTTTTGGGGATTTCCAAAGGAATTTCGATTTTGGCATCCCGCAGCACTCAGTGTACACCGGTCTGCCTCATAACCACCGTCGAGAGCAAGTTTAATTTTCTCCATTTGGACTTCAGTACCTACGGTACGCCTCAAAGACGGCCATTCTGCGGTGAATCCCTTGTTCTACGCGACAGTCAGTGGTGATTTGTCTTGGTGGAGGGTGCGCATGCGCGTAATTGATTCGCGGTGGAGTGCAAGCAGAATGTTGCAGTTGCAGTGGAGCGGTGTGGTTTTAGCCGGAGTTCTGGGGAGGGGCGGAGTCTGCGGGATGCAGCAAGGAATGAAGTCCTTGGGCAATCGGAAGTGATCCACTTGGTAGTGTAACGCGCGACCCCTAGAAGTGGATCGCAAAGGATCGTGAAGTCGGGATCTGGGAAGTTTGCCTCCTTTGCTTGCTGTCCCTGCCGTCCAGAGGTAAGGTCGTCATGACTACCGACAATGACCATTAACGCTACCAAAACCCGGGGGCGCGTGCCACTGCAAGGACGCAGCCATGCGCCTGCGCGTCGCGGCGCCACCGGACTGGCGCCGAGGTTCCGAAGGAGTGCGCGTTTCGTCGATCATGCCGCCCGGATCTTCTTGAAAACATGGTGCAACTGCCAACTCATCTGCCAAGACTGCCGAACCCTCGTGTACTCTGGTGTTGTCGGTAGCCGTTCACCGTTCGGGCGACCATTGGGTTCGCCAGTCCGGCCGGTTAAAAACCACACAACGCGACAGAATGCAGCCTGATGTAACAGGAAATCGAAAAAGAACGGCTTTCCGTCCGGACGTAGCCGGGTCCTGGCCTGACGCGGGCACCTCAACCTATAAGCCTTTAGATCCAATAACTTGGGCTTTGAATGTCCAAAGCGCAGGCCGCCTGGACCTCAAAACGAAGCTACGCCACCCGGTCCATCTCCAGAAACTCCTTCACGTGCGGGTGGTCCGACTTCGCCAAATCCGCCGGCGGACCGAAGAAGATCACCCGGCCTTCAAACAGAAATACCACCTGGTCGGCGACTTTGTACATCAGGTCCAGGTCGGCGTCACCACGATGCAAGTCCGTCCGAGTTGCTTCTTCAGCCGCCGCATCAGGTCGCTGAGGTGGTCGCTCATGATGGGGTCGACCATGGTGGTGGGCTCGTCGTA
>PKYZ01000138.1 GCA_003132865.1 Bryobacterales bacterium
CTTCTAACCGGACAGCAGTGAACCGGGACAAACACCCGCTTGTTTGAGGAGTTGAGCGCGGTACCCTGTAGCGTCAATTGCAATTTTGCAGCCGTATTCCACGTCTTGGGTAGTAGGGCTCTTCGCCCTCACGCCTGTCACCGCGCCATTCGTAAGCACAGGTTCGGTGGCCACTGTTCCCACGCTGATCCGCGCACCCGCGTCAATCGCGCGCTCTGCCAAAAATTGGAACGCGCCCCGCACGTCCAGAACGCACGTCACCGGCTCATCATACTCAAATGCTGCGCTGTTGTGAGGCGAGATGTACCGGCAACGCCGAATCGGATGATACAACGACTCCGGGATGCCCAGCGCCTTCATGTCCTGGACGAAACTCCCCCCGGTTGTGCGTGCTGGCGATCCGATTTCCTTGTTCTGTTCTAAGACCAGTACAGACGCTCCGGCCTTCGCCGCGGCTTCCGCTGCTGACAGGCCCCCAGGACCACCACCGGCAATGATGACATCAAACGATTGCATTCTCTACACTCCGAAGAATTTTAGTACATGCGGCTTTGCAAACAGGCCCAGGAAGGTGAATCCTTGGGCCATCAGCAGCACGGCCACGTCCTTAACCTCGTAGACCCACATCCTAGTAGCTGCGTGACCTGCGCCATGTCCGCAAGTTTGGCCAATGCAGCGGGATGACGTTGAATGCCGGTGATGCTGAGCTGAGAACCTACAAACAGTAGCTGGAACTCTTGCTTGAATAGCTCATTAATGTGATGTGCGATCAGCGCTGAAGCCCTTACGAGACAACTATGAAACACAAACTGCGGCGCAAAGAACGTGACCAGCCCAAAGGAACCGGTGATTAGCAGGAACCATGCTGGCAACCACGTCGAGATGCTTGAAGAACACAATCCCGAAAATAGCGACCCCGACAAACCACGAACACGCCGTCTTTAAATAGAAGGCCGTAATCCTCCTCAGCCGTGCAACCAAGAGGCCCGGCATCGGCACAACAGGCAAGTCCTTGAACCTCCAAAGGAAAAGAGCGTTGATTAGAAGCAGCCACAGCCCCGTGCCCAGAACTAGCGCACATGGTAGCGCTTGAACGTCGAGCAGGACCAAATTCATCCACTTGTTCCCTTCGTACCAAGCCGACGGGAACAGATGAGGCTTTGTAGGATCGGGCGAAACTCCGAATCCGAACAACCCTTGATAGACAACCAGCCAGGCAATGAGCGCCACTACCAGCGATACGGCCAGGGCGGCACGGTTGTTCCGCAGGCGGCGCAACCAACGGTCAGTGAGTGCCTGATAAGCATCATCATCAATGACGAAACACGAGCGGATGTAGTCCAACTGATCGGGGAAGTTTAACATTCCCCAGCGAATCCAAGCCGATACCCAGCCCACGCCGAAAGCACCCAGATAAACCGTGCTGGTCCCGAAGAAGTGACGCTGGAACCCATAGGCGAAGGCAATCGCGCAACCCAACAGGAGAGAGATCAACCCGGACAAGAACCCGACTGCAAAGATGGGCAGTCCAACAACTGCGCGGTAGTAGCGGTCAATCCACGTGCCACCACGACTCGAATCGATTCTGTATTCAGACGTTGGCTCCATCGCTCACTCACATTCGGTCTGCAATGCATAAACGGTGCACCGGCACCCGGTCCCCCGGCGAAATCAGTACAAGGTCCAATGGAAGCCTCCTGCACTCGGTTCGTAGCAGCGTGATCTCCCAGTCGAATTCCCGTTAAACTCCTTATCTTAAAAGACTTAAGCGTCAATGTCAAATGCTGGTTGGGCGCTCAGGCGGGATGGCTCCATTGACGAGCCCGCCTCACAGCGGAACCCCCACGGCCACATCGGCTGCGGGCAGCGATCACACGCCACAAAACTCCCCCACCCCCTTGAGCCGAAAGGACCGCCGCCATCGGCACGCAAACCGCCCAACTCCTCGATGCTATCCTGAAGTCGGAGCTGGGAACGAGAGGCGGTGCCTCGTTCGGTCTTGCGCGGGCAACCGCCGCGAAGGCTGTCAAAACAGCCCACAGCATATTGATTATAAATGCCTTACATGAAATTGGCTTCGTTTGCTCAAATTCGACCCGCGTCACCCGCCCCTAGCCCTGCTATCCTGTACGGTGGCATGCGAACCACCCCGCGAAAGGAGAACCTCTAAGTGAGAGTCGGCGTATTCACCGCCTTGTTGGCGCAACTATCCCTCGACGATGTTCTGAAGAAGCTCAAGAGCATCAATGTCGATACGGTGGAGCTCGGAACAGGCAACTATCCGGGCGATCCACACTGCAAGCTGTCCATGCTGGACAATAAGACCGAGCGCAATGACTTCAAGCAAAAGCTGGCGGACAACGGCGTCTCCATCAGCGCCCTGAGCTGCCACGGCAATCCCCTGCACCCCGATCAGGAGCGCGCCAAGCACGATCAGGAAGTCAGCCGCAAAACCATCCGCCTGGCCGAGAAGCTGGGCGTGCCCGTGGTCATCGATTTTTCCGGCTGCCCCGGCGACTGCGAAAAATCCAAATGGCCCAACTGGGTCACCTGTCCCTGGCCGCCCGACTACCTGGAGATTCTGAAGTGGCAGTGGGAAGCCAAGGTCGCGCCCTACTGGACCAAGCAGGCCAAATTCGCCGCCGATCACGGCGTGCAGGTCGCCATCGAAATGCATCCCGGCTTCGTGGCTTACAGCCCGGAAACCATGCTCAAGCTGCGCGCCATCGCCGGCCCGTCGATTGGCTGCAATTACGATCCCAGCCACATGTTCTGGCAGGCGATCGATCCCATCGCCGCCATCCGCGTGTTGGGCGACGCCATCTTCCACGTGCACGCCAAGGACACGCAGATCTACGAGCGCAACCTGCCGCTGACCGGCGTGCTCGACACTAAGTCGTACACCGACGAACGCAACCGCGCCTGGATCTTCCGTACCTGCGGCTACGGCCATGGCGCCGAATGGTGGAAGGAGTTCGCCTCCACGCTGCGCATGTTCGGCTACGATTACGTGCTCTCGATCGAGCATGAGGACAGCCTCCTGTCGCCCGAGGAAGGTCTGCGGAAGGCCGCCGATTTCCTGAATGGCATCGTGATGAAAGAGCAGGCCGCCGCTGCCTGGTGGGTGTAGCCAGTGCGTTTCCTCCTCCTTCTGGCCTGCGCGGGCTCCCTGCTCGGGGAGTTCCGCGCGGGCGCTTTTAAGACCGTCATCACCCCGCCCTTCGAAGACCATCCGCCCGTCTACATGGCGGGGTTCGGGCACAATCGGGTGGCCGTCACGGTCCACGACGATCTCTACGCTCGCTGCGTGGCCTTCAGCGCCGGCCAGAAGCCGCTGGTGGTGTGCGAGGTCGATCTGATCGGCTTCTTCCTTGACGATGTGCAGCGGGTGCGCGCGAAAGTCCCTGACGCCGACGTGGTGGTGGCGTCCACGCACGTGCACGAAGGCCCCGACACCATGGGGCTATGGGGTCCAGCCGTGGGGCAGTCCGGAATCGACGATGCTTACAACAGCTTCGTCGTGGATCGCGTGGCCGAAGCCGCCAAGGGCGCGCTCGCCGCGCTCGTTCCGGCCACACCGGCTCTGGCGGTGGTCCACAGCGCGGAGCTCGACTCGTTCATTGACGACGATCGCCCGCCGGTGGTGCACGACCCCGACCTGATCGTCCTTTCGCTCACCGGCAAGGACGGCAAGCGCATTGCTACGGCCGTCAATTGGGCCAATCATCCCGAGACGCTGGGCTCGCGCAATACGCAGATCAGCGCGGACTATCCGGGATTCTTCTACAAGCGCCTGGAAGCCAAACTAGGCGGCATGGCGGTGCTATGGAACGGCGCAGTCGGTGGGATGCAGTCGCCGCTGGGCGCCAAGATCAAAGACCCCGTCACGGGAAGTGCCGCGGCGGAGAACAGCTTCCGCAAAACGCAGATCCTCGGCGAGCGCATCGCGGATCTCGCGGCGGATGCCGCCCGCCCAGCCAAGCCCGTGCGCATCGACAAAGTCGAGTTCGCCGAACGCATCATCACCATCCCGGTGACCAATCGCGGCTTCGAAATGGCGGCCCAGGCGGACCTGTACAAAGGACGCAAGAAGACCACCGCGGATGGCGCCACGACCGCGCCAGTGGGGCTCATCCGGATGTCGGGCGGCCAGCCCGTGCTGGCCATCGCGCTGGTGCCGGGCGAGATGTATCCGGAGCTGAGCGTAGGCGGCGTGGAGCGCTACGCTGGCGCCGATTTTCCGGATGCGCCCATCGAAACACCCATCAAGCGAATGCTGCACGCGCAGTTCAAAATGCTGATCGGCCTGGCCGACGACGAGATCGGCTACATCATCCCGAAGGCGGAATGGGACGAGAAGCCGCCCTACCTGCAGAACGCCAAGAAGGCCTGGTACGGCGAGGAGAATTCGGTGGGGCCGGACGCCGCGGCCCGCATCGCGGCGGCTATCCAGGAACTGGCTCGCTAGTGTCCCAAAGTGGGGCGGACGCCCTCAGTAAGCCTTGCGAAACCAGCGCGGCTGTTACCGAGCCGGCACAGTGCGCGTGGCACGTAGCGCTGGTGGCCGGCATTAGACTGGATGGCCACCCGAACTTGAGGCCACTATCGGTGCGGCTTGCGGCATCGAAACCGGCAGGCGGGTCCTACTGCACGCGGGGACGGTTTTGCTCGTTCAGGACCAAACCGTCGAAAATGGCCAGAACCTGTTTGCGATAGGTGTAAACGCGCTGCAGGTTCTCCCGGAACGTGGACTCGAAATCGTGCGCTCTCATCCATTTGTCCAGCAGTGTCCGGGGTACGTCGATATCCTGCCGCAGGGCTTCGACGGAATGGCCGCGCAGGAAAAGCCCATAAAAGAAGGCGGCCTCCCGTTGTGGGGCCATTGGATCGAATTCGTCTCTCACCGTCATAAATACGGTCTGGAAAATGCCAGTATAGCCGCGCCACCCCGATCCGGGCAAGTCCCCCTTCGGAGAAGTTCGGGCAAGTCCTTTTCCCGCCTTCTCTAAGGATAGCCGAGGCCAACCTCTCGCGCGCCAAACCGTCTAAACTGAGTACGGCGATTCGACAATATTGTGGAGGAGCGGAAAGATGGAGTTGTTGCGAACTTGCTTGCAGGACTTGCGTTATGCAGTCCGCAATCTGCTGCGGTCGCGCGGCTTTGCTGCGGTCGCCGCGATTACGCTGACCATCGGCATCGGCGCCAACACGGCCATATTCAGCATTATCGATACCATCCTGTTGCGGCCGCTGCCATTTCGCGATCCCGGCCAACTGGTCCGGCTATATGAGACCGAAGCGGCGCCCGGCCACTATCCCTTCGCCCCCCGGATTTATCAACCAGGCTATGCGGCGCTCCTTTTGGCCGGATCGGAGCCCCCTGGGTCAGATGTTTTCCAACGGCGAACACGGCCCCTGGAAACAGGTGATCGGCGTGGTCGGCGACGTTCGCCAATGGGGTCTTACTCACAAACCTGTTCCTGAAGCTTACGAGCCTTTCAGCGGCGATGACGGCTTGTTCCTTGTCCTGCACACAGCTCGCCAGCCGCTGAGCCTGACGCCGGAGGTGCGGCGCGCGCTGGCGCAGGTCGACGCGAGCCTGCCGCTGTTCTCCGTGCGCACGATGGATCAGGTGATCGGCGACAACGCCCAGCGCCAGCAATTCCTCAGCCTGCTGGTGGGATCGTTTGCGGGTCTGGCAATCTTCGCCGTAACCGCCGGCTTCCTGGCGTTGGTGGCGCTGCTGGCATGTTATCTGCCGGCGCGCCGCGCGGCGCGGCTGGATCCGATGACGGCGCTAAGATACGAGTAGATGCGGCCACAGCATCTCAAATTCATGAATGAAACACACTTTCGTTTTCCTGCTGATGGCGACCGCCCTTTCGGCGCAGGCGCTCAAACCGGGCATGGCTGCGCCGCCCATCGTGGCGCAACCACTCGACGCCGCCAAACCGTTTCCGGGATGGGAAGCGTCTCGTAGCAACTTCGTTGTAGTGGACTTCTGGGCGACCTGGTGTGGACCCTGTCTACCAGGTCTGGACAAAACGCCGGTCTCGAAAAGGAGTTCGCCGGCCAGCCTGTGCGCTTTCTGACGGTGGCCAGCGATGAGATGGACCGCGTGAAGAAGTATTTCGCGGACAAGGGGCTCACGCTACAGACATATGTCGAGGGGGAGAGTGCCGGCACGTTCGATTCGTTCGGCATTCACGGGGTTCCCACGGCCGCTATTATCGGCCGTGAAGGCCGGATAATCGGCGTCACTCCGGGAGAAAACGTAACCGCTGTTGTGCGCAAGCTGCTGAACGGGGAGCAGGTCGAATTGCCGCCGTTTCAACGCCTCAACAATATCACCTGGGATCAGAAGGAGATGACCTGGCAGGACGGTGTGCAGCCGGAGTTCGCGGTTCTCATCAAACCGATCGAAGTTACGGGTGGAGGATATCTTTATAAGCCCGGGTCCAATCGGATCAGCGGCGACGGAGCCATGGTGCAGGCCATGATGCAGGCGGCCTGGCAGACCGACTCGAAACACGTCGATCTCCGCGACAAGCTGCCGGAGGGAACATACCGATTTGCGGCCATGGTGCCCAAGGGACGCGAGGCGGAGTTGTTGCCGGCGTTGCAGGATGCGCTGCAAGCGGAATTTCGGCTTCCGGGCGCGCTGGGAGGAACAGGAGAGCGGCGTGCTGGCTGGCATTGAGCCGCGACGGGACCTCCACTCTGAAGGAGTCGGATGCCGAACCCCTTTTCCAGTTCATGCGGGGCAAGATCACCATGAGGAAGCAGTCCACGGCAAAGCTGGCGGCGGATTTACCCAACCGGCTGGGGAAAGTGGTGGTGGATGAGACTGGGCTGAACGGTCTTTACGATTTCGATCTGGACTATCGTGACGATGGCCCGAAGATGTTGACGGATGGATTAAAGCAGAAATACGGGCTGATTCTGACTCCTGCCCGGCGCAAGCGGTCGTTACTCCAGGTTTCCAACTCGAGGATCAGGGGCAGGTCCGCGGGACTCGAAACCGCTTCCAGAATGCCTCGGGAGGGGTACAGGCAGGGACCAGGCGGCAGGCGCCGGTTAGACGCAGCTTGCGGCTGGGCGGCGTCAGTTCCACCCGCTGCGCCTTCCGTCGAGTAGCCGCCGGACGTGGTAGAGACCGTCGATCCCCCCTTCGATCATGAGGGTCAGGGCGGGCTCGCCGCCGAACAGAGGATTGCTATTGGGCAACCGGACCCACTTGTCGGCCAAATCCGGTTCCGGGTAAAGGATGTGGAGATCCTTGTAAATGCCCAAGATGAGGGAGATACGTATCAGCATATCGTACGGAAGTATAGAGACGCGGCCGGCTTTATATTTGAAGAAGGTGGATGCGGCAGGCCAATGCCTCGCTTGCTTTCGCTCCGTCCTGGTGGCGAACGTGCGCGTCGCCGCCCACTTCGAATATCACTGGCCAGGCACGCGCACGCCGCAAATCCGTCTCTTGAGCAAGGCTACTTCATTACATGCGTGTTGCAGTTGCAGCCGGATAATTCTTGAAATCTGCTCTCGGTTTCCCGCCGCACTTTGCGGACCCACTTGGCCGAGCCTGCCTTGAGTTCGGGGTGGTCTTTATCCTTCCAGGCGCCGGCTGCGGCCTTGAGGGCGGCAATTTGCCGGCGGCGCATGATCTCCTTCTCCGCAGCCTCGGTGGTCATGGAATCTTCACCCGCTCCAACGCCTGTTCGAAGTCCGCCAGCACGTCGCGCCAATCCTCGATGCCCACCGAAACGCGCACCAGCCCGTCGCCGATGCCCGCCTCGTCGAGTTCCTGCGCGGACATGCCGGAGTGCGTGGTGGATTTCGGATGGCACACCAGCGTCTCGACCCCGCCCAGCGAAACGGCATTGCGCCCGATCCTCAAGCTGCGCAGAAAATCGAACGCCGCGGGACGGCCGCCCTCGAAATCGATCGAGAAGATGCCGCCCGGATACGCGCACTGCTCCTCGTAAATGCGCCGCTGTTCCGCATCTTGAAACAACGTCGGATACAGCACCCGCCGGATCTTCGGATGCCCGTGCAGAGCTTCGGCCAGCCGCTGTGCATTCTTGCTCTGCCGGTTCATGCGTAACGCCACGGTGGACAGGCGGCCCTCCAGCATCCAGCATTCGTCGGGCTGCAGGATATTGCCGAACATGCTTCGCCTGGCGAGAATCTTCCGCATGAGTTGCGGGTCGGCCGAGAGCGCCACGCCCGCCACCATGTCGCTCATGCCCGAGAGATACTTGGTTCCGGAATAGAGCACCAGGTCGGCGCCCAGCATCAACGGGTGCTGGAACGTGGGTCCCAGAAACGTGTTGTCCACCATCACGACCGGCCGGTCCGGATGATTCCTGGCGGCATCCGACGCGCGCCGGATGTCCGTCATCACCATGGTCGGATTGGCGGGCGTCTCCAGGCACACGATGCTCACGTTCCGGGCCGACCGTATGGCGCGGTCGATGGCTTCGGTGTCGCCGCCCGGCACCGGTATGCCTTGTACGCCGAAAGGTTCCAGGAAGCTGTGGATCAGACCGGTCGTGCCGCCATAGAGCGGCGTCGAGTACATGATCGTGGTGCCCGGCCTGGCCACCGCCAGGAAGGCCGTCATGATCGCCGCCATCCCCGAATTGAACACGCCCGCGGCCAGCGCGCCCGGCTCCAGGGGAACGATCCGGTCTTCCAGGATCTCGGCGTTCGGATGCGAAAAGCGCGAATAGATCAGGTCCGCGCGCTCGCCTTCCTCCGCTTGTAAGCGGCCCGCCAGAACGGAAAATGCGTGTTCGGCCTCCTCCGGGCTGGGGAACACGTAAGTGGAACTTCTAAACACGGCGGGTCTCGCGGATCCGAATGAGAGGTGCGGGTCGAAACCGGCCGTGAGCACCGCGGTGCGCGGACGCACCCCCGCGTGCGTACCGTCAGGGTTTGGCATAATCGCTCCTCTCCAGAGTGTACCGCCGCACACCCGCGCCAAAAGGTTAACAAGCGCCCAGCGAATTCAACGGTTTTTGCATTAAAATGGGAACGGACCCTATTATGGATACGGAAGTCGGCATGCCCGTGCCGAATTTGTTCCGGCCTCACCCCAACCTGGGCGACGCCGTGAACCACAACTTCATCGCGTCTGAAGTCGAAGGCGGCGTCTTCCTCGATCGGCTGCCCGAGGGCGCGGTGCTGCGCGTCGAGACGCAGAATCGTGCGTACACGCTGGTGAATCGCGGCAACGGGCAGGCGCTCATTTCCGGGCATCCGACGTTTTGTCCCGAGCCGGTGCTGGTGCATATCGAAGGNNTTTCGCCATCCGGAGCATCGCACGATTATGACGTCGTGCATCGTGGATGTGCGGGCGGCTTAGGCCGCTCAGCACGGTTCACTATTCGTGAAGGGCTTGTGCTCCCGAACGGGACTCTTTGAGCGTCTACCGGTGAGAAGGGGATTTCGCGCCAATAATCGACGGCAGCGCGACCCTCCGATACGTCGTAGGCGAGAACCCCAAGGGTAGTTGTGAGCCCGTGCAGGGATTGCGCTTTGATGATGAAGCAAGCATTGGTTTCGCGCTGGATCATGGCGAGCACGCGAACTTCGTAGCCACGTGGATGTCTGCCACGACGAACTCGACCTCAATTCCGATCCCCCGGCTGATGTGACGTGTGTTCGTTATGGTGGCCACCTAACGCAGGCCTACGATAGAGTCGTGAACGAGAGGGCCTTCGATGTGGCTGACGCAATTAGGCTCAGACTCACTTTATGGCTACCGGCAAGTACTGCGATGCGACAAGGTTATCAACATCCGGCTGGCGCTTGATCAGGCCGGCCTCCCAATAAAGGGATGCGGCCTTTCGTAGCAGACTAACCGTCGGAGATGGCGAGCCCTTCAGGAATTGTTCATCGTCGCTCGGAGTGAGAAAGCGAACTCCGGAAAGCATATCGCCAGCCTCCCTGTGACCCAACGAGAAACTCTGCCCAATAATGGCAAGGCCCTCCTCGGGGTGAGCCTGCAGGTAGCCAACAGCACGGAACCAAGCTTGGATTAGCCCCTTTACCGCTCCTGGATGCGCTTTAGCAAAGCCATCGCGCACAGTTACAACATCGACAATGATGCCGGGCACATCAGCGCTGGTCAGCAGCACCTTACCGCCTGGTCGAGTCCTCGCCTTCGACAGCCAAGGTTCCCACGTGACCGCGGCGTCGATACGGCCTGCCAGAAATGCGGCGCCTGCCACGTCCGGCTCCATTGCTTGAATTCGAATGTCTTTCGGGCTGATCCCGTGCTGGTCCAGCACATAGAGCAAGAAGAAGTGGCTTACGAAACCGGGTTGGACGGCCACCGAACGGCCGCGCAGTTCAGAGACATCCTCGATGTCGGATGATACGACAACGCCATCCGCACCGTTTGAGCGGTCGACCGCCAGCACTACCTTCGCGGGGACGCCTTGCTCAGCGCCCACAGCGACGTCGTCGATGGTTGTTCCCAAGGCATCGAGACGGCCTGCGATAAGAGCCTGTCTTCGTTCGGCCGTGCCCTCAATTCTCTGAAACTCAACTTGAAGACCCTCCGCCGCAAGAAAACCTTTCTTGTCGGCAACGTAGAACGGACCATAGCCCACCCATGTGTTAAACCCCAGCGTGAGGTAAAGACGCCGCGCACCAGAGGACTGGACGAAATAGCTGCAGAGAACCAACCCCAATGCAAGCACCGCAAGAATGATCTTAAAGCTCTTCGACATAGCGTCATCCTGGTGCGGATTTCCTCATAACCTGCTCAACAGGTGTTTGATGCGGTTGGTGGCGGAGCTGCCCGCGGTTGCGACGCGAGAATCGAGACCAATACAAATACAAGCGCGAATGCGAGGAGTGCGATGAGGTAAGACTCAAATAACTCAAAATTGGAGATCCCCTGATAGACGCCCCAGAACAGACTTACCAGGAGTGCGAAAAAATACAGGCCAACCCTGCTGACTGTTTCGGATCGGACGAAGTCGAGAGCGACCGCTACGACGCTCATGAAGTACAGGAAGAGCGCAAAGTTGATCATCGTCATCGAATGTCGAAATCCACCGCTGTATTGGATCAGAATGCCGATGAACGACACATCCAAGACATTGAACGCTGGCTCCAGATCGCGGTGCTCCAGACTCGAAAAGCTGTAAAGCAGCCACTCGGCAACGAGATAGAGAACCGCCGAAAACAACCACGCCCAAATATAACTGGAGTTGCGGTGGAGGGGTAGCGAGTTGCGAAGGTCGACCCGGATCAAGTCTGCGAGTCCTTGGGCCCAGTGCTGAATTGGGCCCGGACTCCCCTTCGCCAACGACCTGACGTAATCGCTGCAGAATGACTGGTACTGCGGGAGGCGCTCTGAAGAGACCGTCGTTTGTTCAATCGCGACTTGAGAGCAGCTATATTCCGCCATCCGTACTGAGCTAGGGGGTGGAAAGAGTCTCCGGAGGGAAGCCGGCTTCGGCGCTTGCCTTCGTATTGAATTCTCGGAAACGCACCTGGGCTGCACGAATATGCTCATCACGATGCTGCTCTTCGACTCGGTAGACAAGAAAAAGAAGCGCTCCAACTGCAAGGATAGGGATGCCAAATAGGAGGAGATACGTCCACTGTTTTAGCTCGGCATCGAGACCGGATGTATCTCCGTTGCCCTTGAATGGGAGCACACGTGCCAATGGTTGCTTAACGGACCTCGGGAGGCCTGCCCTGGCGTCTTCTGCCGTCGTTGCCGGCTCAGATCAACAATATAGCGGAAATGGCGCGTCCCGGCTATTACAAAACGGCGTGAAGGAGCCGCGTCTCCGACGGCCGCGGGACCGGGCTTGCAGGCCGACGAAAATGCCTTTGCCCTGCGCCACGGCGGACTCAAGGTGAGCGGCTGCGATCAACGCGGGGAACACGGCGGGACAGCTTCGTGCGCCATAACCGTAAACCCTACGAGATTGCATCCCGTGCGGAGCAAACGGACCCAGGTCACGAGGTGGTAGACACCTAGCGCAGGCGTGCGATAGAGTGGTGCAGGCGGAGCGTCACCGGGCATGATACCGTTTGCCGAACACTGTGGCCGGATACAGGAGCACCTGGAGCATTTCTATGGCATCCGCGTGGTGACGCGCGACATTCCCGACCCGCTGACCGGGGACCTGGACGGGGCGGAGATTCACATCGATTGCGCGGTAGGTCCGGAACAGCGCCTGTTCCTGCTGGCGCACATGTTTGGCCACACGGTCCAGTGGAACGTAGACCCGCGCTTGTTCGAGATCGGCAGGCCGCAAACGCCTCCGGTTAGCGCGGATCTGCTGCCCGCGATTATAGATTATGAGCGGGAGGCGGCATGCTATGCACTGAGCATGCTCCATCAGATCGGGATAATGGATATCGATCGGTGGTTCTGCGACTACACGGCGTGCGATATGGCGTACCTGCTGCATTACTATCGAACCGGGGAGAAGCGCGCCTTCGTGAGCTTCTGGCGGAATGGCACCCCAGCCATGGAGCCGATGGCGGTCCCGCAGTTTGTCCCGGTCAAACGAGTCTTTCGGCTGGATGGCATCGTGATCTGAGTGCCCCGTGGCGCACGCTTCAGCGTGCCGCTGTCGGCTTCAGCCGNNTTCGCCGCTGCACGCTGAAGCGCGCGCCACACTATTCCCGGCCCAGCAGCGCCAGTTCCTTCGCCCGGCGGATCGCTTCCGCGCGGTCCATGTCTTTGTACTTGGCGGGCAGCAGGCTGCGGCTGGTGCATTCCAGCACGGCCGCCAGGTTTTGCATTTCGATTTCGGTGGGGTAGGACGGCGGAATGAAATCCTCGAGTGCGGATTTGAGGTCGTCCAGATCGACGGCTGCGCCATTCCCCAGCACCGATCTCATGCGCGCACGGGTGAGCACGGCTTCCACGTCCGCGCCCGAGAGCTGGCCGGAGCGATCGAGGAAGAACTTCTCGGCCTCCGCCGAGGGCAACTTGGTGCCGGTCTTCTTCTGCATGGCGCGCAACATAGCCAGGCGCTCCTCGTCGGTTTCGGGATAGAACAGGGCGATGTGCTCTTCGGCCCGTCCCTGCCGCTTCAGGTCGACGGGCAACAGATCCGGACGGCTCGTGAGCAGAAACCAGATCACTTTGCCGCGCAGCTCCGTATTGCCCATGAACTGGGCGATCTGTGCGAATACCCGATTGCTCACGCCGCTATCTCCGGACATGGAGCGATTGCCCAACTGCGCATCGGCCTCGTCCACCATCACGGCGATGGGGCACATGG
>PKYZ01000014.1 GCA_003132865.1 Bryobacterales bacterium
CTTTTCGGATAGGAGCCATAAACGGATGGCCAGCGGTCCCAGTTGCAGGTAACAGGCCTGTCAAGACGTTCATCGCTGCGGACATCAATAAGATCGATACAATCTCGAAGGCCGTCGATCCCCAACGATATATTAAGCTAAACATAAACTTCTAACAACCGTTACAGGGGCACACACTTTTGAATGGTACTGCACGCTGTCTGACAGTCATAAAATAGTAAGTTTAAAGCCTTGGTAATGCAGGTGCGTACTGACTCCGTATAGCCACGCCAGTGTCTCACAACAGTCTTCTTCAGTGCAACTAAATCCTTGTAAACCTCGCTTTCCACGTCCTCTTGAAACTGGTCGATCAATTTATCAAATAAGGCTGCAATCTCCAGACCAGATCCAGTTGGCAAAGCGTCGGGCAGACCGGCACAGTCGGTGGCCCTGTCGCTCTCCAACTTCGCGATGAAATCTCGATACATCCCCAACTTGTTGACTTCGGTTGAGTCGTCTGTCCGATGAATTGCCTCGTAGTCGCTTGAAAAGTAGCGCAAAGCGACAGACTTGTTCCTCAACTCGATATTGGCGATGAGGCAAGCCTCCAGCCCAGTGCCCCCATCCAGTGAAAAGTGCACAGAGTCCGGAGACACGCGAAATTTGCTGAGATTACAAAGTTTTGGATAAACGCCAAGCCGCGCCAGTGGGCTGAGGTCTGGCGCCTCTGGGCCCAATCCCTTGTGGCCAGTAGGTATCACAATCAGAAGGCGGCACGAGCTAGGGGAATGAAACTTCTTGGCGAAAGTCCCCACGAGGCTCGGCAACTCGCTTTGGGGATCTGAACAAAATAGATTTATTTCGGATACAGTTCTTGGAATGGCTTCTTTAAGCCAGTCAGGGTCAAAATCATCGTCCCACGCGTCAGCAACCCCCACGGAGTAAGCTATGTCCGCGTGAGTTGCTCCTGTCGGAGTGATGCTATCTAAACGGACCCTTGACGAGAGGGACCGCTTAGCGTCTGCCATAAAGTCGTCCAGGAGGGGTGGCGGATCATTGGCAGCTAAAGCGACCGGAGGGGACATAGCCCAATCGTTCTGAACCCTGGGATTCTCCATAACGACTGTGTACCTGCGAAACGTGATCGTATTGGTGGTGTCTGCGATCATGCCGCTGAGCCGGTCCTTATAGTCGTCAACGAATCGTTCCGGATAGCACAGGCTGTGGAATGGAATGTCATCGAATTTACCCGCGAGCGCGTGAGGAAACATATAATAATGCCGCGGCAGCATGGTGGAAAAAAACGTAACTGTGGAGTGCGCGTGGAGGGTCTTTTCGGCTGCCTTTCTTAGTGCCGCAATTATCGAGTAGGTCAGAAATGGATAGAAGTTAAGGTTTGAAATAAGTGTATTCTCCAACAAACTGTCAACCTCGTGGAGAGCATACGCCGCTGCGGCCGTCTCTGTGAAGATTTTGTATCCACCCGTACCTAGCTCCCGACGACGCTGCTGGACCAGGGCACGTAGGGCCTCCGGGGGCTTCGCAAAATCCAGCCAATGTTTGCTAAGCGTTCTACAGAGCTCCTGTAGATTGGTCATCGTATCTCCAACAAAGAGGTATGCTGGGCATGCAGGAAGGTCCAGGTCAGATGAAGCTGCGCCGCCGCCCTTTGAGCGGACAAGCCCCGCAATTGCTCGGCGATCAGAAGGCGTAGCTCCTTATCATCAACCGGCGAAGGACCCGCCGTAGCGAACCGCGGTTGATGGATCTGCAAGGGCTTCATGGTATCATGCACCTGCACGAGATCCGCGGAACGTGCCGCCGGGGAATCCTTCGCGAGGATGAACAAATTCACCCCCAAAGAGCGTAAATAATGCGAATTCTTGTTGATCATCGCAAGCGTCAAATCCACGTCGGGCTTCGTCTCGCCGGGGAAACCGAAAAGAAAATATCCGTGAACCCAGACGCCGGCTTCGGCCAGGTTCGCAAGCACACTCTCGCTTGTCGCGGCGGAGCCGCCCTTGTCCATCCTGTGGAGCACGGCATCGCTGCCCGATTCGAATCCGACCATAACCATGCGGCAGCCCGCCTCGTACAAGTCCCGTGCGCGTTCCGCCGTAATGTATTCTTCCGCACGCAACATAGTCCGCCAGTATACCTCAACGCCGCGTTGTTTGAGAAGAGCCCCCATTTGAATTAGGTGCGCCGGCGGGGCGGCAGAATCGCAGATAGTGATGTGGCGCGTCCCGTACTTCCTTTGAAGGAACTCGATTTCCTGCGCCATGCGGAGGCCGCCTTTGCTCTCGTAGCCTTGTCCGACGATCTCGCAGAAGGCGCACCGGTCCCAGTAGCAGCCCTTGGATAGTTCTACCGGCAGGACGGAGACCGGGGACAAATAGCGGTCCAGGGAGATGCCGTCGAAATCGGGATAGGGCAGGCGCTGCATATCGACGGTTTTCTTCCTGGCAGTGCGAACCGTTCCATCGGGCCCGTGGTAAATTAGGTTCGGCACCGCGCTCCAGGGGACGTCTCCATTCATGGCTTGCGGCAGCAGACGTATGGCTTCCTCGCCATACCCGCAAACCAGGAAATCCGCTAATCTCCAGAGTTCGGGCATGGCGACCAGAGCGGCATCGATTCTGCCGATGATGTCGCCACCTAGAACAGTGCGAACCCGCGGACAATGCTTGCGAAGCAGGAAGCACAGCGTCAGCGCCGGGATCAGTTGTTCATGCGTCGTGACGGAGATGCCGTAGAGTTGTGCGGGGGCCTTGCGCATTTCGGGCAAATGCTCGTCGCGAAAATAGTGAAGGAAGGGATTGCGCGCTTCATCCCCAATGAACCGGGCCACCTCGGCTGGCTCAAACGCGTCAAACGCATATTTGCAATCTCCGAGGCTCAAGGTTACTTCGGGGAAGGGCAGGCTTGCGAGCCGGAGGCCAATTTCCAGGGTTTCCGCCGCCTCTTGCAGCTTCGCGGGATCGTAGAATTCAGGGCCCCTGATGATCGCCAGCGCATCCCCAAGGCTGTCCATCACCTCGTGCCTGGACGCCCACAGTTCCTGACGGCTAGATGGCAGGAGTGCGTTTGCCGGCAAATGCCTGGTCAGATAGCCTTCAAGAAAGCCTGCATCGAACATCCTCTCGTAGAACCGCAAGTTCAGGTCAAACTGTCTGACCTGGTGACCCGCATTGCGAAGGATGCCAGTGAGCAAAGGCACACTGAGGTATGGCTGATTGGGAAACCACGGTGGAACGGCGGATAAAACGATCTGCACGCAGGCCTAGCCTCGGAGTACACAGTCCAGAGCGGGAAGCATCCTAGCTCTCCTGCTCTTCGTCGGCGTCGGCCGCCGGCAAGTCGATAAACGGCCTGGGAGTATCCGGAGCCGGCTCCGCCTGAATGAACTGGTTGCCACTGGTCTCGGACAGCCTTATCCCCAAGTTCTTGGCGAGTCTCTTGCGCTTGGCTTTGCCTATCATTCGCTCGTTCTCCGTGTCTCTTGGATCCGCCATAAATCTCGACGTTCTCCAGTTGAAATCAGTTTCCGACCGGCACAGCCTTGCCGGACCGGATCTCCAGAAGCTGAAGCTCTTTTAATACATCTCCGTTCTTGTCGAAACTGATCTTCCCGGTCGCACCATCATATACCATTGCGCGAAGCGCGGTCTGCGCCGCATCACCCCCGCCGGGCTGGGCCTCCAGCGTCTTAACCATAATATTTGCGGCGTCATAACCAAGCGCATTCAGGATCGATGGATCCTTGCCGAACTTCTTGCGGTAAATCCCAACAAACCCGGCGACGCCCGCCTCGCTCGATTTGGGATCGAAGGCGGGCCTGGAATACGTTACGCCTTCCGCGGCTGAGCCGGTCTGGGCAAGGATCACGGGGTCGTCGAACGTGACTGGGGCCAAGACGCGCCATCGCAAACCAAGTTCCCGCATTTGCCGCAACGCCACGATGTAGTCGTTGACGGTGGCGATCAGGAAGATCCCGTCCGGCGGGGGGTTGGACAGTCTCGTGAGCTGAGTCCGAAAGGTCGCCGCCCCCTGATTGAAGGTGTCCCGGCCTGTAATTCGGCCCCCCAAGGATTGAAAAGTCTCAGAAAAGGTCTTTTGAAGTCCGGAACCGAAGTCATTGTTGATGTACAGGATAGCCACATTCGAGAGGTGCAAGCGGTTGCGGGCTGCCTTGGCCAGAAAGGCGCCGTCGTATGTGTCGGAAGGGTAAATCCGGAACACGAACGGGCTGATGCCGCTCAACAACGGTGTTGAGGCTGCCGGCGAGAGAAGAAGGATTTTTTGCTTCCCGGCCAGAGGCGCGACAGCCAGCGCCACCGAAGAGGCGATGGGGCCAACCAGCCCTTGAACCTTATCCACTTCGAGCAACTTCTGGGCCGCGTTGAAACCGATCCTTGGGTCGGTGGCGTCGTCCTCGACTACTGATTTCCACGCTGCGGCTCCTGGACGAGCATTCAACTCAGAAATGGCCAAGTCGATACCGTCGAGCACCATTCTGCCGTACTGAGCGCCGGGCCCTGTTAAGGAGAGCATGACGCCAATTTTTTTGGAGCCCTTGGTGGAACTACATCCAACGAAAGCGAAGAGCGTGGCGATCGCAAGTATCGCTCCGCCTCGCCTGAACCGACTCATCCTGCATATCATACATGATCCTCCTGCCGCCGTGGACGGCATTAGACCGCGATTCACTATACTACTCCCCGTCAGGCCGCCTCGCTCTGTCGTTCCTCTTCCTCGCCCCCTATCCCACCTCCACCACCGCCGCCGCCACCGGCTCCGCCCCCACCGGCACTATCGTGAACAGCGGCGCCGGGTCGGTGCGGT
>PKYZ01000650.1 GCA_003132865.1 Bryobacterales bacterium
CGGCGCTGCCAAGATTGGCGAATGTCGAACTACCCAGGTGTGCTGAGTGCAGAAAGGGGCATGAAGCCATGGCGGACAAACTCAAACTACCTGCCAGCGAGGCCGAAGAGGCGCAATGGTGGTACGACCACCGCGAAGAAGTCACCAAAGCTTTCGAGGATGCTGCGGCCCGCGGCGAACTACTCACCGGCTCGGCCGCCAAGCTCGGCCGGCCAGCCCGGAACTGGCGTAACCCCGGCCACGACAATTCAGCTCGCCCCCCAGGACATCTCCCGGGCGCGTGTGCTCGCCGCCAAGCGTGTGGTCTGCTAGCAGACCTACCTCAAGCTGCTGTCCACGAGGCTCTTGCAGCCGAAGAGTAAAAAGTCGCCAGCTAATACCAGTGATCGATGAACCTCGTGATCACGCCCCATCTGCTTTTTTTGCGGCCTGATAACAAAGCACCTTCCCTCTAAACTAGCCCGTGTCTGCCCGGCCAGGATTTCACCGCGCGATACAATTGAGTTAAGGGGTGTTCGCGTGCTCTCAAAGCGCTGACGTCAACGTACTCAGGCGTCTCTGATCCAGGTTATGTAGAATCAATAAGTTGGGCTTTGTTTGTTCAAAAGCGTGTGCCGATCCGGGGCCGCCGACCCGCAGGCCAGTCTCTAATATTGGGCAGCGTTTGGCGGGCTGATAGGCCGCGCCTGTCCAAGCCCCTCTTTTAGCGATTGAGCAAGGCGATTGTGACCAAGTCGCAAATCGACCAATGGAATAGCCATCGGCTTCTTCCGAAAATTCCCCGGCGCCAGCGACCGGAAGTGCAAGGGACGATATGTCGTGGGAACCATGAAAATAAACGGCTTAACATCATTGGCTTTGTTCGGCAGAAAACTTCGCGAACTGCTCGACCGCCATCCGCCCCCATTTTCATCCTCACGTGGCCAACGCCTGACCAGGCGTCTTGTGTGAGAATTCAGAAAGGTAGCCTCAACGGCATCCGATATGTGTGGCATCGCAGGATTCGTCACCCGCACCCCCGGCGCATCGCCGGATTCGCTCGTCGCCCGCATGACGGACACCATCCGCCATCGCGGCCCCGACGGCTCCGGCTACTATCGCGATCCCTTCGCCTCCCTGGGCCACCGCCGCCTCAGCATCATCGATGTCCGCGACGGCCACCAGCCCATGTCCAACGAAGATGGCACGCTCTGGATTACCTATAACGGCGAAATCTTCAATCACGCCGATCTCCGCCCCGCCCTCGAACAGGCCGGCCATCAATACCGCACCCGCTGCGACACCGAAACCATCCTCCACGCCTACGAGCAATACGGCCCGGATTGCGTGACGCGCTTCCGGGGCATGTTCTCCTTCGCCATCTGGGACAAAAACACCCGCACGCTGTTCTGCGCTCGCGACCGTCTCGGCAAAAAGCCTTTCTACTACTATTGGGACGGCCGCCTGTTTGCCTTCGCCTCCGAGATCAAAGCGCTGCTCGAGCATCCCGCCATCTCCCCGCGATTCGAAGAATCGCTGCTCTCCGAATACCTCACATTCGGCTACTGCTCCGGCGAGCAGACGCTGTTCTCCGGCATCCGCAAGCTCATGCCGGGCCACTGGCTTCGGCTCACGCCCGAACAACTCGAAATCCGCCAGTATTGGGAGATCCCCTGCCCCACTTCTCATGAAAGCCGCGACGACCAATCCTGGATCGCCGAATGCCGTGCCCGCCTGGAAGAAGCCGTTCGCACGCGCCTCATGAGCGACGTGCCCCTCGGCATGTTCCTCTCCGGCGGCGTCGATTCCAGCGCCATCGCCGCGCTCATGAAGCCCATCTCTAGCGGGCCTGTCAAGACCTTCGCCGTCGGCTATCGCGAGCAGGCCTTCAGCGAGCTTCCCTACGCCCGCCAGGTCGCGGAAAAAATCGGTACCGAACACCACGAAGTCGTCATCGGCCGGGACGATTTCTTCAACGCCCTGCCGCAACTAATCTGGCACGAAGACGAGCCCATCAGTTGGCCCTCCAGCGTCTCTCTCTATTTCGTATCGCGCCTGGCCGCGGAGCAGGTGAAGGTCGTCCTCACCGGCGAAGGCAGCGACGAGTTATTCGCCGGTTACGCCCGCTATCGCACTTATATCCTCAACCAGCGGTTGATGAAGGCCTACGGCGCGGTACCCCGCTCCTTGCGCGATTCCCTCCGCTCCGGCATCGCCAACTCCCGCCTGCTTTCCGCCAACATCCGCCGCAAGCTGCAGCATTCCGTTCTAGGCCGCGGCGAAGATCTCGAAGCCCTCTACCTCGATAACTTCTACTCCGCCTTCTCACGCGCCGAGCAGGAACGCTTGCTGAACAGGCCTTTCGGGGCTACTTACGATTCCTTCCTGCATTACTGGAACGGGCAGCCGGATGCCGCCCTGCTCCCTCGCATGCTCTACGCGGACCAGAAAACCTACCTCGTCGAGCTGCTCATGAAGCAGGACCAGATGAGCATGGCCTGCTCCATCGAAAGCCGCGTCCCCTTTCTGGACCACCAGTTTGTCGAATTCGCCGCCACCGTTCCCGATCGCCTGAAGCTCCGCGGCGGCGTCGGCAAGTACATTCTGAAGCGCGCCGTCGAAGACATCCTCCCGCGCGACATCGTCTATCGCAAGAAAATGGGCTTCCCCACGCCACTCCGCCAATGGCTGATGGACCCCAGCGCCGATGCCCTGATCGCCCAGCTTCAGGATCGCGAGGGCCTGCTGGCCCCCTATATCGATTTCACTTACTTGAACGATCTCCTCTCCCGCCACAAAAGCGGCCTCGAAGATGCCACTGATCGCATCTGGCGCCTCCTGAACCTGCAGCTCTGGGGCAACATCTTCATCACCAGTAGGACAGGCATCCTTGCGTGTCCCCTCCCATGAATCTCACCCGCCTGCTGCAAATGAGCCCGGCCGAACTAAGCACCCGCGCCCAACAAGCATTCTCCAAACGCTGGAGCAAACCCCCAGCCTGTCGGCTAATCCAGTCCTCCGCTGCCCGGGCCTTCCCAGACCTGCCCCCGCTAGCCTCGCTCGCGCCAGCCGAAAAAATCTGCCAACACCGCTTCGATCTCCTAGGCTACAAAGACCTCGATTTCGGCACCCCCATCGACTGGCACTTCGACCCCGTGCACCGCAAGCGCGCCCCCCGCAAGCCCTGGTACCAAATCCCATTCCTCGACTTCAACCAAATCGGCGACCACAAAATCATCTGGGAGCTGAACCGCCACCAGCACCTGGTCACGCTCGCCCAAGCCTGTTTCCGCGACGAAATCCTAGCCCAATGGACTCACTGGCAAAGTGAAAACCCATACCCCATCGGCATCAACTGGGCCAGCTCGCTGGAGGTCGCCTTCCGTGCCCTGTCCTGGCTCTGGGTCCGCCACTTCCTGGGAGATTTCCACGACGGCCTGCTCCCCGCTCTCCACCTCCACGGCTGGTACATCGAGCGCTTTCTGTCCACCTACTTCTCCCCGAACACGCACTTGCTAGGCGAAGGCGTGGCGCTCTTCTCCATCGGCCTGCTCTGTCCGCAAATCGCCGACGCGCCGCGCTGGCAAACCCGCGGCTGGGAAATCGTCCTGCGACAAGCCGAAACCCAAGTTCGCTCCGACGGCTTCCACTTCGAGCAATCCGTCTACTACCACATCTACGCCCTCGATTTCTTCCAGTTCGCACGAACCCTGGCTGCAAAGAATGCGCTCCCCATCCCACCATCATTTGATCGCACAATCGAAAAAATGAGCGACGCTCTAGCAGCTCTCTCCCAAGCCGGCCGCCCGCCAAACTTCGGAGACGACGACGGAGGCCGCTTCATCGTCTCTCCGCGTCTCCGCGTCTCCGCGTCTCTCCCTCTCACGGTAGGCGGAATCTACACCATGACCGATCCGCCCTCCCAACTCTTCATCGACGCCGGCCCTCAGGGCGCCCTCACCGCCGGGCACGGCCATGCCGACGCCCTGAGCGTCCAACTCATCACCGCTGGCCGCCCCGTCCTGATCGATCCCGGAACCTTCTGCTACGTCTGCCCCGAGCGTGATCGATTCCGCGGCACTGCCGCCCACAACACACTTCAAGTGGACGGCCGCGACCAAGCCCAGCCTAACGGCCCCTTCGCCTGGACCGGCATGCCCGAAACCACCGTCGAGCGCTGGCACACCGGCGAAACCTTCGATCTCTTCGCCGGTCATCACAACGGCTACCATCCCGTCATCCATCACCGTTGGGTTTTCGGACTCAAAAACAAGTTCTGGCTGGTCCGCGATGTTGTAACTTTTAGTGGGGCAGGCTCCCAGCCTGCGGCGGCCTCCCAGGCCGCCCCACTTCATCGCCTCGACATCCACTGGCACTATCTCGACGACCACGACCTCGCCATCCTGCCGCCCACCGGCCACACCTGGTCCCAGTCAATCGAGCGTTGGGACTGGTCCCCCGTCTACGGCAAAAAAGACCCCGCCTTCGTCCTGCGATTCAGCACCGAAACTTCCCTACCAGCCGAATTCGCCGTGCTGCTCGTGCCTTCCGAACCTGGAGCGTTCACCCAAACCGGGCTCGGCGCCTACCGCTACGAAGATCCCCAGGCTTCGCACGACTTCATCTTCGGCGACCGCTTTGTCTATCGCGCTACCGGCCCCGCAGGTGTCACGGAATTCGCCATATGAAACTTCTATGGGTCAAAGCCGGAGGCCTGCTTCCCCCCGACATGGGCGGCAAGATCCGCAGCTACAATATCCTCAAACAACTCGCCCGCCGGCACGAGATCACGCTCTTCACCTTCTACCCGGAGCATCCCGACGACCAGCATCTCCGCGGCAACGGCATGTTCTCAAAGCTCGTGCCCGTCCCCTTGCCGCTCCCGCCACGCCGCAGCCTCGGCGAGTATGCGCGCTCCGCCCGTATGATGGCCGCCGGCCGCCCCGTCACCATTGACAAGTTTCTCTACCCCGAAGTGCGCCGCCGCTATGCCGAACTGCTCGCATCCGCCACTTTCGATGTGGTCGTTTGCGACTTCCTCGTGCCAGGCTCGCTCATGCACTGGAAAACACCACCGCCCACCATCCTGTTCACCCACAATGTGGAGGCCCAGGTTTGGGAGCGCCACTACAAGGTCACTACCAATCCGTTCATGAAAACCGCCTGCTGGCTGGAATCGCGCGCGCTGGCCGGCGCCGAGCGCCGATATGTGGAACTGGCGGATCACGTGTTAGCCGTTTCGGAAAACGATCGCGCGTTTTTTCTCCAATATGTCGACCCCAGCCGCGTCTCCGTGATCCCCACCGGCGTGGATACCGAATACTTCCGGCCTTGCCCCGATCCGGAACAGCCGGACACCATGGCCTTCACCGGTACCATGGACTGGATGCCGAACGAAGACGGCGTCGCCTACTTTGTTGACAAGATCCTCCCGCTCATCCGGCACGAAATTCCGGACGCAGCCTTTTGGGCCGTGGGCCGCCGCCCCCCGCGGCGCATTCAAGCCCTGGCATCCGGCAACGTAGTAGTAACCGGCGCGGTGGACGATATCCGCCCGTATCTCGGCAAAGCCGCGGTGTGCGTTGTCCCGCTGCGCAGCGGCAGTGGAACGCGCATCAAGATCTTCGAAGCCATGGCCATGGGCAAAGCCGTGATCTCGACCACCATGGGCGCCGAAGGCCTGCCCGTGCGCCACGGCGAGAACATTATTCTGGCCGACGACCCCGCCGATTTCGCCCGCCAGGTGGTCCAACTCTTGCGCGATCCGCAGCGCCGCGCGCAACTGGGCCGGGCCGCACGCCAGCTTGTCGAAGAGAACTATGGGTGGCCGTCGGTGGCCGCACACTTCGACCAAATCATGCAGGCCGTGGTAAACGGATGACAACGTCGACGGTCCGTCGCCTCCTGCTGGCATATGCGGCGCTAAACGCTGTTCTCTACAGCATGCTGCTCCCGCTATGGGAGGGATTCGACGAGCCATTTCATTTTGGCTATGTGCAGCAACTGGCGAACGGTCAAGGCCTCCCCGACGCCCGGAGCGCGCGCTTATCGCGCGAGGTCTGGCAGGCTATCCTGCGCGCGCCGGCCAGCGATCCCGTGAAAGCGAACTTACCCGACGTGGTCACGTACGCTGAGTACTTTTCGTGGCCGTCGGAGCGTAGATCCGCCGCGCAACGGAGCCTGCGCGACATCCCCCGGGATTACCGCTGGCAACTGTCGAATGCCGGCAATTATGAAGCGCACCATGCGCCTCTGGCGTATATTCTGCTGTCGGTTCCGGAGCGTCTTCTGGCAGGCACTCCGCTTCCGCCGCGTGTCTTGATCCTGCGAATCATTGCCGCTTTGGCCGGTTCCTTCCTTCTATTCACCGCCACCGTTGCCTTATGTTCCGAACTCTCGATCGGCGAGGCGCAGCGGAACGTTGTGTTGTTCTGCGTTCTGTCGTCGCAAATGACCTGGGCCACTCTGGCACACGTGGCGAACGATTGGCTGGCGGTGCCGCTCGCGGTTTGGACGTTGGTGTTCATGATTCGCGCCGCTTCGTCCCCAACGCCCGCCAATCTTGCGTCAGCCTCGTTGATCCTGTCCGCCGGATTGCTTACCAAGGCCTACTTCCTGGCGCTAGTGCCCGTGCTGTCCGGAATCTCCGCGATCAGGGGAAGAGTCCGTGGGTTCCTCACGCACGCGGCCGTAATCGCGATTTGCGCGGGACCCTGGTACGTCCGCAACTACCGTCTGTACCACGTCGTTACCGGCATGCAGGAAGCGCGTGCTGGCATTGGCCCATCCAAAGTTCTCGGCGCGGCATTCGTCCTCCATTGGCCGCCCGTGGTGGCGACCAGTATTCGCGCCGCGCTGTGGACCGCCAACAACACGCTCCGCAGCTTCTCGTTGGTTACGATGAATCTGGTTGTCGCGGTGTGTGCGGCCGCCTTCTTGCTCTGGATCTTCAGCCGCCATACCCTCCGGGAGTGGGTGGTGGTGGCTTACTGCGCGGCGTTCGCATTAGCCATCGCTTATGCGGCCGTGGTTGTGTACGTTGGCACTGGCAATCCGTTATCCACGCCGTCTGCATGGTACGCCCAGGTCCTGGTGGCGCCCACCCTGTCGCTTCTGCTGCTTGGAACCGCCAGGTGGCCGCGAATTGGAAAGGTCTTGGCGATTTCGATCGCTCTCTTGTTTGGGTACGTGCTTGCCGTCACCTACGTTTTCAAGTTGATTCCGCTCTATGCCGGGTACCAGGGACGCGGCTCCTTGAGAGACATCGCCGCGCTGTATCTGAGCAGATTCCATATTTTGAGCGCCAACCTCAATTCGGTTGCCCTCGGTCCGGCCCCGCTTATCTTCGCCATGACGTTCGGAGTTATCCTGCTGATCCTGGCGCTGGAGGCTCTGCTGGTTCGTGGTATCCTCGCGTCTTGCGCAAGATCCTCTTCGTATTCGGCACCCGCCCCGAGGCCATCAAGCTCTGCCCGGTGCTATTGAACCTGCGGCGGAACGCGCACTTTCAGGTGCGTGTCTGTGTGACAGCGCAGCACCGCTCGATGCTCGACCAGGTATTGGCCGCCTTCGAAGTCAGGCCGGATCACGACCTGGATTTGATGCAGCCCGGCCAGACGCTCGCGCAGATCACCGCGCGCATCCTGGCGGCCCTCGAGCCGGTAATCCAAGCCGGGCAACCGGACATGTTGCTCGTGCAGGGCGATACCACCACCACGCTCGCCGGCGCTTTGGCGGCCTTCTACCAACACGTGCCGGTGGGCCATGTGGAAGCCGGTCTGCGCACCGGCGACCTTGCGCAGCCATTTCCCGAAGAGATGAACCGCGTGGTCGCCACCCGCCTCGCCGCCCTGCACTTCGCGCCCACCGAAACTGCGAAGAGTAACCTGCTGGCCGAAGGCGTCGACCCGCGGCGTATCTCCGTCACCGGCAATTCGGGAATCGACGCAGTGCTGTATGTGCGTGACGCATTGGCGGCTGGGCGGCTGCCCGGAGGTACGTGGCCCCAATTGGATGCATCCAAGAAACTGATCGTAGTCACCGCCCACCGCCGGGAAAGCTTCGGCGAAGGCTTCGCGCACATTTGCGAAGCTCTGGCTCGTCTTGCCAGACGCGACGATATCCAACTGATTTATCCGGTGCATCGCAATCCGAACGTCATGGACCCGGTGTACCGGCAGTTGGACGGGCTGGCGAATGTGTTTCTGGTCGAGCCTCTGGACTACGTCCCCTTCGTGGATCTGATGCGCCGCGCCTACCTCCTGATCACCGATTCAGGTGGCATCCAGGAAGAAGGGCCTTCGCTCGGAAAGCCCATTCTCGTGATGCGGGAAAAGACCGAGCGGCCCGAAGCGGTGGCCGCCGGCACCGTGAAACTGGTGGGCACGGACGCAGACCGGATCGTGTACGAAGCAGAGCGCTTGCTGGACGACGAAGCGGAGTACAGCCGCATGGCGCGCATCCACAATCCGTACGGCGATGGACGCGCCAGCGGCCGCATCCGCCAGGCGGTCGAGGCGTACTTTGGCTAGAGACCAAGTTTGGTGGCTGCGTTGTCGCGAAACAGAGAACCCTCGCGGATGTACTTCCTTACAGTGGTCAGCGACCGGTGGCCGGTCTGCTTCATGATGGCCAACTCGCTGGCGCCATTCATGGCGGCCTGGGTGGCCAAACCCGCGCGTAGACTGTGGCCGGCGTACTGCACGGCTTCGAGACCAGCCCGTCCGGCGGCGCGCTTCACCAGATAGGCGACCGAATCCGCGTGCAGCGCTTCGCCGCTCACCAGCCCGTGTCGGTCTACGGCTCGAAACAACGGCCCAGCCGTAATGCCCGCCTGTTGCAGCCAGGCACGCAGCGCGCGCACTGGACAAGTCCGCGGATCGGAGCCATACGGCAGGGCCACTGGTCTTCCCTGCCCTTCCTGGTCGGTCTTCGACCTGCCGAGCCGCACGATGAGCCCATCCGGCGTCGTTTCCAGATCCTCGACGCGCAACGCGGCCAGTTCCGACCTTCGAAAGCCGCCGGCAAAACCGGCCAGCAGCAACGCCCGATCGCGCACCCCCTGGAGATCCTGCGGCAGCTCCGCGATGATGCGCCGGAGATCGGGCGTCAGGAACGGCTTCTTCCCATGTTGGGCCGTTCCTTTTTTGCGCTTGATTCCCTTCCAGACCTCACTGACGATGGCATTCTGCATCGTCGCGGGCGAAGGCTGGCCAGCCGCCTGGTGCGCCCGGTTGATGGTAGTGAGCCGTCGCGCGAGGCTGGAGGTCTTGAGCGTCGCCGCGCGATCGGTTAAGTATAGGGCTACGGTTTGGGGCAAGGCGGGCAAGGGCGCCAACTGATGGGCCTCGCACCACTGGCGAAAGTCCCTCCAGTCGGCCTGGTAAGCCCGGAGTGTGTTGCTGGCTTTTGCGGCTGCCGCAAATTCCTCAGCCTGCCGTCCGAGCGAAACTAGGCCGCTCTTATCGGATACCGTTTGGAGCGCGGCGATCTCAGGCAATGCGCGATTCTATCACGCCGCCACCACCCGGAGCGATTCAGGGTTCGAGCAGAAGCTTCCGATGGACGAGGAACCCGGGCAGCCGCATCGCGAGTTCCAGACAAACGTCCTCGTAGGACGTGTACGGCATGTACAGCATACCCGCCAAGTCGCTGGCGGTGGTAATGACCTCCTTACGCCGCGCGATGGCGACCTTGCGCTTCTTCTGATAGTTCAGATAGAAGTACGGCTTGCCGGTGCCGATAGCCACGCCGAGTTCGATCAACACGTTCGGCCGCACTTCGGTTTCGCGATCGTCGAACACGCAGAAGTCGCTTTGGCGGATGCGCTAAACGATGGTCTCGAAAACTGAGCCGTTCGGCATATCCGTATCCGAGTACCAGAGGCTGACGCCATACGGGCGGCACAGCAGTTGCAGATTGTGGCGCAGGTTATTGGTCACCTCCGGCGTGAAGCGGTGGCCCACGAAGGCGCGCAACGGACGAGCGGGCCGGAGCCGGCGATCGATCCCCAGGACGGCTTCGGCGGATTCGCCGGAAACCGAGCGAAACCGCACCGCAGAGAACTCATGGCCCGCCAGGCGCGGCCGCTTGCCTTCGCGTACGGTTTGTGCCAGGGCACGTCGCGCGGGGCGGTCCTCGAATCGTTTGAGCGAGCGCGGCGGCAGCCGGTTATACTGATGCAGAAAATCGACGTAGGCTTGGATTTGGGCGCTCGCCCTAGCCAGAGAGAGGGCCATCAGGAGGCGGCTATCTCGACCAGTTCGCGAGCCTCTTCGGCGCTGTAGCCTTCGGCCCTCAGATTGCGCTCCAGGGTGCCTCGCCAGCCGGTTGGCGCCCACCGCGCGGGCAAGGTCCGATGATTTGCCGCTACTGTCTTCTTGGCAGCGGATTTCTTGGCGGCCGATCTTGGCTCTCTCTTCTTCATGCGGTCCTCTACTTCCTTTGTAAGGGAGCCGAGGCGCCCGTGTCAATCTCTCCGGGTCAAGGCCACGGTCCAGCCGCAATTCCCGCTTGGTCCAGCCAAGCGCACAGCGCACGCATCGGACAGCTCTGCGGATCGGAAAGTGACAGGCTGCCGGCATCGGCTCGGCTTCCAGACAGCAACCGGGACGAGATCAGAGCAGGCCTGGCTGAATCCGGCGTACCCCAGATTATGATCGACTTCTAAAGTCGCAATCATCCTTTCCAAAACGGATAGCCTTACGGGTCAACGCCTCATCGCTTTGGAGGCGGTGGTGCCGCTGGCGGTGGCGCTGGCGAATGCGGCGGACATTTTGGAGGCGGCGGAGGCGGAGTATAGCCCTCCCTTAAAGGACGCGTTGGTTTTCGCTGACCATTGGGACCTCACTTTCCACGAGACGGTTGCTTCTCTTCCGGCGTTCTCGGTGGCGGACTCTTCCGCGGCGGCGGAGGGGGATCGTACCCACGCTTTTCGAGGGGCGGCTTGTCGCGTTTATCCATTCCGGTTCGGGCCTCTCTATTTCTTTGGAGCCGGTTGCGGCGCCGGCGGCGAACTCGGTTGATTGGCCGGTTGGGTGGGCACGTACCGCACGGGCGGTGCCGGCGGGACGTATCCCTTCTTGAGTGGTGTGCTGCTCTCAGCCATAGATTGTTTGCTTTCGCTCACCCGCATATTAGCAAAAACAAAGATTCCCCAGAATGAAATTCCAAAAAAGAGGAGACCGACGGTGACATAGTTCAATACAGTTGTCGCCCGTCCCCATGGATTGATTTTCGGCCTCCCGCCGATCACGAGCTCGTCGTAGGTGCGCTCGATTGACCAGGTACAGGCGCGGTGGCTGAACAGAAATGAGAGCATGATCGCTAGAAGGCCGACCGTAAATGCTGTCCAGGAGAGCCCCAACCATACCAAGGTCCACTGAGCGGGATGCGGCGCCGCCTCTTTTAGGAGTGCGACAGAAAATCCAAACGCCGCCGCGGCGAAGGTCAAGATAGCCTTATCGAAGGTCCTGGCGCTCTCCCGCGCAACGTCAATGAGCAGCTTTCGCTCTTCCAAATAAACGTCGTATTCGCTTTTCGGCGGCCCCGCCTTCGCTGCTCCGGTTTCTTCAGCCACGTATACAATTGCCTCAAATCACGATTCGCTCCACCTCATCGAGCGAGATCTCATCCCCGCGCCGATTCGTACAGACCCGTCCGCGCGCCGATTCGTGCGGATCCATCTGCTGCGACTTCCACCTTACCGCCGTTTCTTGAGTACGCGGTAATTCCGGTTGCACGAACGTGTGGCAGCCGATCAAAGTCTTTACGCCCGCGCCGGCATCTCGTGCGTGACCAGTATTTCCATCCGCAGCATGACGACTTCCGGCCGCGCACGATGTGGTCGCTATCAAACGCTTTCACATCCGTGCTGAAGGAGATCGACCCGGTCCCGCAGTACAAAGCGACGGGCAAGCTCGCCGGCTTTCGGGCGACGGGTAAGTCGTGAGCACCCGACTTCCCTGCCCTTCATTGGACAGCGAGCGGCCTCGGTTTCCAATCTGACGCCGACGCGGATACCCCCGCGCCGGTTTTCATCCGAAAGATAAATGGCCCACGGCGCGCCGCTTACCGGAGCAAGCGCGCGATGTGGGGCACGGCGGCTACGAGCGGTTTAATATCAATCCCACAAAGCGCCAGGGCAAGCAGCAGTAGCGCGACTGCAATCGTGAGAATGAGCTTCTGCATCTCCGGCGTGATGGTTTTTCTCTGTTGTCGGGTGGAACTCGGTTTCCGGCGCGCCTTGCGGCCGGCCTTGGGACGTTTCGCGTTCTTCACAAATCCCCCTTTTTCTTCGGTCAGAGCCTTGAACTGGGAGGCGACTTGCGGTACGCTTGACCTGATTCAGGGTCAACCGTCAAAACGTTGACCACAAGTAACCGGGTCTCCTGATAGTTCCAAGCTACCGGGAGACCCTCCCTTCCTTTCAGCCTCACCTAGGGTAACGAGACGCGATTATGGGTTGATGACGGAAGTGTTAAGATCAGGTTACGAAGTGTGCGGCTTGCTGCCCAGATTGACCTCTGGTTGTCCCCTTTTTTCCCTTTAGCTTCAGCTACTTAAACCGATCTTCCGCGCGCCAATAGAAAGGCCTGTTGTTCCTCTCTAACCTCCAACCCCCCGTAACATTACAGAACCGCCCTGATGATCGGTCCCCTTTCCGTCGGCATCAAAGACGACGGCATCTTCGATCAGGGAGAGGCCTTCGCCATCCTTCCCGAAGCCCAAGCGTTCGGGGTGTCATTCTTGGCATGACAACTCCCAAGGTTATTACTTCTGATAACGTTCTCTTATCAGAAGTTACTGATCGCCCACATTTTTCGCACATGCGCACAATCGCCGTCATCGTGTTAGTTTAGTATGGTGCCCGATAAACCCATATGGTATGGGCGGCTGGATCAAGTCATCGCAGAGCTTGACAACCTCCCTTGGCCGTGGGTGGACCGCGAAACGCTCCAGTCTCTCCTGCAGGTGGGTCCAAGAAGAGCCCAGCAAATACTGCGGCCTTGCGTTACCCGCCAGGTTGGGGCTAACGGCGTGGCCGGACGCGAGGAACTAATCGCGCATTTGAGACGCTTGGCGACCGGCGACGAAGCCCACTATGAACGGCGGCGCCGCCAAAGGCTCGCCCAGGTTTTGGAAGGACTGCGGCAGGCCGCACTAGCTCAGCCGAAGGTACTGGTGGAAGCGCCCACCACCGTGCTCAATCAGGAATTCGCCAATCTGCCGGATGGCGTTGCGGTATCGCCAGGAGCCATTTCCATAACCTTTTCTTCGCCCAGCGAGGCGCTGCAGAGACTTCTCGCTCTCGCCATGGCGATTGGCAACGATTTCAATGAATTCGAGCGAATGGCCGGGAGATGATCGACCCGTGAAGTCGTTTCAACCACAGGGGTCACATAGGGAGCTGTCCCCTTACGGATATCCGGCGCGAAACCAGCCCAGTTCCCGCAGGGTTGCGGTGCGGACCACCAGCAGATGGCCTAAGTACATGCCGCATCGCAGCAAGTCCGGAGAAAATGCGGGTTTGAAAATCGGCTGCACCCGGCGGCTCTGGTTGTCCAGGTAATCCTCGTCGCTATACAACAGGTCGGGTTGCGAATCCTGGACGGCTTGGGCCACACAATCGAGCGCGTGCGGCGCCAGCACATCGTCCTGATCCAGGAAACCGGTATATTCCCCGCTGACCAATTTAAAACGCCCGAAATGCCCAGGCGCTCGCTAGAGCGTACAAAGCGGATGCGGGGTTCGGTCGACATCAGGGCGGTAAAATGCTCGGCCACCCAATCCTGTTTGGAGGCATCGTCGCATACACAGAGTTGCCAGCAGCCGTAGGTTTGGTCGAGTACCGAGGCAACGGCCGCTTCCAGCCAGTCCCGTTGGGGATTGTGCACCGGTAAAATCAGGCTGATGAGCGGTTGTCTGGTGCGTTTCCGCTCGCCTGGCGCCTGTTCGCTTTCCACCCACAGCCGGTAACGATCCGCCGTAAAGTGAGGATTCACCAACTTCAGATAGAGCGGATGCAAAGCAGAATGCAGCAGTAATTGGCCCAGGCGCCCCTTCCAGTCTCCCAAAAACCGGCCGGCCGCTGCAGAGTGCGCCGGAGCCGGCTATTCTCAATGTCCAGCAGCCGCCGCTCGAACTCGGCGTAATGCCGGACCGCCTGCTTCTCGCCGGCTTCGATGTGCGACAGGGCCTCTTCCAAGAACCTCGCGAGCGCCAGGAGTTCCCGCCGTGACGGCGGAGAATCCGTACGGCGCAGCAACTCCTGCAGTTCCGCGATTGCCCGGCGTAACTGTGTAGTGTTTCCGGCCAGGCTTTCCTCACATTACGCATGTGCGGCTTGCCGCCCCGCATATGCTTCCGCAACATCCGCCACCGCACCACTCAGGATCAATTCGCCATGGTCGAGCCAAATGGCGCGGTCGCACAATTGCCGGATCATGTTCGAATGCGACACGCACAACAGAGTTTTCCCCGCATTCCGGAATTCGTGTACTTTCTCGATGCATTTGGTCTGAAACGCTGCGTCGCCCACCGCCAGGATTTCGTCGATGAGCAGAATCTCGGGATCCCTGTTGACCGCCACGGAAAACGCCAGCCGCATCACCATGCCTGTTGAATAGGTCCGTAAAGGCTCATCGATGAATTCGCGGATCCCCGAGAATTCCACGATGCGTTCGAACGCCTCGGCGGTCTGCCTGCGCGACAGCCCCAATAACGCCGCATTCAACCGGACATTCTCCCGTCCCGTGAGATCGGGATGAAAACCGGATCCCAATTCCAGTAAAGCGGCCACCTGCCCGTTCACCGTCACGACGCCTTCATCGGGCTGCGAGACGCCCGCGGCGAGGCCCAGCAAGGTGCTCTTACCGGCTCCATTGCTCCCAATCACCGCGAGGCTTTCGCCACGCTCCACGGAGAAGGAGACGTGCTTTAACGCAAAGAACGGATCCTCTTTTTGCCGCGTGAAAAACCGCGTCAAGTGATTGCGCAGCAACATCTGCCCGGCATGCCGGTGAAATTTCTTGGACACGTTGTGAAATTCAATCACGCTCATGATCTCTCACAGATGATCGGAGAACCGGGGTTTCAGACTCCGAAAGACCACTAGGCCTAAAGCCAGCATGAAGATCGAGATCGCGGTGAGTTTGAGCATTAGCGCAGTGCCCGGCCGCGTCCCCTCCATCAGAATGTCGCGCATGGCCATCACCAGCGCCGCTACTGGGTTGAGCTGGTAAATGGGCTTGTAGTTCGCGGGAATGATGGCAAAAGAATAAACCACGGGCACCATCCAGAACAGAACGGTGTTAGCCGATTCGACCAGATAGCGCATGTCCCGGATATACACGTTGAGCGCGGACGTGATCAGGGAGAGCCCGCACACAAAGATCACTTCCAGTCCCCAGATCAACGGCAGCCAGACCCAATGGCGGTTCGGAGTTTTTCCGAACAGAAAGACCAGCCCGATCAAAAGGCCGATCTGAATGAACAGATGCAAACAGTTCGAGAGCACCGCGGCCAACGGAATGATTTCGCGGGGCGCCGGCACGCGCTTGATGAGGCCGGCATTATCGACCAGTGAAGTTGTCCCGGAACTCCAGGCGATGCTGAAGAAATTGAAGGGGACCAGGCCGCACATCACAAACAGAGCAAAATCCCGGTTAGGGTTCTTGAGTATCTTGGTGAAAACGAACGTCAGTACGCCCATCATCACCAGCGGATTCAAAAGCGACCAGAGGACCCCCAGTGACATGTTGCGATAGCGGATCTTAAAGTCCTTTGCGATCAAGTTGGATAAAAGGAAAAGAGAATCGCCACGCCACATGATAGGGGCCGCTTTGGAAACTCCCGAGTATAGCACACGCTGCGCCGGCACGTTCTCCGGGCGAATTTGAGCTAGACTGATCGTTCAATCCCTGTGTGACAGGTCCACGGCCTGCCGCTATCCGGATAATCCTTGACGTGTTGACGCGCCTCACCCACTGCCTGGAACTGGTGGTCCTGCTGCCACCGCCGCCGCCCAAAGCCGCTGTAGCGCGGGATCTGTCATGACCGAGGGCGGGCGCCTGAAGGAAATAGCGTTCGATCTGTACGAGCGGTATATCCTGCTGAATCCTGCTGGAGCACATAGGCAAGCTCTTTCGGCCACGCGAGTCCACGTACAACATCCTGGATGTAGGCGGGCATACGCCCGCGTTCTGGCCCGGATTGAGTGCTAAAAGGCTCAGTTAAGCAGGGAACCCCGATATCGGTGATGTGGGCTGGCTGGCGTTATGGCGATCACGCCATCCCGAGAGATCACGGGATATTCTTTCTCGATCACTCTGCCGCGGGTTTATGGTCCCTTCTGCCGGCCGCCAGTGGGGACATGACGTGGTGGGACACGTACGTCCATACACCCGACGCGGCAACAGGACGCCCACAAGCCAACGCATCGGCGCTGGAGAAGGCGTCGTCGGAGATCGTTGCCGCCGTGGAAGCGGCGGGCAACGTCTAAATAACAGATACTAAGACCTGTTTTCCTGTTGACATCCTCCCCCATGTCATAATAACCGAGGTTTCGAATGCTTCCAACCGGAGGTTACCGTGATTTGGTCAGGCTTTAGGCGGACCACCACTCTTCTCAGCGTAGCGGTACTGGTCCACGCCGCACTGAACAGTACCGCTTTAGTGGCCGGCGGCCTCGCAGGCGCGCCGGCACCGGCCCAGTCGGGTGGCCCGTCACCCGCGCCCGGCCAGTCGAAGGGCGCTCGCGAAACGCCGGGAGCCGACAATCCGGAGGTTGCGTTTATGTTCCTTCTCCATCACCACGCCTTGATGGCGGAGGTCCATAAGTTGGTAGCAGCCGGGTCGGGTGAGCTTGACGGCGCGGAGCGCGATGCGGCAGCGTCCATGAGCCTGGGTGTAGCTGACTTTCGCGCCATCGGCGCCATATATTCACAGGTGTCGGCACTTCTCCAAAGCGTCGACAATGAGGCGGACGCGTACCGCGATCACGTGCTTTCGAGCGGTATTGCGGCCGACATGGGAATCCTCCACCGGTTCAACGACAGGAAGACAGCCGTGAAAGCATCCATCAAGCGACGGCTTCAGGCGTCGCTGTCCGGCCAAGGATGGGCCGCCCTGGAGGGGTATATCGAGGGACCCTTCCGTGAGGGTGTGCACATGTTGAGGCCCCAATGAGAGGAGCCACAGTGCTGTTGAAGGTGTCTGCGACTGCCTGGGCGCTCTGGAGCGCGGGGCAGGCATACGGCCAATGTGCCGATACCACTACCACACTGTGGTACGAGACTACGGCTGTGAGAATGAATGGCAACGCTGTCCGCCTCAATGGGCAGACGCGCATAACCGGCGACTACTATAACTGGTGGTATACCGAGGCTGACGCGGCGTTTTACTTCAACAACACGCGCGAAGACCTGAGCGGGTGGTACCACAGCAACACGCTCGGGGGAGAACTGGATCTGGGTTATACGCCTACGTTGCAGACCTACGGCGCCGGCCAGTATTACCAGAGCACGGTACACGACGCTTATACTCCGGACTGCACCTACGGCGGCAGCTCGAATACGTTTTCGGCCATGTGCGCGGCCTGGCCCACCCATTGCAACATTCCGCCTCCGTGGAAGAGCTCAAGCTCCATCAACATTTCGCGGCCTACCCGTCCTGATTATGGCACCGCCGGCCATCCGGTCTATTATCTCGGTCCCGGTATTGCCTCCGACCACGCCTACTCGAACAACACCTCGCTGATCGCGGGCAATGCCAACGGCGCCCCCGAAACGCCGCAGTGGGTGTTCACGGCTGGCTCACAGTTTGGAACTATTAGCTGCCAAGGCCTACCGGCATGCAACCAACCCTTATTCACCGCGACGAAGCGCAGCACTGGGTGCCTTACCTACGACGTAGTTCTGAACACGAGCTACAACGGATTTCTGTCGGACCCGTTCTTCATGTTCATCAACGCCCCGAACAACCTTGAGGCATCCACTTGGGAGGGCGAGTGGAATTACACTTCCGCCTGGGAGAACGGCTATTACTCGTGGATCTTTTATACCACAGATACGCTTTGTGCCACGGACGGTCCGATGTCAGGCTATGACATGAACGAAGAGTTCGGGACATGGACTAAGGACCCCAGCCAACCCACGGTCTCGTGGACCCCACCAACCGCAGGCGGCTGGCCCGTGACACTCACCCAGTGGTATGATCAGGTGGAATTTGCCTGTCCGGGCCTTAACTGTACGCCCATGCCCAACCCCCCCCAAGCGGATGCTGGCCAGCTTGCGGAACGGTAAAGGTCCAAAGCGGGCCGCAGACTTTCAGTGTTGGTGCCGAGGCCAGCGGACAGGGTATCGCCGTACAGACGGACACCCAGCAAAGATGGCTGGACCATGGCTCGCACGAGCAAATCGTGACCCCTGTCCACTAGCAGACCGGGAGACGGCGAAGCTTGAAAAAAAATGGAGAGAGGAATAGGACAATGAAAGGCTGCGGACATCTCGCGATGAGCGCGCTGCTCTGCCTCGTTGCTGCCGGGCCCTTGCCCGGACACGGCGGAGCACCGGAATCGGTTGACGGGTTGGTGACCGCATCGGACGCCAGTGTAGTCGGGACGGTCGCGCAAGGGACGGTATCTGGGACGACGGTAGCCGTTTCCATCCAGGTTGAACGCGTCCTAAAGGGAAGCTGGGCGACGGGGGCTGTTTTGGCGGCGACGGGTACGCTATCCGAGCCCTCGCAGACCCGGGCTGTCGGCCACGCGCATGGCATCTTCTTCCTGGCGAAGGATGGCTCCGGTCCGATGCGGCTCGTCCCTCCAATGGGCGGCTTCTTGCTCGACGAAATGTTTGTGTTCCTGCCGCTGCCGGACGCCTCCGTCCCCGCGGCACAACCGGCTGTCAATTCCAGTCCCAGGGAGCGCGTGCTGCTCGAAGTCCTAGGCGGCATGGAAGCTGGGCCTCCCAAGGGGCCCGGCGGCTTCGTAGAAGTGCTCGCGGAATACCACGCCGCGCCCACGCCCGCTATCCGAGCAGTGCTTCAAAGTTGGTTAGCCAGCGGCCCGCCAGCACTCACCGCCAGCGCCGTACAGGCATTGCTCGCCGAGGGCGATGCGAACACGCTGTCCCGCGTCGCCACCGACCCGGCCTTGCAGGCCAGCGCACTCGAGGCGCACGCCTTCAATGGCCTGAAATGGTATTTCAGGAATCCCGACCCACAGGCGGTGTCCCTGTTGGGTCAGTTGGCAAGCGATAATTCCAACAGCATGGAACTGCGAATCGCAGCGGCAACCGCCCTGGCTAGGGTCCACACTAAGCAGGCGTTGCCATATCTGGCCCGACTCTTGGACAGTCCGGACGCTACCTTTGCGTACGTGTGCGATCGGCGGGCTAGCCATGTTCGCCAATAACGTCCCCATCGGTTCTCACGAGCCTGCCGCCGGGGACTGGGCTTGGCGTACGGACGACACGATCGCGCACTCGGCCATGGATCAGGGCGTCATAAGCAACAACGCGGCGTACTACATAGGATTCTGGAAGAGCTGGTGGGCTGCCAATCAGGTCGCCCTGTCGCGATAGGGACCTACTTCTTCTCCGCGCGAAACTTGGCCCACGCCAACTGCGACTTGCCCACTTCGAACAGCATCTTCAGCGCATTTACCTTCTCCGGCGGCACTAACTCGCCCATCAGGAATTGCCGCAGCGCCTCGGAGCGGCGGAGCTTGCCCGACGACGTCCGCGGCAGCGTCCCCGACTCCAGTAACTCCACGTCCCGCGGCTTGAGCGAAAGCCCGGTCAGGATGCAGTGGTTGATCTCTGCTATTACCTCTTTCTCGGGGCGCTTGCTGCGCGGGTCTTTTTCCGCCAGAATGATGAGCTGTTCTCCTTCGCCTTCGACCATAGTGCTCACGGCCACGGCGCAGCCCTTGCGCACACCTTCCACATCCAGCAGCAGCTCTTCCATCTCCTGCGGAGCGTAGTTGCGCCCGCGAATGATGATCAAGTCCTTGGCGCGTCCCGCGATGTAGAGTTCGCCTTCGTGGAAGAAGCCCAAATCGCCTGTGTCGAGCCAGTCGCCATGAATCATGCTGGCAGTCAACTCGGGGCTTTCCCAGTAACCCTTGGTGATGGACGGTCCTTTGGCCCAGATGCGCCCTACACGCCCGTCCGGCACGCGCTGTTCCTGGTCGTCGAAGATGGCCACTTCCACGCTCGGCAGCGCCCGGCCGACCGATACAATACGCCGCCCAGGTCCTAGATGCGCCGTGCCGCCATTCCACAAACCTTCCCGGCTGAATTCGGTGAAGCGGGGCAGATCGTCGAGACCGGTGAAAGTGACGCCCAATCCCGCTTCGGCCAAGCCGTAGACCGGCGTCATGGCGGCAGGCTGGAAGCCCCAGCGCGCGAAGCGTTCGGTGAAACGCTGGACCCCGTCGGACTCGATCGGCTCGGCGCCGTTCAAGGCAGCCCGCCAGCGCGAAAGATCCACGCCTTCCATTTCCTCGTCTTTGATCTTGGTGGCGCACAGGCTGTACGCAAAATGCGGCGCCGGCGAAATCGCCGATTTGTAGCGCGACAAGGTGCGCAGCCAAATGGCCGGCCGGGCCAGGAAAGTATCCGGTCCCATGTAGGTCACTGTGCCGGGATAATACATCCCCAGATACAAGCAACCTACCAGGCCCATGTCGTGATAGAGCGGCAGCCAGCAGACGCAGCCGTTATCGATTTCATCCTCACCGCGGTACACCAGGCACTGCTGCATCATGGTCAGATTGGCCAGCAAGTTGGTATGCGTCACCATAACGGCCTTAGGCTCGACCGTGGTGCCCGACGAGAATTGCAGGAACGCGGGTTGTTCCGGATCCACGTCCACCGGTTGCCAGCGTCCGCCGCCGGTCTGTAAATCCTTGGCTTCCAGAACCTCGCGGAGGGACTCAACGCCAACAACCCCAGGGCCCAGCAGCTTCCGGATGCGGCCTTCGGTAATCAGATACTTCGCCCCGATCTTCGTCAACATTTTCCGCAGGCGGGCGAAGTATTCGTCGAGCTTCCCCAACCGGAACGGCGGATAAAGAGCGGCTGGAATGCCGCCGGCAAGCTGCACGCCCAGCAGCGAATCGAAAAACTCGATCGACGTGGAAAGGATCAGGGCTACGCGGTCGCCGCGCTGGAGTCCGCGGGCCTGCAATGCCGCGGCGGCTTTCTGCGCGCGGTGCAGCACGTCCTGGTAGGGATAAAAAGTGGCCTCTTCGTTGGGCGCCACAAAACGCGCGCCCCAGCGTGTGCAGGTCTCCAGGTTGAGCAGAATCTCGGGCAGCGTGGCGCCTTTGAGCGTCAGGGCACTCATGCCTGCGGCTCCTGCTCGCAAACCCTGCCGGCGATCATCTTCACCAAGTCTTGCACGGTTTCCAGTTGCTGCCATTGGTCCAGCCCGAAAGCGCAGCCGAAGTCCTGTTCGATGGTGGTTACCAGCACCACTTGCGCCAGCGAATCCAGTTGCAGGGCGTCCACCAGCGAGACGTTGGGGCCAATCGTCTCGATCTGTTCCGGTGTCAGGTTAAGCTGTTCCTTTGCGATCTTCTTCAGATGCTCCAGAATCGTTTCTTCATTCCATTTGACTAGCGTCTGTTCGGGCATGGCCTTTTTCCTATTATGTTTTATAACTGCCTGGCTGACACGGCCTGTTCGGGTCGCGGGATGACTAGGGGATCTTCCTGCTGGTACATTTGCCGGATCCACTCGGCGTACTTGCGTTCCAGTACCGAGCGGCGCACTTTCTGCGTGGGCGTCACCAGTTCGGTATCCAGCAAAGCCTCCTCATTGAGGAAGCAGAATCGTTTGACCCGCTCGAACGAGGAGAACTCGGCTTGCAAGCTCGCCAATTCCTCGCGGAAGAGCGCCACTACGGGCGGTGTCAGCAGCAATTCATCATAGCTGCTGAAAGCCAGGCCGTGCCGGGTGGCAACGCGCGCCAGGTTCTCCGGATGGGCCACGATCAGAGCGCTGACGAACTTGCGGCCGTCCCCGACGATCAGCGCCTGCTGGATATAAAGGCTGCGCTGCAGTGCGTGTTCCAGGGGTGCGCAAGCCACATTCTTGCCGTTCGAGAGAACCAGGATCTCCTTGCGGCGGCCCGTGATGGTGACGTGTCCAGCGGCGTCCATGCTGCCCAAGTCGCCGGTGTGCAGCCAGCCGTCCTCATCGCATGCCTGGCGAGTGGCGGCTTCGTCCTTATAATAGCCGAGCATCACGTGCGGCCCGCGCGTGAGGATCTCGCCATCTTCACCGATCCGCACTTCCACGCCATCGAGCGGGCGTCCCACGGAGCCGATCTTCTCTTGGGTGTATTCGTTGAGGGTGATCACGGGCGAGGTTTCCGTCATGCCATAGCCTTGCAGCACGTCGAAACCGGCAGCCCGGAAGAAGAGTTCCACATCGGGGTTGAGCCAGGCGCCGCCGGAGACGAAGTATTTGAGGCCCCATAACTGGCGATGCACCTTCGGAAAGACCAGTACGTGGGCCAGGGGAGCCAGCAGCCTGTGGGACAGGCTGGCGGCCTGTCCGCCCATCTCGGCCCGCTTGCGCGCCACGGCGGCCTCGATCAACTTCCCGGCTATAGCGCGCCGGTGCGGTACAAGCTGGGCGATTTGCGCTTCCACGGCTTCCTTCACCTTCTCCAGAATCCGCGGTACGACCCCGATGATGTCGGGCCGGTGTATGGGCAGCAATTCTTTCAGATCGTGCGGATCGCCGTAAGCAATGCGCACGCCTTCGTGGAAGTAACCATAGCTGAGCGTACGCTCCAAAACATGCGGCAGCGGTAGGACCGAGAGCGCTTGGTGGGCGGTATTTGTGGGGACACGCGCCAGGCCGCCCCGCAAATCGGCCACGATGTTACCGTGCGAGAGCATCACGCCCTTAGGCGTGCCAGTGGTGCCGGAGGTATAGACAATGGTCGCCAGGTCGTGCGGCTCGGCAGCCAGCGATTCGGCGCGGATACGGCGCACCGCCGGCTCGTCAAATGCGGGCGCCTCGGCGACGATCCGCGGCAAGGAAGTGGGGACGCCGGGCGTCTCTTCCATGGCAATGATCGTCTCCATCTCCAATTCCAGCAGCAACGACCGCAAAATTTCCCATTGGGGGGTGCCGGCGATAATGGCCGCCCGGCACCCGCTGTGCCGCAGCAAGTAGGCGATCTGCGAGGGCGACAGCGTGTTGTAAACCGGCACCACCACCAGGCGCGAGAGCAGCAGGGCAAAATCGGCGATGTGCCACTCCGGCCGGTTCTCGGAGAACACCGCCACCCGATCGCCGGGCGCCAGACCGGAGCCGAGCAGGAACTGCCGCAGCGCGAAAACCGATCGCGAGAAACGCTCCGTGGACCAAACCATCAACTCGCCGCGGTTTTGGAAACTCAGCAGCCGGTCGAAGCGGTAATGGTCCAGATGGTAGAAGAAAAGATGATTCAGCGTGGTGACGCCGTCGTTCGGCTGCATGCGGCTTCCATGGGGTTCGACTGATTACGATGGTGTCTTTTGAAGCTAACACAAAAGCCACTGTAGAATCAAGCGAATGCGAGCCAATAGGCGAGTGTTTGGGAAGTGGTACCGGCCTATTACGAACACGCTTGGCCAGGGCCTTCCGCGTCGAACTCCCGGCGGCGCAGCCACATCAGATCCGGCAGAGGATAACCGGGTAGTTTCGCCAGAGACAGTGCCAACATGCTCAGCATGCCCAGGAGCAACGCGCCGGCGGCGAACAGCGCATCGGGCATCAGGTGAATCATGATACCCAGGCTGGCCCCGAAGGCTGTCAGCAACCACAGAATCCAGACGACCTGCCGCTGATCCAGACCCAGCGATGCCAGGCGGTGCGAGCTGTGGTCGCGTCCTCCCAGCGAGATCGGCCGACCGGTAAGCTTGCGTAGAACCGAAACCAACGCCGTGTCGAAAATCGGATAGGCAAACGTCAGCGCCGGGTAAAAGAAGCCGGTCAGCAGGAGACCTTTGTGCGGCGCCGGGCCCGCCAGAGTCAACGCGCCCAATGCAAAGCCGGCCGGCAGGCTTCCGCAATCGCCCATGAAAATGCGCGCTGGATGGTAGTTGAAAAACAGAAAACCGGCGAATGCCGCCCCCAGTATGGCCCACAGGTCTGCATCCGCCCGGTATCCATGCGAGGTCAGCAGCCAGGAGCGGAATAGGCAAATGATGACCACCACTCCGGCGCACAGCCCGTCCATGTTATCGATCAGGTTGAACGCGTTGGTGATCATCACGATCCAGAACATGCTGAGGGCGACGTTCGGCAGAAACCACGGAGTCACCGGAAAGACTACGCCGCCCAGGACCACAAAGCCGGCCGCCGCCACCTGTACGGCCAGTTTGAGCGCCGGGCGGAGACGTAAGCGGTCGTCGAGAAATCCGAAGACCCACAGCGCCGCTACGGCCAGCGCGATGCGCGGATAGCGGCCTGGACACGTCAGCCAGTAGGCCGCCGCGCAGCTCAGAAAAATTGCCAGTCCTCCGCTCGAAGGTGTGGGTACGGCGTGCCAGCGGTCCGCGCGCGGCGCGGCCGTGAGTCCCAGCCTGGTGTTTGCACGGATTTGCAGCCACGTCAGCAGCGCCGATAGCAGGCCCGTGAAAAGCATCGGCATCGTTATACCGCCACCGCCAGGGCCCGCGCCGGCATCCGCCGGACCCATTCGTAATCCACCACCCGCCGCACGATGGTATCGAGCGGAGTAGTTGGGCGGTATTGCACCAGGCTTTCCAGTTTCTTGAGACAGGGCACGCGCCGAGGCATGTCTTCGAATCCCGGGCCGTAGGCTTGATCGTAAGGAACGTGTTGCAGACGCGATGGCGATCCGGTAATTTCTTTTACCAGCGCCGCCAACTCGTTGATAGTCACCTCCTGGTTGTTGCCGATGTTGATGACCTCTCCGACGGCTGCCGGCGTTTGGGCAAGGCGTACCAGAGCCTCCACTACGTCGCCTATGTAAGAGAAGCAACGGCGCTGTTCGCCTGTCTCGTGGATGATCAAGGGTTCGCCCCGCAGCGCCTGGCGCACGAAGGTTGGCAGCACCATGCCATAGCGGCCGGTCTGGCGCGGCCCCACAGTATTAAAAAAGCGCAGCACCGTTACGGGCAAGCAGCGTTCGCGCCAGTAGGCCAGTGCCAGCCATTCATCCAGCGCTTTCGAGGCGGCGTAACTCCAGCGGCTGATATGCGTGGGACCGAGCACCAGGTCTTCACTCTCGCGGAACGGCAGGCGGGTGCTCTTGCCATAAACTTCCGACGTGGATGCCAGCATTACCGGCTTGCTCTTCTTGGCCGCGCAACGCAACACCACCTCGGTGCCATGCACATTGGTCTCAATGGTGCGCACCGGGCTGTCCACGATGAGCTTCACGCCAACCGCCGCCGCCAGATGGAATACCATATCGGCGCAGTCCACCATCTCGGCGACCAGGGGTTCATTGAAGACCGACTCGATGCAGTATGAAAACGCGGGTTTGGTCTTCAGATGCGCGATGTTCTCGAATGCGCCCGTCGAAAGATCGTCGAGAATGGCAACGCGCCATCCCTCCGCCAGACAGCGCTCCGCCAGATGCGATCCAATAAACCCGGCCCCGCCGGTAATCAAGACGTTCATGCATTCCTCCCTGCTGCCTGCCCTAAATTCCTTTTCCGCAGCAACTCGCGGTACAGTGCATCCACGTTTTCCACGAGCGTTTCCTTGCGGTACTGCCGCGACGCGAGGGCGCGTCCTGCCAGTCCCATGCGCGATACCAGGGTACGGTCCTTGGCCAGCGCCTCCAGCACGTCAGCCAGCGTGCCAGCATGGGACTCCGTCAGCACGCCGTTGGCGTACCAGCGCGCGCCGCCGGTAGCGCGCTGGGCGCCGCCCGTAACCATGTCCACCACGCCACCCACGGCGGTGGAGACAAACGGCCGGGCCGCCGCCATGCCCTGGATGAGCGCCACCGGCGTGCCTTCGTTGCGCGAAGTCTGTAACACTACATCGCAGCGCGCCATCGCCGGCAGGATCTCCCTCTGCCAACCCAGCCATTCCACGCGCCCGCCATACCGGTCGAGAAGGCCGTGCAGCGCAGAGCGGTCCGGCCCATCGCCCGCGATCACAAACCGTATGTCCTGGCTGCGTTCGAGCGCGATTTCGATGGTGGCGGCCAGCAGCGCAATGTTCTTCACGGGAACCATGCGGCCGAACCAGCCCACCGTGAGCGGGCCGCCGCCGGCCGGCGGACGCAGGGCGAAATAGTCGTCCAGTTCCAGCCCGAGCGGCACGACGTGAAACTTGTGCGCCGGAGCGACGTGAAACTTCGCGCTCAATTCCGTGGCCTGTTGGGGCGACACTACGCACAATGCATCGGTGAAGCGCGCCAGCAGTTGCTCGATGCGGCGGAAGACGCCTGCCTGGATGCGCGAGAAATACTCATTCAGGCTATTGCCATGAAACGTGTGAATGACGATCGGCGTGCCGCTCAGCACCGCCGCCAGGCGTCCCAGGCAGCCGGCCATGGCGGTATGCGTGTGCACAATCGCGGGCCGCTCGCGCCGCAGCAGCCGCCACAACCGCCACAGCGCCTTCAGGTTGCGCCATGGCCGCACGGAGCGCGACAGTTCCGGCACCCAGTGCACGGGGTCGGCGGTTTGCAGCAAGTAGCTCATGTCTCCGTCTTCCGGCTCGCAAGTTCCCGCCACCAGCACGGTGCGATAATCCAGCGCGGCCATCTCCCGCGTGAGCAGCAGCGTGTGGATGGCCGGTCCGCCTATATTTAGCCGCGTGATGACACGCACGACTTTGGGACGTTCCGGTCCAGCCGTGAAATCACGAACCGGAACTTCCCGTTCGCCGAGCGTGGAATGCGATCGGTACATTCAAACTCCAGATGGATGCTCCGCCCCACCCGGGCGCGGAGGTTGGTTTCCAGCATTTGCAGATCTTCGGCGGTGAAGCGCGCCGCAGGCACGAAGCGCACGCGCAGCACGTCCAGCGATTCCTGCTCGAGCTGGCTCTCGACAATGTTACGGACGCCCTTCAATACCGGATCCAGGCGCCCTAGAAAACCGCGCTCGCGGGTATAGACGAAATCGTCGAGCCGGCCTCCGATCTCCTCGATGACCGGCATACCGCGGCCGCAGGAACAGCTTTCAGTGGCAAAGCGGGCGGTATCGCCTACGCGATATCGCACGAGCGGCATGGCGTAATTCACGAGGCCAGTCAGCACCACTTCGCCCATCTCGCCCAAAGCCGCCGGCGTGCCATCCGGACGCAGTATCTCGGTTATGCCAGCCAGCGGATGCGCGTGCATGCGGCCGGCTTCGCATTCGTACCAGAAGCTCTGCATCTCCGCCTGCCCGTACTGGTCGAAGACGCGCGTCTTGAAAGCCTCTTCTATGGCGCGCCGCTGGTGCTCGAGCAGCGTCTCCGCGGAAGTTAGCGCGGCCTTCAACTGTGGCGCGTGGCGACCCGACTGCCGGTAGTATTGCGCCAGCACGTACATCGAAGACGGGTAGCCGGAGAGATACACCGGCTGGAAATGTTCCAGGGCCGCGGCGTAGAAGGGCAAATTCCCTGGCAGCAGGTGGACGGTCGAGAGCAACAGCGCGTGGTTCGCCAGGTCGCGCCGCCAGAATGTCTTCGTCGACTCGGATTGGCGCGGCGGCACAATCATTTTGCCGGTGAACTGGCCCCTCCGGTCGTTTTTGGTGACACCCGCCGCGTTCCGGTAGAGCTCGACGAAGGCCCACATCTTCTGCATGGCTTCGCGGCTGTAGTAAACGGTGAGCGGCTTCCCCGTGGTACCGCTGGTGTGCCAGGGAATCAGCGTCCGCCGCGGAAAAGTGTCCGCGATGAAATCCTCGGGCCGCTCCCGGATTTGATCTTTAGTAGTGAGTGTCGCCGGGTCGTGTTTCCGATAGTGCGGTACCTGCGTGGAAACAAATCGCCGGAGCCGATCGATCTCGACCGATTGCAACTCGCGCAGTTCGTCCGCAGGCAGGTACTCGGTGCGCTTGAGCGCGCTCAAATATTCCTGGAATATCCCGCCGTAGCGCCAATGGTAATATTTGGCGCCCTGTGCCGTGGCGCATGCGTGCTGCAACGGGATGGGCAGTGCGGAATAGAGCTGTTGCAGCATTGCAAGGATGCGTTTGAAATTAAATTAATAGGTAGGAAAATAATAAGATCTGTATCTCTGAAAGATAAGAAAAGTTTTTGTACACATGCGCGGAGAAATTGAGAGAATATTACTAAACGGGAAACATGCCGGTGAAGGAACTACAGCCAATCACCCCAACGGGATATGCGGAGCTGCTGCGCGACCTGAAACAGAAGATCCGGAGCGCCCAGCTTCGGGCGTCGCTGGCCGTCAACTAGGAACTGGTGGCGGGCGTTCGCAGAGGCTTGGCCGGAAGAGGCGATTGTGCAACAGCTTGTTGCACAAATTCCATGGGCCCATAATGTCCGGGATTCCGGATTACGGGAGGGACCCCTCCGAGCGGGCGGGCGGTGATCCGCGTCACTCGGTGGCTTCGTCCAACTTTGCGAACAGGTCCTTGAAGTCCACGCGGCCAACCACCTCGGTCTCCAGCACCAGATCGGCGCAATACCGGATACCTTCGCGGTCTGCTTCCTGTACGGTGTGCTTGTACGGATCCGCTATCCAGATGTGCGAAACGCCGAACCGCAGATAGTCGGCCACTTTCGCCAGCGTGTCAGCGGTCTCATCCTCCGGAGACAGGATCTCGATAATCAAGTGGGGTGGGGTGGTCAGCACGGGCTCCAAGTGGTAGGGCAGCGCCATCACGCAGACATCCGGGATGCGGTACCGGTGTCTTGTTCCCAGCACCCGCAACCGCTGTTCGGTTAATACACGGAACCTGCGCGAGCGCTCCAACGGGAAGAGCAGACCAACGGTTAGTGTTTGCAAACGGCTGTGGGTATGTTCGCCCACGTGTCGCTCCACGAGTTCCCCATCCACGTACTCCATATCCGGATGGTAGGTCGTCCTCAAATACTCTTCGACGGGGATACTGGTGGATGTCGCCATGCACTTAAGTCTACTCCTTCCGAGCCGCCTCAATCTCGCCAGACCAGCCGACCGGCGCCTCGAATTGCCCAGCGCTGCTGTGCACGGTTGGCGTCTCCCCCCGGAACTCGGTAAACGCTCGCGCCTCGGCATCGCACAGATGGCTCAACAGTGGAATTCTGCGCCAGTCGAAACCCATCAGGGTGGCGCAGGTCACATCCACCACGCCCGGATCTTCGCCCCATACCAGCAGCCCGCACGGCTTGGGACGCGGCTTCAAAGGGCCGCAGTCTTCGCCCGCCACGATGGCATCCACCAGCGTCAGGATGGTTCTGGGCCGCGGCCGCGGAGCGCCGCCCACGTCGTAATTGCGCGCGATATCCACCAGGTCGTGTATGGTGCGCCAGAGCGTATCGTTACCGTGCCAGCCGCCGCCATGGATCAGCGGCGTCGAAGCCACCTGCGCGCCCGCGCGCGCCAGTTTCCACATCCACAATGGCGCGCGCGTCTGCAGAAGCTCCCGCACGGGACTCGCGGCGTGGCTGAGCCAGTTCTTGTCCGGGTATTCGTCGCCTCCGGCGCTCGGAGAGCCGGCGCGAAAATGCGGCAGAAAATCCTTCGACCCGACGATGCCCACGAAATTCTTGAGCGCGCCGGTCATGCCGGTCTTCATGTGCGTCTTGAGTTTGGGAACGTTCAGAATCAGGTCGGCGCTCAGCACGGTATTGCCGACCGCGTAACGATGCGCGCCGCGATGATGGCCGGTGGTGTTTTCGGAGCTATAATCGGTGACCCCGAAGTGCGCATTTACGCCGAAGCACACGAGGCGGCTGCGCGCCCCCAGGTCCACGAGCGAATAGCCATGGGGATCGCCCGCGAGTGGGTGTACCCAGCGCACGTAACTGCTGGCATCGTCGATCTCCGCCCACTGCTGCCGCAAGTCGAGGAACGCGACCGGTGCGCGCGCGTAGTCCTTCTCTAGTTCGGCAAGCCCGCTCTGGCGCCGGAAGCGGGCGAAGTCGCAGCCTTGCAAGGGCGAATCCGCCACGTAGACGCGCCCGTCACCGGCGAGCGCCTTCAGGGCGGCATCGATGAGCACGCGCACCAGCGATGCATGCGTGAATAGGACGTTCTGGCCCTCGGTATCGCCGAATTCGTGCTTCACCCAGTTGGGTTTGACGACTACGGTCATGCCGGGCCTGATCCACCGGCCCAGCGGATTGGTCGCGTCGAGGCCGATAAAGCGAAACAGGTCGCGCACGCTGGCCGCTACCGTGCCGTAGTCCGGCGCGGGCCAGACCACGGCGCCCGTGCTGGCGGCGTTTACGACACCGAGTCCCATACCTGCCGCCATTCCCGTAATTCCTCCTCGTTGAGCGCCGCGTAGCGTGAGCGCAGCCAAGCGGCATCCGCACGCGCCGCCACCGCTAAAACGTCGCGGCAACTCTTCAATACTTCCACCGCGCCCACCCTCAGACGCCCTGCGCCATTCAGATAGCGCCCCGCGCAACGGCACCACATCCAGCGTGAGCGCAAGCACTTCCGCAAATCGATGGAGCCCTGCCGGTAACCCAGCACGATCTCCGGCAGGTTGGCAAACCGGCTGTCCGCGCACGCACGAAACAGCAGATCGTGGTCTTCGCAACGGATGGCGTCGGCGCGATAACGGTAGCGCCGGAACCAGGACGTTTTTCCCATGAATGTGGGATGGATCAGCTTGAACGAATAGAGTGGCCAGCGGGCAATCTGGCCGTGCGCGGCAGGATCGGCGCGTTTGCCGACGGGCGCGCCCGCATCGGCGAAGAGCACGGCCCAACCGCCGGTCAGGTCCACTTCGGGATGATCCGCAAGGAAGCGCAGTTGCTTTTCCAGGCGCCGCGGGTAAGCAATATCGTCGGCATCCATGCGCGCCACGTACTCGCCACGGGCGCGTTCGATGCACTCGTTCAAGCGCGCTCCCAGTTGGAGGCGGCGCTGGTCGCCACACACCACGATGCGCGGATCGTGGAATGCGCGCGCCAACTCGCGGCTCGCATCCGTGGAACCGTCGTCGCAAAGCAGCAATTCCCAATTCGGATAGGTCTGCAACAGCATCGACCGGATGGATGCGCCGATGGTGCGCTCTGCGTTGTAAAACGGCATGGCTATGCTCACCAGCGGTGTGCTCATAGTGCGGCGTAGACCTCCTGGCAGCGCTGGGCGATACGAGGCCAGTCGTACCGCTCGGCATTTTCGCGCGCGCCCGCTGCCAGCGTGCCCAGCAAATCGGAGTTGTCCAGGAGCGCTTCCAGGCGGGCGGCCAGGTCCGCGGCATCGCCGGTTCGGAAACGCACTCCGGCGGTTTCCGGAACCGTCTCCCGCAGGCCGCCGTGATCGCTGGCGACTACTGGCCTGCCGCAGGCCTGCGCCTCCACCGCCGCCATGCCGAACATTTCCAGTTCCCGCGTAGGCATTACGAAGATGTCGCAGGCATTGTAGATCCCCGGCATATCGGCGTCGTCCAGTGGCGGCAGATAGATGCCGCCGGCTTCCCGGACTTGGGCAACGAGCGCGCTGAGTTGTGTCTTGCCGAACCGCTCGCACGGGCCCGCCACCACCAGCGCGGCCGGACGCTTCAACATGCGGTAGGCGTCGATCAGCAGGTCGGTGCCCTTCTGCGCGCACAACCGGCCCACATAGAGGATCACAGGGCGGGCATCGACGCCCAGGCGCGCACGCCATTCCGTGCGCAGGGCCGCGTCGGGATGGAAGCGCGCGCAATCCACGCCATTGGGAATCAGCGCCAGTTTGCAGTCGGGCAAATTCCAATACGCATGGTAGACCTCACGACAATAATCCGAAACCGGCGCGATGCGGTCGCACGCTAGCAGACACTGCCGCCACACCGCTTTGCTGGCCCTACGCAGGTACGCAAATCGACGCCAGGGCTCGAAGTGATAATCGCAGCTCAGCACGGCCGGACCCAGCCCGGCGGTCTTCGCCAGCCACGCAATCTCCGCGCGGTTGTGCACGTGAATCACGCGTGGTGTGCGGCGTACAACATCTTGTACGAAGCGCAGCGCGAACTCTGCCCGCGATCCGCTCAGATAACGGATGGAGACGCCGCGATATTCCCGCCAACCGGTCTCCGGGCCGCCCGAATACACGATGACGCGCTCACCGCCGTGAGCCTGCGCCTCGGCCAGTTCCATCATGCGCCGCTCGACGGCGCCGCCGAGCCGTGCCGGCAGCGGCAGGTGGGAAGGCCCTACGTGGACGATCACAGCCGGGACCTCCAAGGCACCTGTGCCACGGCTATCGCACAGAGCCAAGGCACGAATGCCAGAAACGTGAGCGGGAACCACGACGTGGATGCGGTAGCCAATTGATGCACAGCGCGAAACAGGCACAATCCGTAGCCGAGCGCCACTATCGGATGTCGGTTATGATGGCATCGCCCGTCCAGAAATGCCGCGCCGAACCCCACTAGGAGGAATCCCGCCAGCACGCCGAAATAGCCGAAATTGGCGTACAATTCGCCGACCAGGGACGCTTCCTGCGAAACGAGTCCCTGGTCAAACGCGCCATAGATCAGCTCGCCCAGTTCTTCGCGCACCCCGCGGGAGCGCTCGAATCCCGCCGAGACCGGCAGTACCTGCAAGGGCGCCATCAGAAATGTTTCGCCGTAGTAATAAGGCAGCGTCTCGCGATTGACGATCAGCGCCGCGGTGGTGTCGAACCGGCCAACGGAGTTGTCCACCATGTCGAAAACTTTGTCGCCATCGGTGAGCGCGCGGATATCGATGGCGTCCGCCGCCGCGTACCAGCCGATGTTCTTGGTGGCCTCCATCCAAAGGGACACCAGCAGCACCAGCGGCAGTGCGACCGCCAGGTATCGCGCCCGCAGCGTGAAGATGCCGCGCACCTTGCACAGGTGAAAGACCAACAACATGGTGCCGGCCCACATCAATCGTCTGCCGCAGCCCAGGTGGAGGGCCGCAATCATGAACAGGCCGGCCATGGTCAGTATGCGGGAGTACCGCCGCTTTGGCTTAGAGAGATACCAAAGCCCCACGGCGGTGGTAGGCAGCATGAATAGCAAGGAGGTGTACCGGCCCATGCCCTCGCGCGGAGACAGTCCGACATGATCGAAGAAAAGCTGTTGCCGGCTCTCGGGATCGAGGAGCAGCACAACGATGCTCAACACCCCCGCGGCGGTGAAGAGGAGGTACACGGCGCGCTGCAGCCGTTCGCGGCGAAACGCGTGCCGACGCGCCCGGAGGGCGGCGATCAAAGCTCGTACGGCGCTCCGCGCACCTCGGCTGATACGCGAGCGGGCGAAGCCGGCGTGGGCTCCGCAGGCGAACGCCAGAAACGCGAGAGCGCCCACCAGGTATGTGCGCGAATAGGCTTCGTCCATCGACCCCGGCAAGGGCGTCTTGCTCCGCCCCAGCACCGATACGGCGGTTCCGTACGCGCAGTAATCGAAGATGAACCAAGCTTCCACGAGTCCGGTCAGGCTCAACCAATAGTTCTGGCGGCGCATTCCACGGCTGTAAATGCCGAAAGACAGCAACAGCACGGCGAAGAACAGGTAAGCGTTTGCCCCTGCCGGCGATGCATTCCCGAGGTGCATCGCCACGGCCACCAGGACCAGCGTCACGACGACAGTGGTCCTCATCGCGCGCCGAGCCCCCAGCCTGCGGTCCCCAGCCCTGTGGCCAGCACGGCTTTGATGCTCGTCTGCGCGATCAGCAGCGCCCAGGCCACGCCGACCGCGCCGTAAGCGGGCGCCAGCCACACGGCCATCGCGCCGAACAGCAGCGTGATCAGAGCGTCGGATGCGGTGCACCACTGCGGGCGCCCCGCGCCGTAAAGCAGGAATTGCACCGGGTTGGCAACCAGCAGCGCGATGTGCGCCGTCGCCAGCAGTTGGAAGACGCGTACGGCGCCCGGCATGGCTGCCGGAAACAGGTGCGCGGCAAGCGGTCCGCCGAGCCAAGTCGGGACGAGCAGCGCCACGCCCAGCAGCGCGGCTCCCGGCACGTAGCTTCGGAAGTAGCTGCGGCGGCGCTCCACGGTAGTTGCGGCGACGGCTTCCGGCAAAAGGACTGTGCTGGTGGTGTTGATCAGGAGCCCGAATCCGCCGCTCAACGACATGCCCAAACTATATGTTCCGATGGCCGAAGCCGCCGCCCAGCGCGACAGCGCGATCGACGGAATGTAGCTGTAAAGCGAACCGATCACGGTGGACATCGTGATCCAATTGGCAAAAACGGCGATGGGCTTCCAAGCGGGCCGTTCGCCGGGTTGCCGGGCCGCCGCCAGCACGGCTGCCAGCAGGCCGCAGTTAGCGGCGACGATCCACAGGCGGCTAAGCACGTCCCCAGCGAACAGGCTGGCCACCCCCGGCCATCCGAAGCGGAGCACGAGCAGCACCGGCAGAATCTGCAGGATGGCGGCTGTCGCGCTCAGCCACGCCATGCGCGCGAACTGGAGCCGCGACTGCAACAATACCAAAGCGAACGACGATACCGACGCCACCGCCGCGCTGCCGCATGCCAGACGGAGCGCCGTAGCGTACTCCGGATGCCGCAGCAGTTTGGCGCTCGCCAGTGGCGCGAGCAGGAATACGGCTGCGATCACCCCGGCTGTCAGCGCCAGGCGCAGCAGCAGGAAGCGCGAAACGGTGCGCAACCAATCGGGGCCGGTGGCGCCCGCGGCGAACTTCAGGCAGGAAATGTTGATGCCCAACTCGCAAAGGTTGCCCACCACCAGGCTGCTGCTGGCGTAGATGGCGCATTCGTCAAAGCGCGCGGGCGCCACCCAGTGCGACACCAGCAGCAACGCGGCGAACCGGCTCGCCGAAAGGCCGGCCTGTCCGCCCAGGACGAGTCCTATGTTGCGGGCTGTGGCGGTCAGGCGCCGGGCGGGGTGCCCTCCGGGCCCGGCACCCCGGCCTGGATCAGCATCGCGCAGGGCGTCTCCGGCGGATTCTCGTGGAGTGCCCTCATAAAGTAGTGTTGCCATTGACGATTCAGTTTGGAGCGCCAGGGTGTGGGCAGGAGCCGTAGCCCGAAGCGGTAGGCCCGGCCCAGCGTCAGCGGACCCGCGCCCATGCACAGCGGGCCATCCACGCGATCCCAGAGCTCACACATCCGGGCCGATAGATAGGGTGTTGTCCGGACCGTGGTGAAGCCGGCTTTGGATAAAGCCGCTACCCAGGCGCCCTCAGCCAGCAGATGACGATGCTGCAACTGCTCGGCGCGCACACGCGCATACCAGGCACTGCTAAGCAGCAGGTGCCGGTTCATCTCGATCAGCGGAACAGTCGCAATCAACGCGCCTCCCGGCCGAAGAACGCGCCGGCACTCCGCCAGCACGCGAGCCAAGTCCGGGATATGCTCCATGACGCAGTTGGCGAAGACCGTGGCGAAGACCCCATCCGCAAATTTGAGCGAGCGCGCGTCCATGCACGAGAGGCGGCCGTAGAGGCCGTTGCGTCCGGCGCATAACGCGATTTCGCGCGGGTTGAGGTCGATGCCCCATTCCACCCGCGGCAATAGCAGCGATGCAAAGCGTCCGTTACCGCAACCGATCTCCAGCACCGGCGGTGCGAACGTGCACTGCCGCAAAGCCTTCAACTCGGCCGCACGCCAGGCCGCCAACGACGGAATGTCGTAGATGGTTTGCGCCAGGCCCAACAGCTCGGCGTCCGAATAACTAAGCAGCGCGCTCATCGGTTTCCAGCAGTTCTTCGTAAAGCCGCACGTGACGGTCGATCATCTGGCGCACGCTGAATTGGGCACGGGCCTTTCGCCACGCCGCCTGGCCCAGCCGGCGGCGCCGGTCGCCGTCGGCCAGCAACGTGGAAATGGCGTGCGCCAACGCGGCGCTGTCGCGCGGCGGGACGATTACGCCCGTGTCCTCATCCAGTTGCTCGCGTATGCCGCCGACGTCGGTGGCTACCACGGCCGCGCCGCAGCACATGGCTTCCAGCACCACCGTAGACAGGCATTCGCCCAAACTGGGCGACACCACGACGGCGGCGGTCGAATAAAGCTGGGCCAGGCCGGCGGCTGTTTTGGACCCGGCGAACTCCAGGCATCCGTTCAATCCGAGCCGCGCGGCGTGTTTCTGGTATCGGTCGAGTAACGCGCCGGTCTGGTAGACGACCCGCAGTTTGACGCGCGGATACGAGTCGCGTACGGCGGGCAAGGCATGTAACAAATAGTCCAGACCTTTGAACTGCTGGAGCTGGCCGACGAACAGCAGGTCGTTGGTGGGCTCGGCCGGTTCGGGTATGCGGTCGAATACCGCTGTACTGATGCCGTTGGGAATAACCGCGATGCGATCCGGCGGGAGACCCCGGCGGCGCGCGAGGAAATCGCGTTCGGCGTTGGAGAGCGCAACTACGGCGTCGGCCTTGCGCAGCACGAAGCCGTCCGTCAGGCGTCGCCTCCAGCCCACGGGCAGCCCGTTCATGGCAAATGGATCGTGGGTGGTGAGGACGAAGGGCGGCCGCTCGGTGGCCGTTGCCAGGCGCAACGCCGCCCGGCCGAAGTGATGCACATGCACGAGGTCGAAATTTCCCGGTGGCAGCGGCGTGGAATGTCCGGAAAGCGTCACCTGCCAACCGCGCTGGCGCAAGCCGTCCGCCAGCACTGTCTCGGGCGAGATGGAGTGTTGAGCCCGGTAGTCCGCCGGTTTATCGAAGATGCCGCCCACAATGCAAATGCGCATGGTTGGAGCAGGGTCGGTCATGCCCTGCCCTGAAATTCACTTAGGAAAGATAAGTGGCGGTTTTGGACGGTAATCCCAATATTTTTTGGATTATATCAGCGGGGGTTCATTCTGATACGTATGTGCACAGATGGGCAGAACGGTAACTCCGGTGGCTGGATCGACGAACTGCACTCCCCTGCTCCGCACTACCCATTCCAGCCCTGCTTCGCGGCGGCGTTGCAGGATGGCTTGGTCGGAGTAAACACGGTAGGTGGTTCCGATGGACTCAGGCGTGTTGTAAGGCGACAGAATTTCCAGGGCTAACTTGCGGATCAGGCGTTGCGTGTTGATTTTGCAGTTCTTAGGGGTCATTCGGCATAGTTGCGACATGCCGCGCCAGCCAATCACGATGGTGCGGGTCTCGGCAGATTCCGGATGAGCGGCCTTACAAAGGGCCTGATAGAGGACCTCTTCGCCGAGCGAGTGGCCATCGTGAGTTGCCGCACACCTGCGGATGCGGAGGCGCTGACCCGTGGCAACCGCAGGAGTTGAAACAACCTCAGGGATTGCCCTGGCTCCAAAATGTAATTGCTCTGGAGTTGTTGCGGATGCAGGAGTCGAAACAACCCCAGGGTATGAAGCAAGGTCAGGGATTGTTTGAGGGTGCGGATACTGAGAAGCCCCTGAGTTTAGAACAATCTCAGAGCTCGATACAGGTTCAGGGTCTACAGTAACTTCCGGGACTGTATCGGTCTGAGGGATTGAAACAACCGCAGGGCCTGAAATAGTCTCTGGGTCTGTATGCGCCCCCAGATTCGGATCAGGCCCAGGATGTGAAACGACCCCAGGGGCCGGAGCAAGTCCAGCAACTGAGCCTTGAAGGTGGGGCAGGGGAACCGGGCCATTCAAAAAAGACAGATAGCCGCCCATGCCAGGCTGGCTGACGATCTCGTCCCAGCCGAGCGGCTCCATGGGGGGTCTACGCTTGGACCGTTTGGACGCTTTCGGATTCTCTTTGTTCGGCTCGTTCATCGAGCAGCTCCAATAGCTGGGCTCCCGCTATCTCATAGTCTTCCATGGCCTTACACTTGGGGTCGTAGTCCACCAAAAACTGGCGCGCGCGGCCGCACTTAGCCACAGTCACGTCCGTCCGGATCGCCGGGAGCAGGGGAATCTTGAACTTGGCCGAGAGATCCTCCAGGGACTTCATCATCACGGCAGTATGCTGGAATCGCCGATCTACCATGACGGGCAATAGGGCCACTGGCTGCACATTGACGCGAAAGAGCTCGTTCATCATCCGCGCCGTCTCCAGGCAGGCGCCGGCGCCCTGCAGGCTAAGGGTGTCCATACTGACGGGAATCAACACGCGTTGCGCGTAAACCATGGCGCAGGTCTGCATGAGCGTGATGGATGGGGCCACGTCGATGAGCACCATGTCGTAAGGTTCGTCTACTTTAGAGAAGAGCAGGGAAAAGGACATCTCCCGCGCCGGCACGCCCATCAGGGAAGCCTCGGCCTGAATGGTCTCCCGGCTGCTGCAAAGCACGTCGACGTTGGGCGTTGCATGCACCAGGCAACTCTCGAACAGGTGGTTGTAGACCACGAAGTGGTGAAGGAACTTGTCCGCCTTCAGGCCCAGCGACATCCCCACCGATCCCTGCGGATCGGTATCGATCAGCAGCACCTTACGACCCCGATCGGCCCACAAACGCGCCAGCGTGGTAGCGGTGGTGGTCTTGGCCACCCCACCTCGTTGGTTGGAAATCACGAGCCTAATCACTGTTGTTCTCCGCGATGGTTTGCCGGATACGCTCCACGTCCTGCGCGGTCCAGCGCCGGTAACGGTTCGCCTGGTTGCGTTCCGGTTCCGGGATTTTTTGCGTACGCAACCAGTTCATCAGGGTGCGCTTGGTAATTCCCAGGACATCCGCTACCTCCTGGGACCTCAGGTATGGTTCACGGCGAGCCTTCATTAGAATAGGTACATCTATGATCCTAAGCATACGTGATCGACCTTGTCAATATCGAAGTGATGAAAGTAATGAAGATCGGGCACACACTGATCGGCATCCTGGGCCTGAATCGACTACAGGGGTTGGGATAACAACTCGAGTACCGTCGCCAACAGTGTCTCCGGTTCGAAGGGCTTCCGCAAGATCGCCGTCCGTGGCGGCAATCCTTGGTCCTGTGCGACAGGCCCGTCGGCATATCCCCCCAGGTACAGGACCCGCAACTGCGGCTGCATGCGCGCCAAACGCATGGCCAGTTCCGGCTCTGGCCGGCTGATCAGCAGGTCCGGTGGTCCCTGCGCCTCCGTTATCCGCAAGGCTTCTTTAGAATCGAGCGCAGCCAGCACGCGATAGCCGCGCCTTTTTAGCAGGTTCGCCATGACCGTGCGCATTCCGTCATTGGCTTCTACCAGCAGAATGGTTGCGTTGGAACGATCCATCTGCGGCGCTGGCAGGGCAGGGAAGTGCACTCCAGCCAAGGGGAGATAAATGCGAAAAGTCGCCCCCCTACCAAGCTGGCTATAAGCCCACAGCCGGCCGCCGCTCTGCCGAACAATACCGTATACCGCCGCCAACCCCAGGCCTAAGCCTCGGCCATTCGCCTTGGTGCTGAAGAAGGGTTCGTACAGATGCGTCCAACTCTGGTCGTCCAAGCCGGGTTCCGCTGTCGCTCACTGCCAGCATTCCGTACGGACCGCCGGCCGCTTCAGTGCTCCCTAACCCCGGCTCCACGGTTGGCGAGTTGCCGGTCTGGAGGCAGAAGGTGCCGCCGCGCCCCATCGCCTCCTGCGAATTGGCGGCCAGGTTCAAAATGATCTGCCGCACCTGGACGGGGTCGGCCATCACGAGCGCCGTATCCGGGCTCAGATCCGGGACGATTTCGATATCCCGCCCGAATAGCTGCCGCAACCTGGGCAACATGCTTTCCACGAGATCGTTGAGGGCGACCGGCCGGATCTGGAGGGCGGTCCCTCCGCTGAATGCCAGTAACTGCCCGGCGATGGCGCTGGCGCGCTCGCTGGCCTGCTGGATCTCTTCCAATTCGCCAGGCACGGGCCGGCCCTGGCCCGCGCCGCCGACCAACAGCAGTTCGCCGGTCGTCCGCAGCACGCGATGCAGATTGTGGAACTCGGCGGCCGTCCGCCTGGCCAGCAAACGCAGCATTTCAAAGCGTTCGGCGAGTCGCTCCTGTTCGCGCCCGGTGGCATCCCGCACCTCCAACTGGATTAGGCCGCTCGCCGCGCTGCCGCTCACTTCCAGCAGCAACCGGCGCCCGTCGCCGGCCTGGAGCGGCAACTCCGCGCCCGTGACCGTGCCGCCGGCCAGCAAGTGCCCGTGTATCTCGGCCCCGGCATCTACGTCCGCGACCAGCGGCGGCGCCCAGAAACTGCGGCCTACGACCTCGGTGCAGCCGCGCCCGGCCATTCGCAAGAACGCGGCATTGACTTCCAGGATGCGGCCGGTGTCCCTTTCCAACAAGAGCAGGCCGGTCTGCGCATTTTCAAAGACACGAGCGTAAATATCGCAGGGAGGCATCGGCTACCTCCTACAGTGTTCCACAAATACGCCTTAGGCCTTCAATTTTAGTGTCGTACAGCAGGTGGGCCTGCTCCAGTAGTCAACCGTCAGATCCGCCGGCGCGGCGTCAGCCAAGCGATAGAACACATAGATATTAGCAAAGCGCCCTCAGAAAACTCTTAGGCCTAAACACGAGAGCGGACGAATTGACTTGCGGTATTACGCCCCTGAATAATTGTAATCGGATCATTCAAAGCCGACGATATTCGAAAGCAGTGAGTTAGCGGCCTCGAAGCTCGCGGGCCGACCCCCTTTATGAGCGCAGACTTGGAAGCAGCCCTGGAGTGTTTCGCCGGCCGCCGGGCGGCGCAGGGCGATCCTATGCGGTACCGCTTTGCAGTGCTGCCGTCGCGTCAGGAGCCGCGTTATCTGCTTCCCTTAGGGGACAGCCGTACCACGCTGGAAGGCTTTCGGGTCTACACGCCGTATGCACTCGGCGCGCGCTTGCGGAAGGGCTTGCTCACGCAGATCGTCAAGACGGGCTGGAGCGGTTGGGCCATGCACTCGCTGCACGTCGGAGAGCCGGTGGAGCTAAAAGCCCTGGTCACCAACGTAACGGGAGAGCGCAACCCAGCGTTCGCCATGTCGCTAGCCACGCCGGGCAAGTATCGTAAGCTCACCATCCAGGTGATGCGGACCGGCGGCGAAACTCTGGGCTACATCAAGCTGGGACTGACCAAGCCGGCAGGCGAGCGCGTGCGCCATGAGGCCGGCGTGCTCGAAGATCTCTCTGCTTTGCGGCCGCACGTGCCGCGCGTGCTCTACGCCGGCGAGTGGCAAAACAGCTATATGTTGTTCCAGTCGCCGCTGGAAGGCCGGCCCGGACCGGCGGAACTGTCCAGCATGCACGTGGAGTTTCTCGAAAGGTTGGCCGCCATCCGGCGCGTGGACAAGTCCGGGCTCCAGGTAGTTGAAGAAGTTGGCGCACGCTGGAAAGAGGTGACTTGGCGCTGCGACTGGCGATGGCAACAGTTGGGTAAGGCAACCCTGGCCGCGGCCCGCCGCGATCTGGAGAAAGTTAGGGTTCCGTGCGGCTTCTGGCATGGCGACTTCGCTCCCTGGAACACGCGCGTGCGGGATGGCCGGCTCTCGGTCTTCGATTGGGAGTCCTGCGAAGACGGAGCGCCTTTGGGATGGGACACGTTCCACTTCAGCGTGCAGGTAGCCAGCCTGCTGAAGAAGAGATGGAGAAACAAATTCGACCTGGCTGCGGCGCCAGGCGCGCGCGGCTTGTTCCTGTTGTATTTGCTGGCGAGTCTGGGCAAATCGCTGGACGAGCGGGCAGAGGCGAACCCAGGTCTCGAATACCGCAAGCAGGCGTTGACGAGCGAACTGGCGGAATAAGAGCGTTCAGCTTTCAGCGATCAGCTATCAGCCGCGGCGCTCTGGGTTGAAGCTGACCGCTGAAAGCTGACTGCTGAAAGCTGCTTACCCCAGGATTTGCTCAAAGAACTCTACCGATCGCCGGGCACACGGATCCCACTGGAAACGTTGCGCCTGGGTTCTGCCGGCTGTAGCCAGTTGCGCACGCGTGGCTGGCGAGGTCAGCAGGCGGTCTAATGCGGCGCGCAGTTCCGCCGGGCTGTGCGGATCGATCAATCGAGCCGCGCCGCCCGTCACTTCAGGCAACGACGACAGGTTGGAAGTAATCACGGGCACGCCCGCCGCCATGGCTTGCGCTACCGGAAAGCCGAAGCCCTCGTAGAGCGACGGGTAAACAAAGACAGTCGCGCCAGCCGTGATGCCCGGCAGGTCGCACTCGGGCACATAGGCCAGGTAGCGTACGCCGGGAGCGGGTACCCGCAGCCGGGCCATTGTTGCGGCGGACTGCCAGCCTTCGGGACCGGCAATTACGAGATCGAATTGTTCTCGCACCGAAGCGGGCAGAGTTTGCCAGGTGTCCAGCAAACGATCCAAATTCTTACGGGGCTCGACGGTTCCCACGTACAGGGCGTAGGACCGGCGGAGTCCATACTTTAGACGCGCGGCGGCGCTCGTCTCGGCGGTGGCCGCGAAGAACGGCTCGGCCACGCCCGGATAAATCACTTGGATAGCTTCCGGATTCAGGTCCAGGACCTTCACGGCATCCCGGCGGGTGCTCTCGGAAACGGCGATCAAACCGGCGGCCCGCTTCCAGATACGCTCGGCGAAGCGCTTTTCAGCCGCCACGTTCGCGGGCTGGTGCAATTCGGGCAGGAGCCAGCAAGTCATGTCGTGCAGAGTCGCAGTCAAACGAAGGCGGCGCGGCGGATGGAGCAGCTTGGTGGCATGGAAGATGCCGTCTGGAGGCGCCCACAAGTCTGCGGCGTGATTCGGCCACAGGTTCAGCGCAAAGAGCAGCGCCTGGCGGGCGAGTGTGCCGGGCGGATCCGCGACTGAGCCTTCATGGTCCAGATCCGGCAGCCGGTCCAGGAAGGGGAAAAGCCGGACCTGTTCGTCGCCCAGCAGGCGGCGCAGATGCACAATCCAGTGGAAGAGATAATTCTTGACGCCGGCGCTGCGAACCAACAAGGGAATGGCATCAATGAAAATGCGCATGCGGACCTGTGCGATCGCTCAAGCTGCCATTTTCGCATGCTATCCGCTGTGCGCCATTTCCGGGGATCGATTCAACCCCAGGGATCGCATGCTGGTGCGCTCCGGTCGGCTCCGCCTTGAAGCGGCTGTCCGCGGTGTGCCGCAGGTTCGTGGTGCCGATAGCGGCGGCCGAACGCGGCACGGCGCTTGAGGAAGATTGATCTCGCCGGTGATCGCCTGCTACTTCGGCGCTTCGTGTTTGACGAACTGCAACGAAGCTGAGTTCATGCAGTAACGCAAGCCGGTTGGCTGCGGTCCATCCGGGAAGACGTGGCCCAGGTGGGCATCACATTTGCTGCACAGCGCTTCGGTGCGCATCATCCCAAAGCTGGTATCGGTTTCCTCGGTGATATTCTCTTTGGCGATCGGCGCCCAGAAGCTCGGCCAGCCGGTACCCGACTCGAACTTGGTGTCGGAGGTGAACAGCGCGTTGCCACAGCATACACAGCGGTAGATGCCTTGATCGTGCAGCTTGTAGTACTTGCCGGTGAAGGCCGGCTCCGTGCCTTTCTTGCGGGTGACCGCAAACTGCTCGGGAGTGAGCTGGCGCTTCCATCCTTCGTCGCTCTTGATTACTTTTTCAGTCGTCACAATTCCTATTCTCTTTCCTGAATCCGAGAAGTCAACCAGCCGGACCATGCTCACCATGCCCGGGCCGTGCCGCTGGGCATCGGCGAACGCGGTGCCGGACAGGAAGGCGGCCGAGGCCAAGAAAAAAGACCGCCGGTCCACGGGGTGTTCGGAGGATTGACCCATTTCTGAAATAGTAGCGTACACGAGTGGTACCCGGTACGGTACAGCCGGTTCTTTTCGCGCCTGCCGCGGCAAGCTTAGAATTCAGTATAGGCGGAGAGTGCGTCGCCAGTTTGTCTTCTTAAGTTTTGAGCCAGACGGTAAGGGGGCGGNNAGACTCCGCCCCTTGCCGTTTTTGTCGGCGCACCTCTTGCTCGCCTATACGTCCCGCGCCACCCGAAAGCCGATGTGGCCCGTCGAAGTGTCCGGGGAGGTTCCAGCGCGCGCCGCGTTGCGATACCTCCGGCAGTACGATTCGTGACAGAGATACGAGCCGCCCTTCATCACGCGGGTGATTCCCGAAGGCGGCCCAACCGGGTCCCTGCGCGCTGCGTCCACGTGCCAGAACGGATCGAAATAATCCGCGCACCATTCCCATGTGTTGCCGATCGCGTTGAATAGCCCGAAGCCGTTGGGCGCGAAGCTATCGACTGGCGCGGCCGTGGTGAAGCCGTCTTCGCCCAGATCGGCGTCCGGAAATGTTCCCTGCCAGATATTGCACATGTGGCGACCCTCAGGAGTAAGTTCGTCGCCCCAGGGGTAAGTCTTCTGGTCGGGACCGCCGCGCGCCGCATATTCCCATTCGGCCTCGGTGGGCAGCCGGTAGCCCGCCCACGCGCAATAAGCCAGGGCGTCGTTCCAGGATACATGCACCGCCGGGTGATGCGGCCGGTCGCCAACGGATGAGTCCGGGCCTTCGGGGTGCGCCCAATCGGCGCCATCCACGCGGACCCACCAGGGCGTGCCCGGCATGGAAGGTCCCCGCAGAGGCTCCGGCACGTGGTTGCGGAAGACGAACGACCAGCCGAAACACTCCGCCTCCGTACGATAGCCCGCCTTCCGGGCGAACCCGGCGAACTGCTCGTTTGTGACCGCATACTTCGAGATGCAGAAGGCGCTGAGGGTCACCTGCCGCACAGGACCTTCGCCATCGGTCGGAAACGATTCCGCCGATTCGCTTCCCATGCGGAACGGGCCGCCCTCCAGGCGCACCATACTTTCGAGCGATCCGGCAGTCGCGCGGGGGCGTGCGGCGGACATACGCGTGGAGCTTTCGATGCGCGCGAGACGCTCCCTGGTTGGAACGCAGCAGGGCCGTGAACTCGGTGGCATTCAACTGGCCGTGGCGGCTTGCGCGGCCGGGACGAAGCGGATCTGGGCACGGGAGCGCAGTTCCGCCACCGCGCGCAGATAGAGCCGGTGCTGTTCTTGCAGCGCCAAGACGCGCTCGATGTCGGCGCGCACCTCTTCGAAGCTCGCTGGACCGGCGGCTGCCTTCGCGCGCAGCTCCGCGATATGGAATCCGAAAGGCGTGCGGAAGATGCCGGTGCGCTGCCCGGGCTCAAGCGTGCGGATCGCATCCTCGAATTCCTGCACCATCTCGCCGGCCGGGAACTGGCCGAGATCCCCGCCGTTGCCCTTGCAGTCCGAATGTTTTTCCGCGACCTCGGAGAACGGCGCGTCGCGCTCCAACTCGGCCAACGCGGCTTCGATTCCCGCCCGCGCCTGTTCTTCGCCCTGTTCGCCGTTGACGTGCTTCACGACGTGCGCCGCGCGAAACATCTCCGGATTGCGGAAATTCTCGCGGTTGGCGTCGTAAAAGGCTTGCACCTCTTCCTGGGTTGGTTTGGCCGCCCCGGCCACCATCTCCGCGTGCGTGCGCTGCAGCCGAAACTGCCGCTCGACCCATTGCCGCACAGCGCTGTCGTCGAACGCGCTGCGGCAGTTCCCCTCGGTCTTCGCGCGCCGGACCTCCCGCTCGATCAGGTCCGGATCGACGGGCCGCGGATCGCTGGCCGCTGCTTGCTCGACCAGCGTTCTCGCGATCACTGAGTACTCGGCCGCGGCCCGCAGGTGCGCAGCATTCGTGGCCTGGTCGGGAATGGGCGTCCATCGCGGATCGCGGCCCAAACGCCGCTCTTCCTCGCGCACCAGGTCCTCTGGAATCGGTTGCCCGTTAACCATGTACGGCATGGCTATTTCTTCGTCTGGTTAATCAGCGTCATGACTCCGCCCGACCCGTCCGGAACCACGATGTCCGGCAGGCCGGCGGAAGCCGCCTGCCCGTGCAGGTTCATTAGCAGCACATCGCCCGGATTGGGTCCCTCGCCGAAATAATAGGTCGGTGTAGCGAACTTGCCGTTCCCTTCGCCCAGAAAGATCGTCAAGCTGTTGCCCTCGGACAAAAGAATGTCCGGAATGCCATCCCCGTTCACGTCGGATACCGCCAGGATGCCGGCATTGGGCGTGTTGTTGCTGGCTACGAGCTCCGATTCGTAAGTGAACGCTCCCTGCCCATTGCCCAGGTAGATGGCTACACCCCCGATTAAGCCCAGCCGCACCACCATGTCCAGCTTTCCATCCCCGTTCACGTCGACCAGCGCGATTTGCGTCGGTCCCTGGGAGAGGCCTCCGATTTCCTCCTGGAACACGTTCTCGGTGAATCCGCCATGCTGGTTATTCAGCAGCACGTATATATAGCTGTGCCAGAAATCGGTGAGCACCAAGTCCGGCCACCCGTCGCCATTCAGATCGCCCACCGCAATCTCGTCGAATCCGTCTTGCTGCGTGGCCGGCAGAACGTGCGGCACGAAGGGTGCCGGCGTCTGAAAGGTGCCGTCCCCGTTGCCCAGCGCCAGCAGGTTCCCGGAGGTGGCAAAATCCAGTTTCCCATCGCCGTTGAAGTCCGCCAGCACTATGAAGCCGGGGGCGGAAAGCGCCGTGGCGCTTTTCTGGGTAAACGTGCCGTCGCCATTGCCCAGGTAAGCGTACATCGTGCTGGCCGCGGCCGGAGGCGCGTTCTGGGCGGGCACCAGCAGGTCCGGAATACCGTCCCCGTTCAAGTCGCCGGTAACCAGGCAGGCGGCGTTGGGCAGGGCTATGGTGGTCCCGGTCGTGAAAGGAGGGGCGGACTTCCCGGTGCCCAGCAGGATGGAGACGCCCTGCGCAGTGTTCACGGCCAAATCCGGCTTCCCATCGCCATTGTAGTCCGCGGCCGCGCCGCAGCCCGCGCCGCCCGTGACGGGGGTCCATTCGCCGTCCTCGAACTTGCCCGTGCCCTCGCTCAGCAGCACGGAGACCATCAAGTTTCCATCCTGAAAGACGATGTCGGTAAGGCCGTTATTCCGCAGATCCGCGAGCGCCGCGTTGGTGACAGTGCCGCCTGTAGGCAGCGGATAATAGATCGGCGGCTTGAACGTGCCATTGCCGTTGCCCAGCGCGATGTAGCCGAGGCCGCTTACCAGGTCGGGGATGTGGTCTCCGTTCACGTCGCCGATGGTAATCTGCCCTAGCCCGGGCATGTAGACCTTGGTGGGCGCGGAGAAGCCACCGTTGCCGTTGCCGAGGTATACATCAAGATAATTGGGCGAATTGCCGTAAAGAAGGCGGGGAGAGAGCACGATATCGGGATGGCCGTCCCCGTTCAGGTCGCCGGCTGTGATCCAGCGCCCGGAAAAAGGCGCAGCGCTGATGGCGATCGGCGGCTGGAAGGTGCCATCGCCGTTCCCCAGCACCACGACGAAGCCGGTGGTGCTGGTGATCGCCAGATCGAGTTTGCGGTCGCCCTTAAAATCGGCGGCCACCAACTCATCCGTGAGCCCCGTGAGGGGAGTCAGCACGCCGGGGTTGAACACGCCGCCGCCTTTGCCGGTGAACAGCCAGATGCCGGACTGGTTGACGGTAGCGACGTCGGTGATGCCGTCGCCGTTGAAGTCCCCGAGGACAACGGCGCCGGGCGTGCTGCCTGTCCCCACTGGGTAGAAGACGGCGGGCTGGAAGGTCCCGTCGCCATTGCCGAAGCAGACACCGATACCGTACGGTGGGCCACCGCTAAGGATCACGTCGACCTTGCCGTCGCCGTTCAAGTCGGCCAGTGCCATGGCCCCGGGCTGCTGGAAGCTGAAATCCTCCTGCGGGCCCGGCCGGAACGTGCCATTGCCGTTGCCGAACAGCACCAGGCCGCCCATCGGGATTATATCCGGAATTCCATCGCCGTTGGTGTCCGCCACAGCGACAAAGGTGCTTGCGCCGGGATAGTCCCGGCGCGTGAAAAAGGTGGGCGCGGAGCTCGCCGCCGCTAGGGATGACGCGGCGCACGCAAAGGCAAAGGCCGCGAAGATTAGGGATCGTTTCATGGATGCGTCTCCTTGCGGGCGCGCCCGTGTGGCTGCTAGGGGCAACCGTTGCCGCCTGCGAATTGCAGCCAGAGATTCAGCGCATTGGTGTGTGCGGTGGACAACACTGTCGGGACGAGGTTGAATTCGCCCTGCACTGCCGTGAGGTTGAAGTTGTCTATGTACAGGGTCGCCGCACCGCCCGTGTCGTTGGACTGGAAATACTGGTTTCCCGTCTCTCCTAGATTCACGGTAAGGGTGTCGTCGCCCGGAGCGGTCGGCTCATAGTTATAGAATTCGAACTGCTGGGGCTGGGTTGTATCTGGCTTTGTTGAGTTTGCTTGCCAATAGCTATAGACGCCGAGCTTTCCGCCTCCGAAAGGACCGGTGTTGTCGCAGGGGCTGGTGTTGCAATCCTTGATAGTCGGATCCACGGTGCGGAAGGCCACGGCATGGCTGGGCAGGGAAGTAACGTTGTAGTACTCGTCGGTCGTTACCAGTACGAATGGCTGATACTGCTGCCAACTCGCGGTGCCTGGGGGGTAGGCATTCGTGAAGCTCGATAACCGCCGCTGCTGGGCTGACGTACCTACGTAGATGGCGTCCCTGATCGACTCCCGCCCGTTCAGGTAGTTGATGATGTCGTTGCCGTTGCAACGCCAACTGTCGTTTCCGAGCGCCAGGCTATAAACCAGCGGCAGAATATCGACGCTGGAGCACACGAACGCCCGGGGGACGGCCTGGGTTTGCCTCGGCGGTGTGCTGAAGGTGGGCATACTGATATACAGCGGCACGTTGATGACTTCGTCGTATAACGCCCCAGTCTTCCCCTTCAGCCAGTGAGACCCGCCGTAGTCGCCATGGTCTGAGAGGAAGATGATGACGGTGTTGGCCCAAAACGGACTGTTCTGCAGGGCGTTCAGCACCTGGCCGATCTGGTCATCGACGCACTGCTGCATCCAGAAGTAATAGTTCAGAAAGTTGTACCACCCTTGCACCTTGCTCACCCCGCCCACGACATTGGCGTTAGACTTCTGGTAGTAGCTTTGAAGGTCCGGCTTGCCGTTAGCGCTGTAAGCCGTCGGGGAATCGTTGTAATTCCAACTGGCGCCGTAATAGTTCTCGGGCGCTGCACTCGCGGAGTAGATGGGAGTGTTGGGGGATGCCGGGATCGGCGGGATCGTAGTGCTCTCGCCGGTCCCCTTGACGCTGTAACATGTCGTGGGCGCCGAGGCGACTGGCGGCGGTTGGTATCCCTCGCTGCCGGGGTGCATGGGGGCCGTGAAGTCGCTCTGATCCGGCAACGTGGGCCAGAAAGTATATGGAAACCCCGAGATATCGTGGGGATTGACGAAGCTGACCGCGGTAAACCAGTTGGGGTACGGTGGCGTCTGCCCTTCGAGATTGGTGAGCCACTCGTTGAAGGCTTGATAAATGGCAGCGTCGTTGAGCTGATCGTAGGTGGTCGGGGCCGTTAGTGCTGGATAGTTCGTTCCGCCGGAGGGGACGTCTCCGATGGAGGGTACCGTGGTCGTGCCAAGGAAGTCGCCAAAACTGCCTTCATTCGGCATCCCCCCGTTCGGCGACGGGTAGTAGTTCGGGTATCGCGACCCCGTGGCTGGGGTGGGTACGTTGTACTGGCTATTGAAGCCGTAGTCGCTGGGCCCGTTTCCCCCGGGGTTGCACGGCGCCAGGGTGCCCTCCAGCGGGTTCGCCGAGAGATGCCATTTCCCGATCCAGGCCGTCTGGTACCCTAGCGGGGGTTGCGAGAGCACGCCGCCGATTGTCGGGAACCCCTGCCACTCCTGCGAATTCTGCACCCACGGCTGTAGGGAGGGCGGATACGGGGAGCCTGGGTCCTCGGTGACGAACATGCACGTCTGCTGTGAATACAATCCGGTCAGAAGCGTGGCGCGAGAGGGCGAACAGGCCGTTGCCGCAACGAAGTAGTTCGAAAACACGAACGACATGTTCTGGAGCTGGGTGATGTTCGGGAGGAGAGTGGCGAGAGACTGGCTGGAAGGAACCCAGCGGGGCGCGCGCATCTGATCCACCATGATCATGAGAATGTTCATGCGGTTAGGGGCCGTGACGCAAGTGGTCCCTGCGGGACAAGGGTCGCCGCTGCAACCCGAGCCCGAATCGGGGCTGTCGTCCGGGTGGGGCAGCCGGTGCGAGCCCCGATGGGGATGCACTGGGCGCCGCACGTCCTGCGGGTTGGCGCCTTGGCCGGGTATCGGCGGCGGGAGAATCCCCGCCGCTATGGTGTCCGGCGAGCAGGGCAGAATGTTGCCGAAGGAATCCTCGTAGTAGTAGGCGGTGGGGCCTTGGGCCTTAGCCGCCCCGCCCCCGCGTTGCAGCAACGCGCCCGTCGCAGCCGCGCCAGCCAGCGCGCCGAGAAACTTACGCCGGTCAAGGTTGGCTCCATTTTGCTGATCCCGCGTCTCGTCCATGATCAACACCCTCCAAGGTTGCGATTAGTATGTGCCGATCTCCACCTGATGTCAACAGTTTTTTCGTGACTTTTTCTTCAAGTGCCATTGCGCCTTTAAGTGCCATTGCGCCTTTACGGGTGCCGGTGGTGGTATCGAAAACTCCCACCCGGTCAATGCGCATGATTTTCCACCTGCTACGCAGCTTCGCCACTCCATCTCGTCATGTGATGCTCACGAAACCGTCAAGGAAATGTAAAGTGAATGTTAAGGGTGGGCTTTTCTAGTACTGCCTGCCCGCCCCGCAACCATCACCTGCTATTGGACTTATGCAGTACGCCACAAGTACCGAATAGCCCGTGCAGAGCTTGACTCCAGGGGTGCCGTCGTGGTGTGATGCCATAATAGAAACCCAGCAGGTTTCCAAGTCTTGCCCTGGGCGCGGGACATCCTAAAAAGGTTTTTTGAAGAAGGCATGACGTGAAGACTCTTGTCATTGGGCTGGATTGTGCGGCTCCTGAGATTCTATTCCATCACCGGGGATTGAACAATATCCGGGCGCTGATGGAGCGCGGCTGTTATGGCCGGCTGGAAAGTGTGATTCCGCCCATTACCGTGCCGGCCTGGATGTGCATGTCCACCAGCCAGGATCCGGGATCCCTGGGCGTGTACGGATTCCGCAACCGCAAAGATTATTCCTACCACGGTCTCTCCATAGTCAATTCCAGTTCCATTCAGCAGACCGCTATCTGGGACGTGCTGGGGTCTCACCACAAAAATGTGGTGGTGGTTGGAGTGCCCCCCAGCTATCCCCCGCGACGCATGAATGGCGTCAATGTCGGGTGCTTCATGACCCCGGACACGAAGACTCGCGATTATACCTACCCAGCCAGCGTACGACAGGAGATCGACCGCTTGGTGGGTGAATACCCAGTGGACGTCAAAGGCTTCCGTACCGACAACAAAGAGTGGCTCCGGGACCAGATTTACGACATGACGCGGAAGCATTTCGAGGTGATCCGTTACCTGATGGCCACCGTGGAATGGGACTATTTCCAATTCGTCGAAATCGGCGTCGACCGGGTGCATCACGGTTTCTGGAAGTACCACGATCCCCAACACCGTCGGTACGTTCCGGGCAATCCGTACGAGACGCTCATCAGCGACTACTACGCGTATGTCGACCAGGAGATCGGCAACCTCCTGGAATTGCTCGACGACGATACCAACGTGCTGGTGGTCTCCGATCACGGCGCGCAACGCCTGGAAGGCGGCTTCTGCGTCAACGAATGGCTGCGGCGCGAGGGTCTGCTGGTGTTGAAAGAGCCGGTCACAAAGCCGACTCCTTTTTCGCCATCCCTGGTGGATTGGGAACACACGCGGGTCTGGAGCGAAGGCGGCTATTACGCGCGGGTTTTCTTTAATGTGGAAGGCCGCGAACCCCAGGGCATTGTGCCGGAATCCGAGTACGACAATTTAATTCAGGAGATGACGGGGCGTTTCCACGCGCTGCGTGACGATCGCGGTGAAATGATGGGATCGCTGGTATTTCAGCCGCGCGATCTTTATCGCAATCTGCGCAACGTGCCTCCGGATCTGATTGTGCATTTCGGGGCATTATATTGGCGCTCCATTGGCGGGTTGGGGTACGGCTCGCTTTATTTGCAGGAGAACGACACCGGCCCCGACGATTGCAATCACGCGCAGTTTGGAAGCTTTTTGTTGGCATCCCCCAATTTGCCAGTGAGGGGGGAGGTGGAAGGCATGCATTTGCTGGATGTCGCTCCCACCTTACTGGATCTGGCGGGATTTGAAACGCCGGAATCCATGCAGGGATATAGCCTGCTGGCGCGCAGCCGCAGTGAAGTCGGCTGTTGACGAATTCATTGAGAAACGCACCAGCCGAGGGTTTCTCGGATGGGCAAGAGTGGTAAGGTACTGTAAGATCTGGTACTGACGTGCCTGCCGTAACGCCAGCCGGCAGAGTATCCTTAAGTTTTGGCTTACATCGCAAATCCGGACAGGGATTGTCTGGTGAAGCGTGACGGGCTGGATGCTGTTTTCGGTTTTTACCCGATCCGCCGGTTGCGCCAACATGGCTATTATGTAGGTTTTTGCCTGCGCCACGCCCCCGTCGCTCGTGCGAAATGAAAAGAATGAACTTTCGGAGAAACATGGAATCCAAAAACAAAGTCGAATTGAATACGCCTTACGGCGGCGAATTGATCGATCTTCGGGTTGCGGGCAGCGAGCGCGAAGATTTGGCGCGCCGCGCCGGCGAGGGACCCACCCTGCAACTGTCGCCGCGCAGTTTATGCGACCTGGAATTGTTGGCCTTTGGCGGGTTCTCCCCGCTTGACCGCTTCATGGGCAAGGCCGATTATGACAGCGTGTTGAACAACATGCGGCTGGCTAACGGGCTGATCTGGTCTATCCCCATCACCCTGCCTGTCGCCAAATTGGACGGCATTCACGAAGGGCGGGAAATCGCCCTGCGCAACGCCAATAACAACCTGATCGCCTGGATGCGCGTAGACGAGATCTTCGAAACCGACCCGCATGCAGAGGCAGCCGAGGGCTTGGGATGCTCCGATGAGGAACACCCCACCTATCGTGAGATGCTCTCCTGGGGCAAGTTCCGCCTCAGTGGGCCGCTCAAAGTGCTCGAGATGCCGCAGCACTTCGACTTCCCGGAATTGCGGCGCACCCCCGCTGAAGTGCGTGAATTGCTGTCGCATATGGGTAATCCCGATGTGGTGGCCTTCCAGACCCGCAATCCCATGCACCGCGCGCACGAGGAACTCACCAAGCGCGCCGCGCAGGAATCTGGCGCAAACCTGCTCCTCAACCCGGTGGTCGGCATGACCAAGCCCGGCGACGTGGACCACTACACGCGCGTGCGCATCTACAAAGCCCTGATCGAGAATTATTACGACCCGCACACCACGCTGCTCAGTCTGCTGCCGCTGGCCATGCGCATGGCCGGCCCCCGGGAAGCCATCTGGCACGCCATCATCCGCCGGAACTTCGGCGCCAACTACTTCATCGTTGGGCGCGATCACGCCGGTCCCGGCAAGAACTCCAAGGGCAAGCCCTTTTACGATCCAGCCGCCGCCCGCGAGCTGCTCAAAAAGCACGGCGGCGAAATCGGCGTCAAATGCCTGCCCTACGAGGAGATGGTCTACCTGGCCGACGAAGACCGCTACGAGCAGGTCACCGAAGTCCAGCCCAACCGCAAAGTCTTTTCCATTTCGGGCACGCAGGTGCGCGACAATTACCTGACCAAGGGCCGCCTGCTGCCTTCCTGGTTCACGCGCAAGGAAACCGCCGAGATCCTGAGTTCGGCGTACCCCGCGCGCAACAAGCAAGGCTTCTGCGTCTGGTTCACCGGTTTGCCCAGCGCCGGCAAGAGCACCATCGCCGACATTCTGACGGTCATGCTGATGGAACACGGCCGGCAGGTAACCATCCTGGATGGCGACGTCGTGCGCACCCACTTGTCCAAAGGCTTGGGCTTTTCGCGCGAAGATCGCGACACCAATATCGTGCGCATCGGCTATGTGGCATCGGAACTCGTGCGGCATCACGGCGCCGTCATCTGCGCGGCGGTAAGCCCTTATCGCGAGACCCGCAACCGGGTGCGCGCCATGATGCGCAACGACGCCTTTATCGAGACGTTTGTGGATACTCCGGTCGAAATTTGCGAGCAGCGGGATGTGAAAGGCTTTTACGGTAAAGCCCGCGCTGGCCAGATCAAGGGCTTCACCGGCGTGGACGATCCCTACGAAGCGCCGCTCAATCCGGAGATCACCCTTTTCACCGGCAAAGAAACCCCGCAGGAGAACGCCGAACGCATCATGGAGTATCTGATCGGCCAAGGATTCCTGCTGCGCGACACCGCCGAGATCGTGAAGGAAGAAGGCCAGGAGCTGCGTGCCGCCGGCTGATTTTTCCCAGCCGTCGCCGGCCTTAACGGCCGATAGCCGAAAGCTGGATGCTGAAAGCTGATGCACAGAGTGGTCATTACCGGAATGGGCATGAGCACCTCGCTCGGCCCGGATCTGCGCACGTGCTGGCAGCGGCTGCTGGCGGGCGATAGCGGCATCGCTCCGCTCAGCTTCTGGGACCCATCGGAGTACAACACCAAAGTAGTGGCTGAGGTCAAACACGTGCCGCGGGATACCGGGGCGGAGTGGATCCCCGCGGCGTGGTGCCGCCGTGGCGTGCGGCTGTTTCTGCCGGTCGCCCGGGAGGCCCTGGCGGACGCCCAACTGGCCCGCGCCGGGGAGGGGCCTCAGGGCTTGGCCCCCACGGACATCGGAATCGCAGTGGGCACCAGCGTCAATTACCTCGACATGGCTCTCATGAAGCACTATTTCCAGCTCCGCAAGCCGGACAGTCCGGCGCTGGATATGGCCCGATTCGCCCGCGAAGGCCGGCAGCCGGATAATAGCTTCTACCGCCGTCTGGGCGACATGATTGCCAGTGTTCCGGCTAAGCTGCTGAAACTCGCCGGGCCGGCGTTCGTCATGGATACCGCCTGCGCGGCCAGCTCGCACGCCATCGGTGAAGCCTTCCGGTTGGTGCGCCTAGGCAAAGTCAAAGCCATGCTGGCCGGTGGCGCGGCAGCCTTGGTCAGTCCGCTTCCCATCCTGGCTTTCAGCCTATTGGGAGCCTTGAGCCGCAACGCCAATCCGGAGCTGGCCTCCCGTCCCTTCGACCGGCAGCGCGACGGCTTCGTGATGGGCGAAGGCGGCGGCGCCGTGGTGCTGGAAACTCTCGAGAGCGCCCAGTTGCGCGGCGCGCGTATCTACGCCGAGCTCGCGGGCTATGGCTCCAGCCTGAATGCCCACACGCTGACCGATCCTTCCCCGGATGGCAGCGCCGAAGCGCAGGCCATTTCGATTGCTTTGCGGCAGGCCTCCCTTGCCCCCGAGGAGGTGGACTACATCGCGGCGCACGGCACCTCGACCCCCAAGAACGACCCCATCGAGACCGCCGCCATCAAACGCGCGTTCGGCCCGTATGCCAGACGTTTGATGGTATCCTCGAACAAGGGCCAAATCGGTCACACCATTTCCGCGGCGGGCGTCTGCAACGTAATTTGCGCAGTAAAAGCTATCGCCGAGGGCCAAGTCCCGCCCACTATGCATCTGCGGTCGCCGGATCCACAATGTGACCTTGACTATGTTCCCAACCAGAGCCGCGCCGCCACCGTTCGCGCCGCTTTAGCTAACGCTTTTGCCTTTGGCGGCCAAAATGCCGTGCTGGCTGTGCGCGCCTGGGCCGGATAGAGCGCTTGTTTGCAAGGAGAATTCAAATGCCAAATATGACGGAATCGGAGGTGTTCGATAAATTCGCTCAGATCGTCGCGAAGAGCTTGCGCATCGATGCGTCGCAAATCGCCCCCGATACGCACTTGACCGACCTTGGCGCCGAATCGCTCGATCTGATCGAGATCACGATGGAGACAGAGACCCAATTCCACATCTTCCTGCCCGACAAGTCCGTCCTGGAAACCGCCGTGGAAGTTTTCGGCCCCGGCATTTTGGAAAAAGACGGATACCTCACCGAAGAGGGTAAACGTTTCCTGTTGCGCCGCATGCCGGGAGCCGACGCGCAGGCCTTCGAAGGCGAAGTGGCCGTGAAAGACCTGCAGTCTTATTTTTTGAAAGTCGGCACCTGGGTGCGGATGATCCAGGACCTGGCGCAGTACACGCCCGCGGAATGCGAGGCGTGTGGCGGATCTATGGTGCCGTCCATGGGCTTCCGCATGAAATGCTCCAAGTGCGGCCAGGAGATTACGTTGCGCTCCGGCGAGGAGCTAAACCGCGAATGGGTCCGCGAGTATTACGATAAAGAATACCGTTCGCAGGCGGGGGTCCCGGTTTCAGCCACCGCTGTCCAGTAGTCGGCTCCACACGGCCGGCCCGTTTATGAATGCCTTTGGTAGCCTGGTTTACGACTCGTCTGTGACACAGGCGTGGTTGCCTGAAGGGAACCCTCTGGGTCCCTGGCCGGGGTCTGTCTGCTTCCGCCTGGACGCCTTTCCGTGCGAGCCAAACGTGCTGGCGGACCGGATCCTCAGCCCCGCCGAACGTGAATACTGGAGGTCGATGCGCGGCGTCGAGAAACGCCGCCACGAATGGCTGCTGGGCCGCTCGGTCGCCAAGGAAGCGGTGCGGTCGCTGCTCGAAAGGAATTTGGACCTGCATCTGTCGCCCGAAGAGATCGAGATTATGCCAGACCCCTACGGCCGGCCGCTAGTGAAATGTGGGGCAGGCCCTCGGCCTGCGGCGGCCTCTCAGGCCGCCCTCTCCATCGCCCACAGCCATGGCACCGCCGTGGCGCTGGCAGTCCTCGATCCGGAGGCACGGGTAGGTATCGATCTAGAAAGCCTGACTCACCGCCGCGAGGATTTCGAAACCATAGCCTTCAGTCCGGATGAGCGCAGCCTGCTGGCCGCTCTGCCGCGGGATCTCCGCCGGGAATGGGCCTTGCGGATGTGGTGCGCCAAAGAGGCCGTGGGCAAGGCTCTGGGGCGCGGCTTGAGCGCCGGCCTGCTGGCTTTCCACGTCACCCGCGCCGTCGCCGCCAGCGGCATCGTTGAAGTGGAGCTACGCGATGGCGCGCTCGAACAGTGCCCGCAATTACGAGGCAAGTCCCTAAATGTTTACACGGGGCGTGAATCCAAATTTGTGTTTTCTTCGATTATTTATCAACAGGGAGCAGTCCGCATGAGGCCAAGCCGGCAGGAGATATTGGATTACCTGCTGCAAAAATTGGGCGAGTTGATCGAGGATTGGGATTATCCCGATCCCGTCAGTCCGGAATCGCTGCTGTTCACCGAGCTGGGATTTGAATCGCTCGACGCCGTGGTTTTGTGCACCGCCGTCCAGGAACATTACCAAACCCCGATGCCTTTCGCGGAATTGCTGGCGGAGATCGGCCAGCACCAGCGCGATCTGTCGATCGACGAACTCACCGATTTCGTGAATACCCACCTCGGCGGTCCTGCTGGAACCGGCAGCGCCACAAGGCGGGTCCAATGAGTATCCGCACGCTGCTCATCGGCCTGGATGGCGCCACTTTCTCCATCCTCGATCCGCTCATGGATCAGGGCGTCATGCCCTTCTTGAAGTCGTTCTTCGCGGAAGGCGCGCGTGCCGGATTACGCACCATCGTGCCCCCGCTGACCCCCCCGGCGTGGACCTCTCTGATGACCGGACGCACGCCCGGCCAGCACGGCGTGTTCGATTTCTTCCGTATGGATTCGCCCGTCAGCCGGCACATCCGCTTTTTTAACTCCAACGACGTACAGTGCGAGACCATCTGGTCGCTGGCCTCCGCCGGCGGCCTGCACACTACCACGATCAACTTTCCGGCGATGTTCCCGCCGCCGCACATTTCCGGATACGTCGTGCCGGGTTGGGTGCCGTGGAAGCAGTTGCGGCTGGCATGCTGGCCGGAAGATCTGTTCGAGAAAATCAAAGCCATCCCCGGCTTCAACCAGCGCGAGCTGGCCATGGATATCAAGCTGGAAGAAAAGGCCACCGAAGGCATTTCCGATCACGCGGAACTGGGTCCCTGGATCGAGTTGCATGCCCGCCGCGAGCAAAACTTGTTCCAGGTCCTGCGGCATCTCACCGAGGAAGATCCCTCGGAGTTGACTGCCGTGCTGTTCGACGGTGTCGATAAGCTGCAGCACCTCGGCTGGCGCTTCCTCCGCCCGGAGGACGACCGGCCCCTCACCGAAGATTGGGAGTTTCACATTCGCGAGCTGTGCCTCAACTATTTCCGCTGTGTGGACAATCTGCTGAAACAGATGTGCGAACTGGCCGGACCGGAAGCCACCGTCCTGATTGCTTCCGACCACGGCTTCGGCCCCACCTATGACGTGCTGCACATCAACACTTGGCTCGAGCGGAACGGATACCTGGCTTGGTCCGAAGCGGGGGAATCCCACGACACCCAGGGCGCATTATTGGGCGTCGGGCAGGTGGCCAAACACACCTGGCTGATGGATTGGAACAAGACCAAAGCGTTCGCCACCACCCCCACCAGCAACGGTATCTATGTCGTGGTGAGCGATGGAACCTCGCCCGGCGTGCCGGCCGCCGAGTACCCCGTGTTCCTGAAAAAACTTTCCGACGGTCTGCGCCAGATCCCCAGCCTGCGGACCGGAGAGCCGCTGGTGAGCGAAGTCTTCACGCGGGATGAAGTCTTTCAGGGGCCGCACCACGACGCCGCGCCGGACCTGACGCTCATACTAAGCGATGGCGGCCTGGTGTCCATCCTGCCCTCGAAAGAAATCGTGTCCAAGCGGCCTGCGGTGTCCGGCTCGCACCGCCCGGTGGGAATCTTCGGAGCGCGCGGTCCAGCCATCCGGCGTGGATTCATCGCCAATGAGTTGTCTATCCTGGACATCGCGCCTACGGTACTTTATAGTCTGGGTCTGCCCCTTCCCGAAGAGCTGCAAGGCCGCCTGCCAGTGGAGGTCTATCGCGACGCTGTTTTGAAAGAGCATCCCGTGCGAAAGGCGGCCGCCGGGACCAGTGGGCCGGGAAGCCCAGCGAGCAGTGCCCCCGTGCCTGCGGAATTGGAGGATGAGGAGACAGTTTTAGAGCGACTCCGCGAACTGGGTTACATCGAATAGGGGGGAGCTGTCCATATTGAGCGATGCCAAAGATAAAAGCCAACGGAGTCAACCTGCATTACATCACCGTGGGCATGGGCCCGGATATTGTCATGCTCCACGGCTTCCTCGGCAATCTGGCCGTCTGGCACCTGTACATGGCGCCCATCCTGCGCCGCGAGTATCGCGTCACCACCTACGATCTCCGCGGCCACGGCTATAGCGACGTAACCCCCACGGGCTACACCGCGGCCGATATGGCAGAGGATCTGCGCGTCTTCCTCGATGAAATGGGGATCGAGCGCCCCATCCTGGTGGGCCACAGCTTCGGCGCCGACATCGCCATGTACTTCAGCCTGCTCTACCCCGAGCGTGTGCCCAAGTTGCTGGCGCTCGAACCAGGTCTGGCGGCCCTCGTCCACCTGCGCAACGACAAGGATTGGATCGGCTGGGCGGCCTGGGTAGCCAAACTGGAAGAAGTGGGCATCCACGTTCCCGAGGACAAGCGCACGGATGCCGAATTCCTGTTGCAGCTCAGTCTGGAAACTCCCAAGTTTTACGGCCCGGCGCGCGGGTTGCCGCGCAATCGCGAGCCGCTGTTGCACCTGATCCGCAATACCACGCTGATGAAGGACTACGAAGTGGTAGGGGACATGACCTTGGATGCGGTGCGCACCATCCAAACGCCCACGCTGCTGGTCTACGGCCGCGAGTCGCACTTCATCAGCTCTTATGACTTCCTGCATAAGACGCTGCCCAACTGCAAGCCGGTGCTGCTGCCGGGCGGAGAGCATTTCGGCCCGCTGGAACAGCCCGAGTTGCTGACCGATCACATCCTGCAATTCTTACGTGAACCTGTCCCGGAGAACTCGGGAGAGGTGGTGGAGGCCCGCTGATCGCCGCGGGGAACGTCCCCGAACTGCGCTTGGACCGCACCCCATGAGCACCCCCACCCTCTCGCCGGTTACCTCCCTCGCCGCAGACCCGCGTCCACTGCCGCTCTCCGCTAAGATGCTCTACGGCGTGGGGGAGATGCCCATCACGGTCCTGATGGTCTTATCCGGCCTTTTCATGCTGTTCTTTTACAACTCCGTGATGGGCTTGCCGTCCGCGCTGGTGGGAATCGGTCTTGCGGCGAGCCTGGTGGTGGATGCCCTGCTCGATCCCTATATCGGCCACATATCGGATCGCACCAGCCACCGTTTCGGGCGCCGGCACATATTCATGCTGCCGGGAGCGCTGGTCATGGGACCGTGCTTTCTCCTGCTCTTCAGCCCGCCGCGCAGCCTCGGGCATACCGGACTGTTTGTCTGGCTGCTGGCCTGCTCGATTGCCTTGCGCGCCTCCAGCGCGGTCTACCGGATTCCCTATCTCAGCCTGGGCGCCGAACTGAGCCGCGACTATGACGACCGCACCGGCACCATGGGCATCCGTACGCTGTTCGGACTGTTGGGCACGCTGGCGGCCTCGGCGCTTTCTTTTCTGGTTTTCTTTCCAGCCACCGCCGATGGCTCCGAACCCAAGCTGCACTACGCCGGCTATCCGCGAATGGGGCTGGCCTTCGGCGCGCTGATGACGGTGGCCGGCCTGATCGGCACTCTAGGTACGTTGGGCCATCGCACTTCCGGCGGCGGTAAAGACTCAGCCGGGCCGCGTTTCTTTTCCGGCTTCCGGATTGCCATGCAGAACCGCGCCTTCCGCAGTATCTGGTTCTCGACCACGGTTTTCTTCCTGGCCGTGGTGCTGAACTTCAGTATGGCGATTCACTACTTCACCTGGTATGCGCACATCAGCCGCAGCGAGATTCTGAGCCTCATTCAGACCTCCTTCTACGCCGGCGCATTGGGAGGCGTGGTCCTGTGGATGTCGCTGGCCCGGCGCACGGAGAAACGCACTCTGTACATCATGGCCACCATCTCCTCGGCCACTCTGTTGCTCATGGCGACCTTGCTGATCGGAAGCGGCCGGCCCTTTGGCGTAGGCCATCCCTTGCCGCTCATCGTCGGGCACGTGGTGGGGGGCATCTTCGCCAGCGCGGTCTGGGTGGTTCCGGCGTCCATGATCGCCGACGTAACCGATACCGACGAGTTGGCCACCGGATTACGTCGCGAAGGCATCTATTTCGGTATTATGAATTTCGGCGAAAAGATTGCCGCGGGGAGCGCCCTGCTGTTTGCCGGCAGCCTGTTGGCTGTTTTCCGGAAGCTGTCGCATGGGGCCGCGTTTGGCACGCCGGGCAATCCGCCGGCCGCCATTCCTTATGTGGGCCTGTTATATGGCGCTGTTCCAGCGGGGCTGCTGGTTGTTGCTCTGGTTTTCATTCTTCCGTATCGCTTGAACCGGCAAACCGTGCGTGGAATTCAACGGCAACTGGCGGCGCGCCGCAATGTGACTGAATGACTGACGATAGACCCGTTGTATTGATAACCGGCGCGGGCTCCGGCTTGGGGCTGGCATCCGCCTTGTTCCTGGCCGCCCGCAATTTTCGCGTCTACGGAACGGCGCTCACCGAAGCTGAAGAGCGAGAGCTGCGCGAGCAGGCGGCCCGCCGCAACGTGGAAGTCTCCGCCCTGCGCATGAACGTAACCCGCAGAGCCGACATCGATCGCACCGTGGACACCATCGTCCGCGAAGCCGGACGCATTGACGCCGTCGTGCACTTTGCCGGCATGGGACTGCGCGGCTTCTTCGAAGATCTCAGCATGCAGGAGATTCGCCGGCTCTACGACGTCAACGTCTTCGGCATCATGGAGCTGACCCAGGCCGTGCTACCCCACATGCGCGCGCGCCGCTCCGGCCGCATCGTCATCACCGCCTCGGCCGCCGGCCGCATGGGCGAAATGAGCATCGCCGGTTACTCTTCCGGCAAGTTCGCCGTGGTGGGCCTCGGCGAATGCCTGCGCCAGGAAATGGCCCTGTTGAATATTCATGTTTCCGTGCTTGAGCCAGGGCTGATCTACACCCCGCACTTCGGGATCAACCGCAATCGCGCCCACCGCGCCCAGGATTCCGCCAGCCCCTACTACTTCTGGTTTTGCCAGCACGAAGCCATCGTGGACAACCTGCTCGCCGCCAATAAATTCACTGCCGAAGACATCGCCGGGGTGGTGCACAAAATCCTGACCGCGCGCCGGCCCCGCCTGCATTACATGGTGGGATTCAAGTTCAAGCTGATGCTGGCGCTGCGCAACATTATCCCCTTCGAATGGTACGAGCGCGTTCACGAGAAAATCGTCGTCCGCATGGTCTCCCATCCGCGCCATCCGGCCACCGGCCTCAGCGGCCTGGACGCCGGCATCGGCGAGCGCACCATGTCCCACCAGGCGGCGGAAACCCTTCCAAACGTCCATGATTGATCTACATACACACACCGACCGTTCCGACGGCACAGCCTCTCCCGCGCAACTGGTCGACGACGCGAAGGCCATGGGCCTCCAGGCCCTGGGCATCACCGACCACGATACGCTGGAAGGCTACGATACCGCCGCGCCGGTGGCCGCCCAGGCGGGCCTGGAATTGATTTGCGGCATCGAGCTGAGCACCCGTCCCGATCCGCCTCCGGATGGCTCGCGCCCGCCCTCGGTGCACCTGCTCGGCTATTTTCTGCAAGAGCCGGCCTCACCGGGATTCCGGCAGTGGATTCGGGGCCACCAGGAGAGCCGCCGCGAGCGCAACCGCAAGCTGATCGCCAAGCTGAACTCGCTCGGCGTCGAGATCACGCTCGAGGAAGTGCAAGTGCTCGGCAAGCACCTCACCGGGCGACCGCATTTCGCCAAGGTGCTGCTGCGCAAAGGCTATGTGAAGACCAACCAGGAAGCCTTCGACCGCTACCTGGCCGACAACGCCTCGGCCTCGGTGGAGCGCGATGAGCCGGAACTGGCCGAAGGCGTGCGGCGCATCCGCGACGGCGGCGGCCTGCCTTCTCTGGCGCATCCCGTGCGCCTGCCCGAGCGTGACCGGGTATCGCTCGAAAAGTTGCTGCGCACCCTCATCGACAACGGCCTGCAGGGCCTGGAGGTCTACCACAGCGAGCACAGCCCGGAAGACACCGCGCTTTACAAGGAACTGGCCGCCCAGTTTCAATTGATCGAAACCGGCGGGACGGATTACCACGGCGATAACAAGCCGTCGATTCATCTGGGCACCGGCAAGGGCAACAACGTAAGTCTCAATTACAGCCTATTGGAGAACATGCGGCGTAGTGTGGCGGAGATGACGGCGCGGTAAGCCGAAGGCGAACGCGTCTCTTTTCCAATACCCGCCATAATTCAGTGCTGGCGCCCGCCATTGTCCTGGTGCTATTCTCGCTCGTTGGTGTAATCGATGCCTTTGTTGAGTTGTCCTGAGTGCACGGGGCGTGTTTCCGATCAAGCTGAGACTTGTCCGCATGGTGGCTTTCCGTTGCTCAAGACCGTTTATAGTTTTGTGGACGTGTTCTTCAACGGCAATTGGATGGAGGGTGAGCAAAGACTGAATGAATTGCTGCGTGCCGGCTGGACGGTTGTCGACCAGCGACCGGTGGTTGAGTGGGAGGAAGGCGCCAGCATCGATAGCACAAAATACAAAGTGCAGAAGAAGGTGCGATCCGAGCATTAGTTTCGTCTCTAGTGGCCGGCAACTGTAGCCTGCGCGCATAGCAGGGGTCATGGGCCACCGCCGTAATGTGGACTGCAGCAGGCGCCAAACATCTGATCGTCCGGCGGTATACTGCGATTTGGAGTCCTAACATCTTGACCGGAGTGACCATCGGCGAGACAGTCAGCGAAAAGCGTGAGGCCATCCTTCGCATTGCCGCGAAGCACGGCGCAACTCAGGTCCGGTTAATCGGGTCGGTTGCGCGCTGCGCAGCCCGCCCTGATAGCGACGTCGATTTGCTCGTAACGTGGCAGGATGGAACAAGCCTCCTCGACTAGGCGGCACTCAAGCTGGAGCTCGAGAGCCTGTTGGGCGCAAAAGTCGATATAGCCAGCGACGGCTGGGTGAAACCCTCGATACGGGAATCGGTTTACCGGGACGCGATCGCTCTATGAGGAGCGACCTGGATCGGCTGAACGATATTCTGGCGGCAATCGCCAAGATCGAGGAGCGGGCCGCGGATCGCTTGGCCTTTCAAAACGACGAGATGCTCCAGGTCTGGGTTATCCACCACCTGCAGGTCATGGGAGAGGCTGCCCGTGGCGTCTCCCAACCGGTCAGGGACCAGATCTGGGTGTTGACTCAAAAGGACCTTCCCAAGCTAGAGGAGCAGGTTCGACGCATCCGCGCAGAGACCGCTGCCGATCCCCGCTCCAGCGCGTGAGGTTCGCGTGCCGTTCGCGGGCTATGCAATCGATTCACGCCAGGCTGGAAAGTGCGATCCAGAAAGAGGTGTCCGCGAAAAGAGCGGTCACGTTTACAAATCTTTCTTCGGTACGCCATATAGGTAGTGATCGTGCTGGTGAGACAAATCGGAGGGGACATGGGGGCTCTCGCAAGAATTCTCGGCAATCCAGGTCAACGCCGATTCCTCCGCCAGCGTGTTCTCGCTAATCGACTCGATGCGGACCACCAGTGCTTGATTGGGCGGAAGATCCAAGGGCTCGTCGGGGACGATTACCTTGCCATCATAGTGAGCGTTGATTGCAATACCCATGTGGTGCCCTTTCCAGTATGCCGCGCTTCGCCAGGTTCGCACGGCATAGCCTACGCCATCCGGTGTTCCCCCCAACATTTTCCACACAGGAAAACGCGGTACCGATAGCACTGGTGCAACAGCCTCCCGGCTGGGTATAATCGTTTAACACTTTAAACCGAAAGGAAATCGTTACTTTAGATGAACGACCAATTCGATGTAGCCATCCTGGGCGCGGGTTTCGAAGGCGGCATGCTGGGAACCATATTGGCATACAAAGGCGCCAAAGTGGTGATCATCGACGCCGGCACGCACCCCCGTTTCGCCCTGGGCGAATCTACCGTGCGACACACCTTCCGCATGATCAAAATCATGGCGGAGCGATTTGGAGTCCCCGAGTTCAAGACCGAGTTCAATTCCGGCGAGCTCCTCCACAAGCATGTATCCAACCATTTCGGCGTGAAGAAGAATTTCGGCTTCGTCTATCACCGCGCGGGCGCGCACCAGCGGCCGGAAGAGGCCACCCAATTGGTGATCCCGCCCTACCGTGAAGGCTACGAAGCCCACCTGTTCCGCCAGGATACCGATCAGTATTTGACGTACACGGCCATTCACCACGGCGCCACGGTCAAGTACAACACCCGCGTCAAGAACGTCGAGACGGACGCGCAGGGCGTAACCCTCACGACCGAAAAAGGCGAAACCATCCGTGCCAAGTTCGTCGCCGATGCCTCCGGCGGCGGGCACGTGCTCGCCCGTATGTGGAACCTGAGCGACAAGCCACCGCGAGTCCGGCTGCAGACCCGCTGCCTCTTCACGCACATGATCGACGTGAAGCCGTACGACGATTTAAACCTGCCGAACGGCGTGCCGAAGGCGCCGCGCCGCTGGTATCAGGGCACCTGCCACCACATCTTCGACGGCGGCTGGCTATGGGTGATCCCGTTCGATAACCGCGAAGGATCCGCCAACAAATGCGTCAGCGTGGGGCTGAGCTTCGATATGCGCAAGTTCCCCAAGCCCANNTCCTGCAAGCAGACCGTGGGCGATCGCTGGGCTATTATGGCCGGCGGCGCCGGCAGCGGCTTCCTGGACGCGCTGTTCTCCCGCGGCTTGGCCTCTTCGGTGGAAGTCATCAACGCGCTCTCCGCGCGCCTTCTGAACGTCCTTAAGGATAACGATTTCCGGGCCGAGCGTTTCGAGTATATCTCCCGCATTCACGAAGTCAATCTGCGGAACAACGACCGCCTGGTCTTCGGCGCCTACACCTCGTTCCGGGACTTCGATCTCTGGAATGCCTGGTTCCGTGTTTGGGCCCTGGGCGTCGGCCTGGGGGATCTGAAACTGGCCAGCATCTACCGGCGATACTTGAAGAGTCATGACGACTCCATTCTCCCGGATGCCGAAGAACCCATGGGCCTCTTCTATAGCCAGCACAAGGGCTTTGGCGAGCTTCTGGACGCCGCGGTGGCCAAAATGGATGAGGTGGAGGCCGGCACGACCGATCCAAAAGAGGCCTCTAAATACATCTTCAACCTGATACGCAACGCCAAGTTCACGCCGGCGGCCAATCACCTGGGAGACCCCGAGTGGCACTTCATCAACGCCGGGACGTTCATTGTCTCGGTGAAGACGCTGGTTTGGCTGCTGACGTCGGCGCCGCCCGATATCCGCAGCCTCTCGTTGGGCCTCCTGGGAGATGTCGGCGGGAGCAAGCCGCATCCGGCGCCCTCGGCCGGATAAAACCGGCGCAAGCAAGCGCAGAGGCGCAGCCCTTGGGGCTGTGCTGCGCGGGTGGTCTTACAACATCTGCTGTGGT
>PKYZ01000548.1:0-1007 GCA_003132865.1 Bryobacterales bacterium
TTGCCATTATCGTCCAGGCGCGCCCCGCGACCGGCATTTCGAGGGCGATATAATTGACCGCTGTGAGGGAGAGACGGAACCCGTCCACTTCACAAAAGGAGGGCATCGATGAGACGACTCGCTAATGCGGTGGGCAAACTGAACCAGAGCAACAGGTCGTACGGTGTTTTCGTGCTGTGCGCAACGACGGTGATCGCCCTGCCTGCGCAGACCTTCACCACGCTGCACAGCTTCGATAACACGGACGGCGCCTCACCCAACGCGGCGCTGGTCCAGGGCACCGATGCGAATTTGTATGGGACAACATTGGATGACTTGGGACGGTATTCAAAATCAGCCCGAGCGGCGCGCTCACGACGCTGCACGGCTTCGACGGCGCGGACGGCGAATACCTCTTCTCAGGGCTCGTCCAGGCCACCAATGGGGACTTCTACGGGACGACATCGGACTTCGTGGGTCCCGGCCACGGGACGGTCTTCAAAATCACCCCGGGTGGCGCGCTGACCACTCTTTATAGCTTTTGCTCCAAAAGCGCTTGCACGGACGGCGAGTACCCCTACGCCGGGCTGATCGAGGCCGCCAGTGGCGACTTCTACGGGACAACTAGTCAGGGCGGGGCCGGATCCCCCGCCTACGGCACGATCTTCAGAATCACTCCGAGCGGCACGCTGACGACGCTATACAGCTTCTGCTCCCAAAGCGCGTGCGCAGACGGCGAGCAACCCTTCGCTGGTCTGGTCCAGGGCACCGACGGGGACTTCTACGGCACAACGGCGGCTGGCGGAGCCAACGGCTATGGGACAATCTTCAAAATCACCCGGAGTGGCACACTGACGACGCTCTACAGCTTTTGCTCCCAAAGCGGTTGCACGGACGGCAAAAACCCCTTGGCGGGGCTCGCCCAGGCCACTAATGGCGACTTCTACGGGACAACCCAGCAGGGCGGGGCCAACTGTGTCCCCGATGGCTGCGGAACGGTCTTCAAAATCACCCCGGGTGGCATGTTG
>PKYZ01000548.1:1059-13334 GCA_003132865.1 Bryobacterales bacterium
CTCGTCCAGGCCACCAACGGGGACTTTTACGGGACAACCACGTCCGGCGGGGCCAATTTCGTCTATGGCACGGTCTTCACCCTGTCTGTGGGTCTGGGCCCGTTTGTGAAAACAGAGCCCACCTCCGGCGAAGTGGGAACGGCCGTCAAGATTCTGGGGACCAATCTGACCGGCGCGAGCAGCGTTACCTTTAACGGCACTCCGGCCGCATTCCTAGTGTCTTCCCGCCCCAAAATCACCGAAATCACGGCCTTGGTACCCGTCGGCGCGAGCAGCGGAACAGTTCAGGTAGTAATACCCAGCGGCACGCTTTCGAGCAACGTGCCCTTCCGGGTGCTGCCGTAAAGTCCGTCGAGCAACGGCATTATGGAGGCATATCGGTAGCGGTCGAGTGCGCCGATAACTTCCGGATGCCCGACAACACATGCTCCACTGGTCCCTAAACTAGGCTAGGCCCTTCCGCTGCCCTCGAAGTGAACCTACTCGCGGTGACGGAATGGGGCGCACTTCAACGAGAACCGGGCGGGCGGAGAGCTATCTGTCTTTTTGCCAAAACCGCGGAATCGACATGGGCCCGGATTGAATGAGCAATGCGAGCCCTGGGAACACCTGCGTGGTCCACGCCGCATAGACCCGGTGCCGGACCAGGGCGAACACATCCGAAGCGACAAACCGATCACCTTGTAAGCCCATCACCGGAACAACCTCAACGATCCAATGAGCAAGCCGGTCGCCGTGAGTGCGACGCCGACGGTTCTTACGACGCCGGGCAGCAAGCGCAGCAGGAAGGGCGAAACTCGACCGGGGGTGATTTGATAGAGCGCACGACTATATCGCTGGCGCGCGCTGCTCTTTGGCCTGCGGCCGGCTGCCGACAGTCTCGTTGTTCACAATCGGATTCGCCCAAAAACCGATGCTGAGTACCCATCCGAAGGCTAGGTAGAGGAGCATAATCCCCACTCGAAGGCCAAAGTGATCGCTGAGATACCCGATACCCAGCGGCACCACCGCACCGCCGGCGATACCCGTGCACAAGATGCCGGACACCGTCCCATGGCGCTCGCTGACCGAATTGAGCCCCAGCGATACGATCATGGGCCACATGGCGCTGGCGCCCAGGCCGACCAGAGGGAAAGCCACGACCGATACCGCATCCGTGCCGAACACCGCGAGGGTAAGCATTACAAGGGTCAAACAGGAACCGCCAATCAGGACCTTCCGCGAGTCGAACCAGCGCAGCAGCATAACCCCGATCACGCAACCCACCGTCATCAGTCCCCAGAACCAGGAGACGGCCAGGGCGCCGGTGGTTTGTGGATCGCGGTGATGATAGGTCGCCAGGAACTGCGACATCCAGTTGGCGGTGCCCTGCTCCGCCCCGACGTATGCGAACGTGCTGGCGAAAAATAGCAGAACCACCGGCATGCGAAAGACGCTGAGGTGCGTCTGCCAATTCCCGGATTTCTCGTCCTCTTGCCGCTTGACCTGCGGGAAGTGGATCAACGCCAGCAGTGCAACCATGACGATCGAGACCGCGGCCAGCAACCAGTAGACGGAAATCCAGGCAAGGCCGGACGGCACTATGGCGGCCAACATGCCGAGCAGCGCACCCGATCTGTGCGGCGCGCCGCTTTCGAGGCTGCGCACCAGATACGAATAGACCAGCGGGCTGATGAACGATGCGCAGCCGAATACCAACTGCGACAGCGTGGCATTGAAGGCGAAGTGCTCCGATCCACCGGCTACGCGCAGCAGCGGGTTGATGGCGACCTGTAGCAAGGCCATGCCCGCGCCAATCAGAAACAATGACGTAATGGCCACCGGGTAGACGGGAACGAGGGCGAAAAACAGAGCGCCTGCGAATGCCAGTCCGAAGCCGGCGAGGATCACCTTCTTTTCACTCAGCCATTCCACCAGAATGCCGGACGGTATGGAGGCCACGCCGTACGCAATGAAGAAAGCGAATGGCAGGAATCCGGCCGCCGTCAGGGTCAGGTGGAAGCTGCGGATGATGTCGGGGATGATCGGCCCGAGGATGTTAGTCAGCAGCGCGATGACAAAGAAGATCGCCAGCACCACTCCGACCAGATATGGGCGGCGCGCCGTTGGTTGTTCCGCGCTCATTCGATTGCGGCGACCTTCGTGAGTAGTCTGAAACTGCCGGGCTGCAGGCTGGCCAATGCCGCCCCCGGCCATTCGAGGGGCATCGGCGTGCCGCGTTTGGCCGGTGCGGGCTTCCGTGCCGAGGCCGGCCGGGTCGCGATGGCAGCTGCGATGGCCCTGCCGCCCAGCAAGGTATGGTGCGAGGCCTTCGGGATGAGCATGATGGCCGATGTATAGCACGCATCGCGGCGCGGATCAAAGCCGCGGCCAGCCCGGCACCTCGCCGGTGAGCGGAGCGGCATACTCCCGAAACGGGAGCAGCACATCGTTGCCGTCCGGATGAATCCAGTCCGCGGGCAGCCGCCGCTCCACGCGCGCGACGGTCTCCAGCGGAGTAAGGAATGTGCTCGAATCGCGCCGCAGCGCGACCATCACTTCCGTATGCCCCTCGCCGGCCGCAACCGCCGCGGCGCGCCCGCATGCGAATGCCTCTCGCCGGTCGAGCGGCGTTGCGAATTCGCCGCAGCAACGTCCCAACAATCCGGGCTTTTCGGCGCGCGCGCGAATGCCCAGCTTTCCGCTTAGGAGACGCGCCAGCGTGTGCCCAAGATTGGAGGCCAGCCGGTGCGTTTCGCTTCCGGCGCGATCCACTTCCGCTCCGAAGGGCCGCCCGCTGTCGTCTAGCTGTCCTTCACACACCGCCACCACCACCCGGCCGAGGCGCCGATACACGCGCTCCACATCCGCGGCGATGCGATCCAGGCTCAACCGGCGCTCGGGGAAGTAGATCAGGTGCGGCGCATCGTCTTCGCGGTGCCGCGCGAGCGACGTGGCGGCCACGATCCAGCCCGCGTTGCGCCCCAGCGTTTCGAGCACGCACACCGGCGAGGGCAGCGAGCGGTTGTCTTCGCCCACATCGCGCGCCGCGAAGGCGAAGAAACGCGCTGTGGATGCATAGCCCGGCGTATGGTCGGTGATGCAGAGGTCGTTGTCGATGGTTTTGGGAATCCCGATCACCTGCAGGTCGTAGCGAGCGTTGCGCGCGTACCGCGCAATGCGCAGCGCCGTATCCATCGAGCCGTTTCCGCCGGTGTAGAAGAACGTGTGTACCTCCGCGCGCCGGAAGACGTCCAGCAGGCGCGCGTAGTCTTCGTCGGCGAGCGGAAGCCTGCTCGATCCCAGCGCCGAGCCGGGCGCTTCGCCGATCCGGCGGACCAGGTCCGCATCGAACGCCAACAGATCCACCAAATCGCCGCGCACGAGCCCGGCGAGCCCGTATCGAGCTCCGTAGAGAACGCTGCCGCGCCGGCGGCACTCCTCGATGAGTCCCGCCAGGCTCGCATTGATCACGGCTGTGGGGCCGCCGCCGTGGGCCACGACCGCTTTTGTATACATGCTATAAATCAGGATACGTGAACCCAAACCTCACCGTCAGTGAGCTTCTCGCGCAGCCGGAAGACCGGCAATCGAGCGGTGGCTACGTCCATACCCTGCGTGAGATTTTCCAACAACCTTCCACCTGGCTGGACACCTGCAACCGTGTGCTGGCCAGCGCCCCTGCCATCGAGCGGCTCGCCGATGGAATCGCGTGCCTGGCGCTCACCGGCTCGGGCAGCTCGCTGTACGCAGGCGAGTGCGTGCAACTGGCGCTGCAGAAAGAATGTGGTGTCACCGTAGAAGCCATCGGCGCGGGGACGCTGCTGACGCATGGCGTGGCCGCGCTGCCGTTCGGACGGCCCGGCCTGTTGATCTCAATGGCCCGCTCGGGCGACAGCCCGGAGAGCGTCGCGGCGGTCTCCCTAGTGATCGACGCGGAACCGCGAATGCGCCATCTGGCGATTACCTGCAATCAGGCCGGTCGTCTCTACACAACCTACCGCGACGATCCCCGCGTGCAGGTAATCCTGCTGGACGATCGCACCAACGATCGCAGCCTGGCGATGACCAGCAGCCTCACCAACATGTCGCTGGCGGCGCGGTTCCTCGGTTTGCGCCGGGCGCCGGACCGCTACAGACTGCTGTGCGAACGGCTCAGCGACGCTTGTGGCGGCCTGTTGGCTGGCGGGCTCGACCCGCTGGCGCGCGTCGCCGCCACGGGCTTCGGACGCGCGGTATTCCTGGGCAGCGGATCGCGCCTGGGCGCGGCGCGCGAAGCCGCTCTCAAGATGCTCGAAATGACGGACGGCCGTGTGCCCACACTGTCCGAGACTTATCTTGGCGTGCGGCACGGCCCCATGAGTTTCATTCACGGCGACACGCTGGTGGTCTGCTTCCTCTCCTCCGATCCGCTGCTCCGCGCTTACGAATCGGACCTCCTGCGCGAACTCGACCGCAAGCGCCTCGGCCTGATGAAGGTCGTGGTGGGCGAGCACGTTCCCGCGGCGCTGCTGCGCGCGGGCGACACCGCCATTGAGTGCCCGGGCCTGGAGGAAATCGGCGACCGGAACGCGCCGCTGATCGACGTGGTCGTGGGCCAGTTACTCGCCTTCTTCCGCTGCCTGGCCGAAGGACTGCGCCCGGATTCGCCTTGCGAAAGTGGAAACATCAACCGCGTGGTCGAGCGCTTCCCGCTGCATGAAGCCGCGGGGCGAGGTCAGCCATGAAATTCCTGGTGGCAGGCGAGCTGAACCTCGACCTGATCCTGCAGAATTACCTTTCGTTCCCGGCCTTGGGCCAAGAAACGCTCGTTGAGGACATCACGTTGACGCTCGGCAGTTCCGGCGCGATTTGCGGCGCCGGCCTGGCGAAACTGGGCAACGAAGTATCCTTCACCGGCAAGCTGGGCTGCGATTCCTGGGGCGATGCGTGCCTGGAGTTTCTGGCAAAGCTCGGCGTGGATAGCTCGCGCGTCATACGGGATGCCGGAGTCAAGACCGGCGTCACCGTTTCCATCAGCTCGCCGCGCGATCGCGCCATGGTGACCTATCTTGGGGCGATGGAGGCAATGCGCGCAGACGAGATCGCCGCGCGAGGTTGGGACGGCCTGAATCACTTGCATATATCTTCCATCTTCCTGCAGCGCGCGCTGCGGCCAGATCTGAAGCAATTGCTGGCACTGGCGCACGCGCACGGCCTGACCACGTCGATCGATCCGGGCTTCGATCCGCAAGAGAAATGGGGCCGCGACGTGATCGACACGCTGGCCGAGGTGGACATCTTCCTGCCGAACGAAGTTGAACTCGCGGGCATCACCGGATTCAGCGATCCGGAGCAAGCTTTGCGGGCGCTAGAAAATGGCCGGACTCTAACGGTCGCGAAGCTGGGCCGCAGTGGCTGCGCGGCAATGGAAGGCGGCAAGCTGATGAGCGTCGCCGCATTTCCCGTGCAGCCCGTGGACACCACCGGCGCCGGCGATTCCTTCAATGCAGGCTTCCTGCATACGTGGCTGCGCAAAACGCCTCTGCGGGAGGCGCTACGCTTTGCCGCCGCCTGTGGCGCGCTCTCAACGCTAGGCGCCGGTGGCACCACCGCGCAAGCTACCGAGGAGCAAGCTCGGGGCCTGGCTAACTGAAACGGGTTAAAGTCGACTGAAGGGCGTGGCGGGGACTCTTGCGTGCCGCCAGACACGTTCCCGCCAGGGACCGATCGCTCCTGGGGACGCAGGAGTTTGCGCTGCCGAGAGTGTTCTTGAGGGCCACGTCGCGCCCGAGCTCGTGCGTGACATAGGGAACGAGTCACGGGGCATCCGGAAGTAAATCCGAACGCGACACTTGCGGAAGTGCCGCCCCACGGACCGATCCAGAAGGCCCACCGGTTCACCAGGCGACAAACGGCATTATCCCTGGATATCGGTAGCGGTGTCCGGATTGGCGGTGGCGCGGATTCAGGCCTGTGCTTTCTCCACGTAGCAGACGCGGACGAGGAACACGTCGTTGGGGCCGGTAACGTTCGAGGCCGGCTCAGGTCCGGGGCGTTCCTCCCATTCGAACCAATCTTCGCCGCGCTCCACTGGCGGTAGTTGTCTCACCGTTACGCCGGCGTAGTCGTCGGGCAACGAAGGTCAGCAAAGCGCTGTCGGACTATGAGATTTGAGAACTTACCTTTGAGAGCGGACACGGTGTGTCCACTGTGATACGATCATGACCGACCATGCACCGCCGCGACTTCCTCAAATCCACCGCTGCCTTCGCCTCGGCCACCACCGCCGCACGCGCTCAAGACCGCCCCTCCGCTTCCAACCGCATCACCATGGGCGTTATCGGTACCGGTAACCAAGGTACCGGCGACATGAAGAATTTTCTCACCGACGAGCGCGTCCAAGTTGTCGCTGTCTGCGACCTCAACAAGGAATCGCCGGGCTACTGGGACGGCGCCATAGCCGGCCGCGAACCCGCCCGCGTCCTCGTCGAATGGCACTATGCCCGCGCCAAGCGCTCCGGCATCTACAAGGGTTGCAACGCCTACGAGGACTTCCGTGACCTTCTCGCCCGCAAGGACATCGACACCGTCCTCATCGCCGTCCCCGATCATTGGCATTCCATCCCCGTCATCGATGCCGCCCGCGCAGGCAAGGACATCTACGGTGAAAAGCCCCTCTCTCTGACTATCTCCGAAGGGCGTGCCATGGTCAACACTGTCAAGTCTAGCAATCGTGTCTTCCAGTGTGGCAGCCAGCAGCGCTCTGACGTACGCTTCCGCAAGGCCTGCGAGATTGTCCGCAACGGTGGCATCGGCAAACTCGAAACCGTCCTTGTCGGACTCCCCGGCGGCACTCCCGACTTCGGCCACACTCGCGACCGTCAGGATCCCGAGCCAGTCCCCGAAGGCTTCAATTACGAGATGTGGCTCGGCCCCGCCCCCGAAGCTCCCTACGCCCCCGCCCGTTGCCACGTCAACTTTCGTTGGATTCTCGATTACTCCGGCGGCCAGATCACCGACTGGGGAGGCCACCATCCCGACATCGCCCAATGGGGCATGGGCACCGAACTCACCGGCCCCGCGGCCATCCGCAACGGCCAAGCCCAATGGGCCAAAGAGAAGATCTGGAACACCGCGGTCGATTATTATTTCGAAGCCCACTACGCCAGCGGCGTAGTAATGATCGTCTCCAGCCGACTCCGCGGCGGCGTCACGTTCCAAGGATCGGAAGGCAGTGTCTGGGTCAACCGCGGAGCAATCGAAGCGACTCCCCTATCCCTGCTCGACTGGCAGCCCAAAGAGAACGACATCCACCTCTACCGGAGCGACAACCACGCCCGCAACTTCATCGACTGCGTCATTTCCCGCAAGGAAACCGCCGCACCGATTGAACAAGCGCACCGTTCGATCACGATAGCCCACCTCGGCAACATCAGCCTCCGCCTCGGCCGCGACCTCCACTGGGACCCGGCCCAGGAGCAAATCATCGGCGACGAATCCGCCAATCAGATGATGTCACGTCCGATGCGCAAGCCTTGGTCCATCAATGCTTGAGGCTTGCGTCGCCTCCGCTATCGTGATTTGCGACAAGATTCAAGACCCAAAGTTGGTCCCGGATGACGGCGCAATCCGGAAGTGATCCGAACGACAGTTGTGGAAGTGCCGCCCACGGCCCATTCTAAGGAGCTCTACCCGTCTATCGGCCCGACGGCATTGTTCGTTCATATCGGTAGCTATCAAGGCGGCGAGTGCGCGGATTCAGGCCTGGGTTCTTTCCACGCAGCAGACTCGGCTCCGGCCCAGGGCGGTCCTCGAACTCGAACTCCGGGCCAGCCTGTTTATTCTGACGGCGCCACGCAAATCCCCGCGCCGTCAAACGACGTTAGCCCACCCACGCTGACCGTCAAGTTGGATTGCACCGTACCGGCGCACGACGCGACGCCCGCGGGCGGCGGCGGTACGACGAAGTTGACCTGGTACGGGCCGGCGTATCCCGGCGAGAGACCGGCATACAGCGGTACGGGAACTGTTGGTCTTGGCACGCAGCAGCCAACGGCAGGCTGCATCGGTTGGGTCGCCAGCGCGTTTGGCCGGAAATTGAAATCGAGGTAGAAAGTCTCGCTCGTCGGCGTTGCGGTGGATGGGGCTTGGCCGGTCTTAACGGCCGGAGTAGTTAGCCCCAGCCCAACTGCATAGGAGACGAGCTCCTCTCCGCCCTGTGCAGGACTCCCCGCCATCACCAACGACCCATCGGCGTTTGTCACCAGAGGCGCACAAGGCAACCCGCCAACTGGAGCTGTGCCGCCCCCGCCGGGGACCACCGTGTCGCAGGCAGTCAGAATGTGAACCTGATCGGGCAACGGCATCAGGTCGACTGGCGCGCCCGCCACACCGCTTACCGTTACGATCAATTGCGTCAAAACCACGAGGTTGCACACCGGGCTAAGGAAGCCGCACCCCGAATTTAGCTCGTAAGGAATCTGAATGGTAATGGCCGTCAGGCCGGAACAAAGGCTCGCAGACGCGCAGCCAGTTCCCGGGCGCACTTCCAATACCGGTGCTGAAAGGCCCTGCACAGTGGCGCTGATATCGCCCTGGGCATTCCCCGCCAGGAACACCGTAATCAATTGGCCGGGAGCCACAGTGACGGATGGATACAAGTATCCCAGTCCTGTCACCGGATTCGCTGATAGGTTTTGTCCTTCTGCGGCGGGCAAAAATGCCGCACACAAGACAGTAGATACGGCTAAGTACCTCATACTGTAGGAACCTCCTACGCCGCAGTTTTCGACACTTCTAGTGGACCGGGATTTCGATCATGAACTCTTGGATCATAATAAAATGCTCCGGTTGCCTCTCCAATTGTACTCCTTTCCCAACAGATGGGAGTCATTCTCAAAGCGCGGTTCGTCGTTGGCGGTCTCCGGCGAGTGCGCGGATTCACGCGTTCTCTCCACGTTAGCGGACATGGATGAGGATCTCGTCGTTGGGGCTGGCGTTCGAGGCCGGCTCAGGCCCAGGGCGCTCTTCCCACTCGAACCAATCTTCGCCGCCTCGCTCCGGCGGGAGCTGTCGTACAGTGACGACGTGCCGCGGTCCGGTGTAATCGTCGGGCAGCGTCTTCAGATAGCCCCACTGAATCCGGAGACGTTGCGGCGCCGTGCTCAGCCGGTTGAGCCGCTCCAGCCCCGCCAGCCTGGATACTACGGACCGCACAGGCCCTCCGCAATGGTGCGCGTTCGGGCGCTCTCCCGCCCGAGCCTAGCGATCCTTGATCAGCTCATCCAACTGGAAGGCATGGCGGATGGGGTGCATGACAGCGTGCTCCAACATCGAGTCGATACAGTAGCGCGTCTGCCATCGCGATGGGTACTCGGGAGTCTCTAATCGTTCGTCGGGAACTTCGCGAAGCGGGGTTCGCCACTGCTCTAAAACGTGCTCCAAGTAGTCGTCCGCATCGCGGACCATGGCAGCCACGTCCGGAGCAGAGCGGATTCCGGGGTCGGGTAACGTCAACACCTCGCACATCCAGACCATGTAGCCGCCGGCCGCGCCCAGCACGTGCCGTCCTAAAGCGCCCAGCGAGGCATAGGCGGGGTCATCGGTCGGGGGCAGGCTCACTGAGGTCGCCAAGGCCAGCCTCCAAGTGTGGACAAAGCGGCGAAGGTGCTCCTCGTGCAAGAGCACCATGGCGCGTACAGCGCGAGAGCGGTATGGCAGATTGGATGACATAAGGAGAGGATAGCCAATTTACAGCGTTCCAGGCGAAGAAGTGTGAGAGGACGCCCCGCAGCTCGTAGCCGGAACTGGCTCCTTCCTCTCCACGTAGCTCACCCGGATGATCTGCTCGTGGCTGAGGCGGTCGGCATCCTCAGCCGGTCCCGGCCCAGGCCGCTCTTCCCACTCAAACCAGTTCACCGCGCGCTCGGGCGGCGGTAGCTCCTCTGGTGCTATTTGCTTTACCGTGACGACATGCCGTGGTCCTGTGTAATCGTCGGCCAGCCTCTTGAGATTCGCATGTGCGGCGGCTTTGACCTGGGCACGGCACCGCTTTAAGCTGGAGCAAATGACAAAATCTTCCCGAGGACATTTTTTAACGGCGACACTTTCCTGCGCAAGTTTGTCGTCTACGATAGCTGCAAACGCGAGCGCATCATCCTCGGATGACCGGAGCGGATTTCGTTACTGCCTGAATACCGCGACCATCAGCGGCTATCGCCTCAATCTGGCAGACCAGATCGAGGTTACGGCAAAGGCCGGTTACCAAGCCATTGAACCCTGGGTCAGTTCTATTCATGAGTATAGAGGCAGGAGGACCGCACTGGCGGACTTGCGGAACCGAATCGCCGATCGTGGTCTGACTGTGGAAAGTGCGATTGCGTTTCCGGAATGGATTGTGGAGGACCCGGGCAGGAGAGCCCAGGGATTGGAACAGGTCCGGCGGGATATGGAGGCCGTAGCCCAGATTGGCGGCAGGCGTATAGCTATGCCTCCGGCGGGCGTACAGCATGAAAATGGAATCGCCTTGTCGCGCATTTCAGAACGGTATCGCGCTGTGCTCGAATTGGGTGATCAGGTAGGCGTGGTACCCGAACTGGAATTCTGGGGGACGTCGCCATACCTGAACCGGTTGTTTCAGGCCGCCTATGTCGCCCTGGAAGCCTCTCATAGTAAGGCGTGTGTGCTGGCCGATGTGTTCCACCTGTACAAGGGCGGCTCTGGTTTCGAAGGCCTGCGCTTGCTCAGTGGCCAGGCGATCCAGGTTATCCATCTGAACGACTATCCTGGGAACCCTCCGCGAGTAAGCATCAGCGACCGAGATCGAGTCTATCCAGGTGACGGTGTCGCACCGCTGAGCCAGATCCTCTCGGCTTTGCAGCGTGTGGCACCCGGCGTGGTCTTATCGCTCGAACTTTTCAATTCGGCTTATTGGAAAGGCGATCCATTGGACACCGCTAGAACCGGATTAGCCAAGATGAAGGCGGCCGCGCGCGGGGCCGCCGGTATGGAACATGCGGGAGCAAAGTCAGGATGAGCGAACGACGCGGATCATGAAGGTACTCAGGGTCCCCGGGCTCGACCCTTGGTAACTGCTCGACGCGGGGAAACACGCGTTACCTGGCCGCCCGCTCGCGCATCCTACTTAGACTCACGGCCAACGCGCTGGACGACGCCCGCCGCTCAGGGTCGCCGAATGCAAGAACCTGCCGCTGGTGCTGGCGATGATTGGCAAATGCCTCGGCACCAGCATCTTCAGTTGCATTCGAATGTTGAGCCGCGGAGGCGCTTCCGATCTAAAGGCTAGGCGGGCGACTTTCGTACAATGTGGCCCGCCACGTGTGCGCCGGCCACGGACTCCCGCCGTCCGGTCCCTAACTCCGGCCTCCGCGCCCGCTGTAAAACGATCGACTCCCCAGAACCCGAAGCGGCCGCCAAGGAAGTCGCCGCCATTCCGAGATGACGCCTCCTGAATAACCCCTCCAGGCTGGTCCTGCGGGTGGTGGGCCGCTACCGCCGGCAGCCGCCGCCCGGTTTCCTAACACCCGCCAGTGGTAATCCGTTCTATCCTGGAAAACTCACAAGGAGGTCCCCGCGTCTCGCCCCCGTCTCGCCCCTCCCCATCCCTCTCCCACTGGCAGTGACCAGGTTGACGCAAAACGCGCTACTCGTGGAAGTGCAGCCATGCTCCGACCCGTTGGTTGGCCACTCGGAAAAAGGTTTTGGATTGGCGTTCCGGAAGGTCTGCCAAGGACCCGAGGGACAACGGCATTATGACGTGATATCGGCCTCTATTTCGCTTCGCGACGGTGCGACCCCGTGCGCGCCAGTCCGATATGGCCAAGCCGGCGATTTGGGCAATGCAGCCAAGCCTCCCACAACCGGACTTTCGGGGAGCCTGGACGCTTACTTCCACCGCGCGGGCAGAGGAGCGAAGTCGCGAAGAAACTGCGAGACCAACTGCGCGAGAAGGCCCCGGATTTTACAACGCATAGACCATTTGTACAGCTCTGCGGTCGTAGCGACTCGCCGTTGAGGTCAGTGTCCTGCTGGCTGCCTGAACGTAAGTCATCAAGTTGGCAACGGCGAGCTCGCATGCGGGAGCCCCAGACGGAACCGCAACCGATCGTATTCGATCAAAGGTTGAAAGTAAGCAGGCTCCTGCAACGGCCACACAGGCGCATGAGCGGCCGATATCCCCGAATGGTCCAGGATTCCATTGACCGCCCGGCGGGCCGCCTCATTTGCCGCCTCCATGCAAGCGAGATCTGTGTAAGTCTTGACATAGTCTGAGGCTAGCCCGAAGTTCCTAGGCC
>PKYZ01000799.1 GCA_003132865.1 Bryobacterales bacterium
GTCGAAAACTAAGTGGCATTGATGGCTTTAGCCCGCGCGATTCCGCGATTAAGCAAGCCAAGCAACAAGCTGGTCGTACTGGCGCATGGGCTGTGCATGAGCGATCTGCAATGGACACGCAAGGGGCACAACCATGGAGCGGCCCTGGCTCGCGACTTGGGATACACTCCGGTCCACCTGCACTACAATAGCGGACTGCATATCTCTACTAACGGGCACGCCTTCGCCGATTTAATCGAAATCCTCCTCGATCAGTGGCCTGTGCCGTTGGAAGAGTTCGCGATTATCGGCCACAGCATGGGTGGCATGGTGGCACGCAGCGGCTATCACTATGCCGCGGCGGCGGGGTACGATTGGCCGTGGTATCTGCGCAAAATCGTCTTCCTCGGCACGCCGCACCACGGCACACCGCTGGAGCGTGGAGGCAACTGGGTAAACGCGGTTTTTGGGTTAAGCCCTTACACCGACGCTTTCGCCCGTCTGGGCAGGATTCGAAGCGCCGGGATCACCGACCTGCGCTACGGCAATCTTGTGAATGACGATTGGACTGGGCGCGATCGCTTCCGCCCCTCGCCTGACCTGCGGTGCCCGTTGCCCCTGCCGGAGAAGGTACAGTGTTACGCGATGGCGGCGGCCACCGGGAAGAAGACGCGCGCTCTCACCGGCCTGCTCGGAGATGGGTTGGTGCCCGTGGACAGCGCCTTGGGCCGCCACAAAGATCCTCGACGGACCTTGGCGTTTCCTAAGTCCCGGCAGTGGGTCGGTTATGGCCTAAGCCACTTCGACCTGCTGAATGAGCCCACCGTGTACGAGCAGATCAAGCAGTGGTTGGCGTCGTAGGTGGCTTGTGGCGCACGCTTCAGCGTGCCGCTGCCGGCTTCAGCCGGCAGTCACGGCGAACTGAAGTTTACCCCTGCACGCTGAAGCGTGCGCCACGGACTTGCGATATCATTAGGCCATTCACCATCGAAGGAGTGTGCGATGCCCTCTGCCGCCCGTAGCGTTCTCGTTTTCCTGATTTCGTTTTTCTTTTTGGCAGCTCAAGAGCCCCCGCCCACCCCGGCCGAACCCCCCGCCGGCGGAGAGACCGGCGCAGCGGGCCGGCTGCCGTTTGGTTTGGGTTCGCAGCAGCCGCAGGCCTATGACAAGGTGATCACCAAAGATGCCAAGTCGAAAACCGGCCTGTTCACCGTTCACGAGGTCAAGGATAAGTACTACTACGAGATTCCAAAGACCGAGCTGAACCTGGAATTTCTCCTCGTGACGCAGATTGCGCGCACCACTCTGGGCGTCGGCTACGGCGGCCAGTTCGTGTCCGAGCGGGTGGTCCGCTGGGAGCGCAATGCAAACAAAATCAATCTCCGGGAAGTAAATTACGAGGTCGTTGCGGATTCGAAAACGCCCATCTCGCTGGCCGTGAAGGCTGCCAATAACGACACGATCGTCATGAGTTTTCCGATTGCCGCGTTCGGCAAGGAGCCAGGCAAGGAGAAGGACAGTGCGGAGGCTCAAAAAGAGGCGCCGAAAGACGAGCAGCCTCCCGAAAAGCCTGCGACTCCCGAAAAGCCGGCCAAAGAAGCTGCTGCCGCCAAAGACGGCGCGGCGAAGCCTGCCGCCGCCAAAGAAGCCGCCAGCAAGACCGCGCGGCCTGAGATTAAAGAGTACAAAGAGACCGGCCGCGAGCCTTCCATCATCATAGAAGTCACGCGCTTGTTCACCAGCGATGTGTTCGAGCTGAGCGCACGCCAGCGTCTCAACGCCAGCACGATGGACTCCAGCCGCTCGTACATCGAACGTATCTCGCCGTACCCGGAAAATATCGAAGTGGAATCCACCCACACCTACACGCGGATGGCTACGCCCAGCGGCGCCCTGCGCACTGAAAATCCGTTAGCCGCGGGGGGCATGCGGCCCGGCAGCGCGACCGTCGTGCTGCATCACAGCATGGTGAAGCTGCCCGAGCATCCCATGACGCCGCGCCTGTTTGACGAGCGCGTGGGCTACTTCTCGGTGCGGCAACTGGATTACGGCCGCGACGAACAGCGCGCCCCCAAGCGCACCTACATCACGCGCTGGCGCCTGGAGAAAAAGGATCGCGCCGCCGCGCTTTCCGAACCCGTGAAGCCCATCGTCTACTACATCGATGCGGCCACGCCTTCCAAGTGGGTGCCCTACATGATACGCGGCGTGGAGAGCTGGCAGAAAGCCTTCGAAGCGGCCGGCTTCAAGAACGCCATTATCGCCAAGCCCGCTCCCACTGCGGAGCAGGATCCGAATTTCAGCCCGGAGGATGTGCGCTATTCGGTCATCCGCTGGCTGCCCTCCACCATCGAGAACGCCATGGGGCCGCACATCTCGGACCCGCGTACGGGCGAGATCCTGAACGCGGACATCCAGTTCTATCACAACGTCATGAACCTGCAGCGGGATTGGTACTTCCTGCAGGTGGGCCCGCTCGATCCGCGCGCGCAAAAGTTGCCCCTGCCGGACGATCTCATGGGCCGCCTCGTCGAGTATGTCTGCGCGCACGAAGTCGGCCATACTCTCGGCTTCCAGCACAATATGAAGGCCAGTTCCCTGTACCCGCAGGAGAAGGTGCGCGACAAGGAGTGGGTCAAGAAAATGGGTCACTCGCCGTCCATCATGGACTATGCGCGCTTCAACTACGTGGCGCAGCCCGAGGACGGCATCGACGTGGCCGATCTGGTGCCTGTCGTGGGACCGTACGATGTTTGGGCGACGCACTGGGGTTACCAGCCGATAGCGGACTCGAAGTCGCCCGACGACGAAAAGAGCACGCTCGACCAATGGGCTCGCGAGCAGGATAAGACGCCCTGGTTTCGCTTCTCCACGCCGGGTTCGGCCGGTTCCGATCCGGGCGATCTGACCGAAGCCGTAGGGGACGCCGATGCGCTGAAATCCACTGCGCTGGGGGTGAAGAACCTGCAGCGCGTTGCCCACATGATGCTCACCGCCACCACCACTCAAAAGGGCGATCCCTACGAGGATCTGTCCGAGTTGTATGGCCGCATGCTCGGTCAGTGGACGCTGGAGATGAACCACGTCGCCGCGCTGGTGGGCGGGCTCGAGTCGCAGCAGAAGAACATCGGGCAGGAGGGCGTCATCTATACGCCGGTGGCCAAGACGCGCCAGGCAGCCGCGGTGGCGTTCCTCAACGAGAATGCTTTTGCGACGCCGCAATGGGCCATCGACAAGGAGGTCCTGCGCCGCATCGAGCCCCTCGGCGCCATCAACCGGGTGGGCAACGCACAACGCTCCGTGCTCGGCAATTTGTTGGGCAGTGCGCGATTCGCGCGGCTCGTCGAGCAGGACGCGCTGGATGGATCCGCGGCCTACCGGCCGGCCGATTTCCTGGCCGCCGTGCGGCACGGCATCTGGCGCGAGATCGAAAGCCAGCAGGCGCCCATTGACGCCTACCGGCGGCAATTGCAGCGCAACTATCTCGACCTGGTGAATACGAAGCTCAATGGACCCGCCATGACGCTCCCCATCGGGTTGCCGGCCGGGTTCCCCATGGCGATATTCGCTTCCAGCGGAGACGAGAAGCCGTTCTACCGCGCCGAACTGCGCGCGTTGAGCACTTCGATCGCCGCCGCTCTCGCCCAGACTGCGGACCGCACCACGCGCGTGCATTTGGAAGGCGCCCGCGACCAGATCGCCAGGATTCTCGATCCGAAGTTCGCTCCGATGCAAGGCGCAGCACCAGCAGCGGAGATACGCGTCTTGGGAGATCGGTGGTCCGGGCAGTCGCTGCTCACGGCCAGCGGCGATCTCAACGCTCCCTGGCAGCAGATCGAGGACTGCTGGCCGGATTACGAGATCAAGCCGTAGCGCAGTTATGCCGCTTCCCACGGATTGATGATGGTCGCACCGATGCCCTGAAATCCCGCGTATTCCTGCTAACTATGGTTAGATCATAAGCAAGCGCGGTCGCCGCAATCAGTGAATCGACTGTGGGCAGAGGCCTCCCTGCCCGTGCCCCCTGCGCCACAAGCGATGCCCAGCGACCGGCCACTTGGCGATCCACTGGAAGCATCCGACCAGAAAACCAGGCTTCCAGGTCTTGCTTCAGCCATTGTTCAAGCTGAGCACGGCGCTTGCCCTCGGCAAGCAGCTCGATTCCCTTTTGAATTTCCGCCAGGGTGATGACACTCACATGCTGGGATTGGCGATCAGTTGTCTCAAGCCAACGCTTGACGCCGGCATCGGGGCCTCCCGGCCGATTGTACTCGGATAGAGCGTTCGTATCGATCAGGAAGCCGCTCATGCGAGATCAACCGGGCGCGGACAGTCTTTGGATCGCTCCAGATCGAGATCGGCTCCGGCAAAGGGAGAATTGAGGAGTAGGTCGGAAAGATTATCGAACCGCTTTTGAATTGGGCGTGGCTCTGCAGCGACGGTTAGGCCCGCTTCTTTGGTGACAAGTTCCTGGAGGTAGTCATCCAGCGAGACGCCCCGCGCATGCGCTCGCGCCCTCAGGCCTTTTTCTACTTCAGGTTTTAGGTTTAAGGTTACGTTCATGGCTGCGGCTTCTTCTTCCACAATACCGGATATGCGAGCTTTCTGTCACGAGGCCTTCACGTTCGCGTTGGCTGCTCGCCGATACGAAGCTTTCCAATTCTTCCTGACGCGCTCCTGCCACGCTTCAATCCGGCGTCGCCGGCGGAGGGGCTGTCTTCTGCCTTCTGTCCTCTCAGTATTCCCGTGTCTTCTTAATCCCCGGCTCCGGCAGCGGATACTTCCCCTCCGCATCCGCGCGCAAGGGCGCGGGACCGTCCAGCGTCAGCTTATCCACCTCGGGCGCGAACTCGTGGTCGTGATTCATCATTTGGTCGAAAGTCACGAGCTGGCCGGTGTGCGCGGCGAATCGGCCCATCGACGCGACCAGGCTGGCTTCGGCGCCGCGCTTCACCTCGTTGTACGGCTTGTCGTCGCGAATAGCGGCGATCAAGTCGTCCCATTCCCAGTCGTAGGGCGAGCGCTCCGGCTGCGGGTATGCCCACACCAGGTTCTCCGGCGCTGGTTCTTTCTGGCCGCTCTGCCAGCGCGGGATATTCTGCCCGGAATAAATGCGCGTGTGTCCCGGCGTGTGCGCGTTGGTCGAAACCACGGCCGAGCCCTTCGACCCGTGAATGTAGCTGGCGAACTCGTTGTGCACTCCGGGCATGTTGCGGCCATCGAAGAACAGTCGCGTGCCGTCCGGATAGGTATACTGCACCGCGTAGACGTCGAAGTTCTGGTCCACCGCGCCGCCACGGTACTGGCGGCCGCCCAGAGCCATGGCCTCCACCGGCCACGCGCCCTTCATCCACGAGAGCTCGTCGATCTGGTGGATGTAGTAGTCGCTGAAGACGCCGCCGCTGGCCCACAGAAACCCGTGGAACAGGCGGATCTGGTACAGCAGTTCACTGATGCCTTCGGGCTTTACCGGCGCAACGTCGCCGCCCGGCCCCATGCGGTATCCGCGCATTGCCACGATGTCTCCGATCTGCCCGTCGCGGACGCGGTTGAGCAGTTCCTGCCGCGCCCGGCAGTGCCGTATCATCAAGCCGACTCCCACCTTCAGGTTCTTGCGCCCTGCCTCTTCGCCCAGCGCGATCATGCGCCGTGTGGTCGGGCCGTCCACGGTGACCGGCTTCTCCATGAAAACGTTCAGGCCCCTATCGATGGCGTAGCGGAAATGCACCCAGCGGAATGCCGGCGGCGTTGCCAGGATGGCTACGTCGCCCGGCTTCAGGCAGTCCATGGCCTTGCGGTACCCGTCGAAGCCGATGAACTGGCGCTCCATGGGCACGTCCATCTGGGAAGCGAAGCGGCCACGCAGGTGTCCGTGGCTGTCGCTCAGCTTCTGCGGGAAGACGTCGGCCATCGCCACCAGCTTGATGGGCCCGTTCTTGATGCCCAGCGCGTTCTCGATTGCGCCCGTGCCGCGCCCGCCGCATCCCACCAGCGCAAGCTGAATCGTATTGTTCTCCGCCGCGTGTACGTGGGGCAGAGTCATTCCGGCCAGGGTCGAAACCCCGGCGATGCGGCCGGCTTCACTCAGGAACGCGCGGCGCGACGTGCTGTCTTTGGTCTCAATCATCGCAGATACCTCGTCGCTCACGATAATCCATTTCACCCTTATTGTGGGGCAGGCCCGTGGCCTGCGGCGGCCTCTCAGGCCGCCCCTGCTTTGTGCAAACCTATTCTTAATGGATCCCGTGACCGCCTATCGCGCCTGGCCTAAAGCGGAGTTGCATCTGCACCTGGAAGGGTCCGTGGAGCCGGAGACCATGCAGGAGCTGGACCCCAGTCTCACCCGGGAGGCAGTGCGGGCCATGTATCGGTTTCACGGTTTTCCGGGATTCATTCAGGCGTACAAATCGGTGGTCGAGCGGCTGCGCACGCCGGAGGACTACGCGCGCATCACGCGTGCCTTGATGGGGCAACTGGCGGCCGAGACAGTGCAGTACGCCGAAATCACGCTGTCGGCGGGAGTGGTGCTCTGGAAGAAGCAGGAGTTCGCGCCGGTCTACGCGGCTGTGCGGGACGCTGCCGCGGAGTTTCCCATCGAGGTGCATTGGATTCTGGACGCGGTCCGGCACTTTGGCGTCGAACACGCGATGCGGGTGGCGGAACTGGCGGCCGAGCGGGTCAACGATGGCGTGGTGGCGTTCGGGATCGGCGGTGACGAAGAGCGCGGACCGGCCGCATGGTTCGGCGAGGTGTACCGGTTTGCGAAGGGCGCGGGGCTGCGGCTGACGGCGCATGCGGGCGAGACGGTGGGGCCGGAATCGGTGTGGGCGGCGCTGGAGATCGGCGCGGAGCGCATCGGGCACGGCATCCGGGCCGTGGAAGATGCGGCGTTGCTGCGGCATTTGCGCGATCGCGGGATTCCCCTCGAGGTGTGTATCACAAGCAACGTGGCGACCGGGGCGGTGGAATCGCTGGACGCGCATCCGGTGCGGCGGCTGTTTGATGCCGGCGTGCCGATTACGCTCAACACCGACGATCCCGCCATCTTCGCGACCACGCTTTCGGGCGAATATGCGTTGGCCGCGCGGCAGTTCGGATTTTCGCAGGCCGAGCTGCGCGGCATCGCGGAGAATGGCTTCCGATACGCGTGGGGCAGGACCCCAGTCCTGCGGGCAGGACCCCAGTCCTGCGGCCGACGTCCACGTCGGCCTGTTGAAAATCAAGCAATCGCGATCAAGCCATCGCCCTGCCAGAACCGCGTGTTTCGTTCACTGCACGGTCTGATCGGCTTACGGTACCAGACTCCTCGGGGTATCTTGAGAACATGCACTACCGCGCGCTCGGCCGCACCGGCTGGAAAGTTTCTGAGATCGGCTTTGGGGCCTGGGCCATTGGCGGCTCCTGGGGCAACGTAAGTGACGCGGAATCCATGGCCGCCCTGCACAAGGCCATCGACTCCGGCGTGAACTTCATCGATACCGCGGATGTCTATGGAATGGGACGCAGCCAACGGCTCATCGCGCAGCTCCGGCGCGAACGCCGCGAACCAATCGTCGTCGCCACCAAGGCCGGGCGCCGCCTCACACCGCACACTGCGGATGGCTACAACGCGCAGAACCTCTCCGCGTTCGTGGAGGACAGCCTCCGCAATCTCTCCACCGGCTGCCTGGACCTTGTCCAATTGCACTGTCCGCCGACGGACGTCTACTACCGGCCGGAGGTCTTCGGCGCGCTCGACCGTCTGGTTGAGGCGGGCAAAATCCGCTATTACGGCGTGAGCGTGGAGCGTGTGGAAGAGGCGCTAAAGGCCATCGAGTACCCCGGCGTCGCGAGCGTACAAATCATCTTCAACGGTTTCCGCCACCGCCCGGCCGAGCTGTTCTTTGAGCAAGCCCGCAAGCGCCAGGTGGGGATCCTGGCGCGCGTACCGTTGGCTAGCGGCCTGCTCACGGGCAAGCTCACGCGCGATTCCCAGTTCGCTGCCGACGACCACCGTAACTTCAACCGGCACGGCGAGTCGTTCGACGTCGGCGAAACCTTCTCCGGCGTCGATTACTCGACCGCGCTCGAAGCCATCGAAGAGTTGCGTCCGCTGGCGCCGGAGAGAGCCAGCCTGGCGCAGTTCGCTTTGCGCTGGATCCTCGAGTTTGATGCCGTCACCTGCGCCATCCCCGGCGGCAAGCGCCCCGATCAAGTGGCCGATAACTGCGCCGCTTCGGACCTGCCGCCGCTGTCGGAAGCCACCATGCGCGCCGTCAGCGCCATTTACGATGCGCGAATCCGCCCCGGCGTGCACCAGCGCTGGTGATATAACGTGGCGCACGCACACATGCGTGCCGTGTCGAGACTCGTCTCCACACCAAGCGTCGGCACGAAAGCCGGCCTGGCACGCGCAAGCGCTAAGCGGTCCAAACGGATGCTCCCCCCGCAGCGTGTATAATCAAAGAATCGCATAAACGCTCGACGGCGAGGTCTGCCTTGCCGCCGCCGGAATGTCATGTTCGATAATCTATCCGACAAGCTACAGCGGGTTTTCAAGAACCTGCGCGGCGAAGGCAAGCTGACGCCCGAGAACATGGACTCCGCCCTGCGCGAGATCCGCGTGGCCTTGCTGGAGGCCGACGTCAACTTCCGCGTGGTCAAGCAACTCATCGAAAACATCAAGCAGAAGGCCATGGGCGAGGAAGTGCTCATGGCGCTGTCCCCTTCCCAGCAGGTCGTCAAAATCGTCCGCGATGAGTTGATCAAGATTCTGGGCAGCCACGAATCCAAGTTGCGCTTCGCCAACGAGCCGCCCAGCGTGCTGCTGATCGTGGGCCTGCAAGGCTCCGGCAAAACCACCTCCACCGGCGAACTCACCCGATACCCTACGCGATAATGCAGAACGCCTCCGAAGGCTAACATCTGTTATCCTGCGTATCTAACGAGCCAAGCCCGAGGCGGCAAGACTCATCGGACCTAGGCGTACGTCGATGACAGCGAAGATCGGCCAGTTACAAACGAACGTCAGCGCCCGGGGCTACGTTAGTTACTGGGTCGAGATGCGTCACGAGGGGCTGCACAAGTATCGGCTTGTCCGGGGCCCCGATGAACAGGTTGTGCTGGCTGTGGCACGTGTCCAGGCGGCCGACTGGGACGACCGGTGGACAAAGCAGGCCGCTTCGACGGCGGCGGTCGTCCACACGATGCGCCAGAAGGAGGAGGCGGCCGGCAGGACCACAGAAGCGCAGCGCGCGCAACAAGCGCTCCAGAGCATTTTGCCATCCTCGCTAGCGGACTCAAAGGTGGTCGACTGGGAGGCACTTAAGGATCACACGCCCTTTCCTCAGCCGCCCCCGAAGGTACCGAAGCAGTCCTCGCCTCCCGACCCGGGCCAGGTGCCGGACGCCCCGGACCGCGGGGCGCCACGATACCAGCCGAAACTCGGCCTACTGGACAAGCTCATAAGGTCACGCCGAATCCGAAAACAGAGCTTGGCGGATGAGGCCTTCGAGACGGCTGCTCGGGAGTGGGAGGCAGAGAGAGACCGGGCACTGGCCGAGCACACGACAAACATGGAGGTGCACCAGCGGCAACTGGCCGACCTTGAAACGGCTTACAGACGGCGAGTGCAGGAATGGGAAGCGGACCGTGCGGCATTCACTGCCAGACAAGCGGAGCAGCATGCGGCCATAGACGCATTTCGCAAGCGCTACCATGAGAGAGACCGAGCGGCGGTCGCGCAGTATTGCGACATGGTGCTGGCTAGCTCGGAATATCCCGAGTGCCTGCCGAAGGAACTCGATCTCGACCTTAATCCAGATACCGGCGTGCTCGTCGTGAATTACAAGCTCCCGGCCCCGTCCAATATCCCCACGCTGAGCGAGGTGAAGTATCTTCAATCCAGCGGGACCTTCTCGGAGAAACACCTGTCCGAGGCAAATGCGGCGAAGCTCTATGACGGGGTTATCTACCAGATCGCGCTGCGAACGGTCAACGAGCTGCTCGAAGCGGATCAGGCTGCGGCGCTCACCAGCGTCGTCTTCAACGGTTACGTTAAGGCCGTCGACAAAGGGACCGGGAAAGAGGTCACCGCCTGCATAATCTCGGTGCAGGCATCCAAGGACGCGCTTCGCGCAATGGATCTATCGAGGGTCGACCCCAAGGCTTGCTTCCGCCAACTCAAGGGCGTAGGCAGCTCCAAGCTGCACAGCATCACGCCAGTTGCGCCTATCATCGACCTTCGTCGCGAGGACGACAGGTTCATCCCCTCATATGGCGTGGCCGAGAGGTTGAACGCGGGCTTCAACCTAGCCGCGATGGACTGGGAGGATTTCGAGCACCTCATTAGGGAAATTTTTGAAAAGGAGTTTACGTCAACTGGCGGCGAGGTGCGGGTGACTCAAGCCAGCCGAGACGGCGGCGTCGATGCGGTCGCATTCGATCCGGACCCCATACGCGGCGGGAAGATAGTGATCCAGGCGAAGCGATACGCATACACCGTGGGCGTCTCAGCAGTGCGCGACCTTTACGGAACCCTCATGAACGAGGGGGCCACAAAAGGGATTCTGGTCACCACCTCGGATTACGGGCCGGACGCCTACGAATTTGCGAGTGGAAAGCCCATCACCCTTCTGAACGGATCGAATCTGCTGCATCTCTTGGAGAAGCATGGCACGAAGGCTCACATCAATCTCGTCGAGGCCCGGCAGGCAGGGGTGAATCGTGTCACGAACGCAACCTGATGGGGAATTCAAGGAGCGTCGCGCGGAGGAAAGCGGGATTGGGGCTCGGGTTAGACGATGGCTAGGCGTCGGGTGTTCAAAACGCAAGTTGCGTGCCCCGCTGTGGACCCCGGGATGCGCGGGGCATTCGTAGGGCAGACCGTCGCCCTTCAGAATTCGCCAGAGGGCCAGGTGCTTGTGGTGGTGGAAGGGAAAGTCATTGGGCACCTCGACACTGTTGTTGGGACCCAAGTCGCCTCAGCGATTAAGCGCGGTCAGTCATTCACGGGCATAGTCCAAAGGGCTTACCAGACCGAACCATCCGCCCACGCGGTCACCTGGATCGAGGTAAAGGTGGAATATCTCTTAGACCGTGGGCAGCTCGCAATTGAGGCATCGAGGCCTAGCGCTCCAGAGGCCCCAGAGGACAAACCTGAGCCACGGTCCTTTTTCACCAAGATCGCGGGAGTTACCTTTCGGAATCCCGACGGATCTTCCAGACAGCGGATCATCAGAGAATGCCGAGTCGGCGAGGCACTTCTGTTGACCCGAGAGCCGGACAACCCAGTGGACAAGTTCGCCGTGCCGGTGAGGCGCATCAATGGCCAACAACTCGGCTACCTTGGGCAGCAAATCACACGAGAGGGACACTCGAGCGGACTGGCGTGGAACATGGACAGGGGTGACAGGTACCTCTGCCGCATCTCCAGCATTACGGGCGGGGGGCCAGGCCGATCCCACGGCGTCAACATTGAAATCAGAGAAGCCCGACCGGGAGAAGCCTGGGCCGGCCGACGCGCCAGTGACGCGGGCGTGCAAACCGACGCAGCCCCGATCTCCATCCAACTCCTCATCCTGCTCGCTATCGTGGCACTCGCCATTCTAGTAGTAGTGATGAGCCACCGGTGATTCAGCCCGTGCGGGACCCCCGATCCGGCCCCGCGCACAGCCATGTATAATAGGGACATTGGTCGACGGCCCGGGCGTCAGGCCATGCCTTGCCGCCGCCGGAATTTCATGTTCGATAATTTATCCGACAAATTACAACGAGTTTTCAAGAATCTGCGCGGCGAAGGCAAGCTGTCGCCCGAGAACATGGAGTCCGCCCTGCGCGAGATCCGCGTGGCCTTGCTGGAGGCCGACGTCAACTTCCGCGTAGTCAAACAGCTCATCGAAAACATCAAGCAGAAGGCCATGGGCGAGGAAGTGCTCATGGCGCTGTCCCCGTCCCAGCAGGTCATTAAAATTGTCCGCGATGAGTTGATCAAGATTCTGGGCAGCCACGAATCCAAGCTGCGCTTCGCCAACGAGCCGCCCAGCGTGCTGCTCATCGTCGGCCTGCAAGGCTCCGGCAAGACCACCTCCACCGGCAAGCTGGCCCGCTGGCTATCGAAGAACGGCCACCGGCCGCTGATGGTGTCGGTGGACGTCTATCGGCCCGCCGCGCGCGAGCAGTTGCGCATCGTGGCGCGCGACGTCAACCTGCCCATCTACACCGGCACGCCGGAAGAGACGCTGCCCGCCGACCTGGTCCGCTCCGCGCGCAAGGAAGCCGTCAATACCGGACGCGATGTGCTGCTGGTGGATACCGCCGGCCGCCTGCACATCGACGAGGAGTTGATGACCGAGCTGCAGCAATTGAAAGAGCAGCTCACCCCGGTCGAGATCCTGTTCGTGGCCGACGCCATGACCGGCCAGGACGCCGTGAAATCCGCCGACGAGTTTCACAAGAAGCTGGGCATCACCGGAATCATCCTCACCAAGATGGACGGCGATGCGCGCGGCGGCGCGGCCCTGTCCATCCGGCACGTCACCGGCCAGCCGCTCAAATTTGTGGGCGTGGGCGAAAAGTTCGACGCGCTGGAGCCGTTCTATCCCGACCGCGCCGCTTCCCGCATCCTGGGCATGGGCGACGTGCTGTCGTTCATCGAGAAGGCCGAGGAAGTCATCGACAAGAAGCAGGCCGTCGAGATGCAGCGCAAGCTCATCGACAACGAGTTTACGCTCGAAGATTTTCGCGACCAGATGAAGCAGCTCCGCAAGCTGGGGCCGCTCGAGAACGTGCTGTCGATGATGCCGCAGGTCGGCATTCTGAAAGACCTCAAGAACGTGAAAGTGGATGAGAAGGAAATCACGCATGTGGTGGCCATCATCGATTCGATGACGCCCAAGGAACGCGCCAACCACATGCTCGTGAATGGCACCCGCCGGCGCCGTATCGCCAAGGGAAGCGGCACCACCGTGCAGGAAGTGAATCAGTTGCTGAAGCAGTACTCGCAGGCCAGAAAGATGATGAAGAGCTTCTCCGGCGGGCTGCTGGGCAAGAAAATGGGCAAGTTCAAATTACCGAATTTTTTAGGAGTGTGAATGTTGATGATCCGTTTGGCGCGGTTTGGCGCCAAGAAGAAGCCGTTTTACCGCATCGTGGTGATTGAGAAGGAGCGCGCCCGCAATGGCCGCAACCTGGAAGTTGTGGGTCACTACAATCCGTTGACCGACCCGGCCAAGGTGGACCTAAACCGCGAGCGCATTACTTATTGGACCAAGAACGGGGCTCAGGTTTCCGACACCGTCGCACGTCTAATCAAGAACAATCCGGAGCCGATGGCCGAGCCGGCGGCCGCTCCGGCAGCCTGAAACGGTTGTTAAGTGTAAGAAAAGTAACGAGTAGGATGGCCCCAGACGGGCTGGGCCGCCACATGCCTCTGTTACCATAAGAGGTGGAGGGAGGCGGGGTGATGAAACAGTTGATTGAAGATATCGCGAAGGCTCTCGTGGACATCCCGGAAGAAGTTGCCGTGCACGTCGTGGAGGGAGAACAGGTCACCGTGCTGGAATTGCGGGTCGCCCCCAGCGACTTGGGCAAGGTGATCGGCAAGCAGGGCAGGACGGCCCGCTCCATCCGCACCATTCTGGGAGCGGCGGGCATGAAGTTGAACCGGCGCTTCACTCTGGAAATCCTCGAGTGAGTTCCGGCGCCGCGGATTCCGGGCCGGACCGGGAATGGGTCACGGTCGCCATTCTGGGCCGCACGCGCGGCATCCGCGGGGAACTCACGGCCATCTCGCTCAGCAAGCCGGAGCGCTGTGCGAGCCTGCGTGAAGTCTTCCTTTTTCCCGAAGGCTCGCGGCGGGAAGTGGAGTCGGCGTGGTTCCACGACAACCGGCTGATCTTGAAATTTCGCGGCGTGGATACGATGTCGGACGCCGAGCGGCTGGCCGGGTGTGAAGTGCGCGTGCCCCGCGCGGAACGCATGCGCCTGGAGCCCGGCGAGTATTTCGAATCGGATTTGATCGGGTGTGAAGTCATCGAGCGTGACGGCGCGTCGCTGGGGCGAGTGACCGCTTTCAAGGACGGCGGAAGCTCCGGAGTGCTGGAAGTGGAAGGCTGGCTGCTGATTCCGTTTGTGCGCGCGATTTGCGTGGCGATCGAGCCGGAAGCCCGGCGCATTGTGGTGGATTTGCCCGCGGGATTGAAGGAACTGAACCAGGCGTGATTTTTCATGTGCTCACGATCTTCCCGGAGTTCTTCCAGGGACCGTTCGAGCATGGCGTGATCAAGCGGGCGCGCGATACAGGCGCCGTCGAGATTCGCATACACAATTTGCGGGATTGGACGTCCGACCGGCACAAGACCGTGGACGACCGGCCGTTCGGGGGCGGGGAAGGCATGCTGCTCAAGCCGGAGCCCTTGTTTCTGGCGGTCGAGTCGATCTTGCAGGTAGGACAGGCTTCTAGCCTGTCCATAAAGAAGATGCTTCTCTCCGCGCAGGGCCGCTTGTTCGACCAAAAGGTGGCCAACGATTTTAGCGGCCTGTCTGAACTGTTGCTCATTTGCGGGCGTTATGAAGGCGTGGACGAGCGCGTGGCCGAGCATCTGGCCGATGACGAGCTGTCCATAGGGAATTATGTGTTGAGCGGCGGCGAATTGGCAGCGGCCGTGGTGGTCGACGCCGTGGCGCGCCTGCTGCCGGGTGTATTGGGCAACGAATCGTCGGCAGTGTTCGAGTCCTTTCAGGATGGCGGACATGCGGGGGCCGTGCTCGATTGCCCGCAATACACGCGTCCCGCCGAGTTTCGAGGATGGAAAGTGCCGGATGTTTTGTTAAGCGGAAATCACGAAGAAATCCGCCGCTGGCGGCAGCGGGCCGCATTGGAGAAAACCGCGCGCCTGCGGCCGGACTTGCTTGGTGGGGCAGGCGTCCACGCCTGCGGCGGGTCTCCAGACCCGCCAACTAAGTTAGAATAGAAGATTAGGATTTGAAATGCACAACTCCCTGTTGACGAAAGTCATTAACAAGAACAAGCGCACCGACACTCCCGAGTTCCGGCCGGGCGACACCATTCGCGTGCACGTGAAGATCAAGGAAGGCGACAAGGAACGTTTGCAGGCCTTCGAAGGCACGGTGATTGCACGCAATCACACCGGCATGGGCGAGAGCATCACGGTGCGCAAGGTCAGCTTCGGCCAGGGCGTGGAACGCATTTTCCCCATCCACGCACGCGTGATTGACCACATCGACGTGGTGCGCACCGGCCGCGTGCGCCGCGCCAAACTTTACTATTTGCGCGGACTGAAGGGCAAAGCCGCACGCCTCCGCGAACGTGAGTAGTGTGGGGCAGGACTCCAGTCCTGCGCGGGTCCTCCAGGACCCGCTCTTCATGCGGGCCGCACAACAAGTCACTCATTTCCGCTGCGAAGGAACGCTGGAGCGTGAACTCCGCGCGCGCGGATTCCAAACCGTGGCTGGTGTGGATGAAGTCGGCCGTGGCGCTCTGTTCGGGCCGGTGGTGGCCGCCGCGGTAATCCTTTCGCCGGACCGTCCTGTGCGCGGCCTGAACGACAGCAAACAGCTCGACCCCGAGCGCCGCGCCGTGCTCGCCGAGCGCATCCGCGAGCGCGCGGTGGCTTGGTCGGTAGCGGCCGTGGATGCGGCCACCATCGACTGGGTCAACATTTACCAAGCCTCCAAGATGGCCATGGAAATGGCGGTCGCGCGCCTGACGCCCGCGCCGGATTTTCTGCTGATTGACGCCGTGCCGTTGTCGCTCCCCACTCCCCAACGTCCCTTGATCAAGGGCGACGCGCAGTGCCACGCCATCGCCGCCGCCTCCATCGTCGCCAAGGTCTGGCGCGACGAGCGCATGCGGGTTTGGGATGAGATCTTCCCGCACTACGGCTTGGCCAGCCACAAAGGCTACTTCACTCCGGAACATGCCAAAGCGCTGGAAGAGTACGGGCCCACGCCTTTGCATCGCCTGAGCTTCGAACCGGTGCGCGCGCGCTCCCTGTTTCCCGTGGATTTCGATCCGTCAGCCGGTGCGCAACTGGACCTGTTCGCGGAACTGGAAGCCGCCCTATGACGGAACCCATCCCCGCCCCGGAGGCCCCCCGCTATCGCTGGTATCACGTCGCGATGGCGCTGATCTTCATCGTATTCTGCATGGAACTAGGGATGTTTCTGGTGATCTTCCCGTGGTCCGAATTCTGGGACCGCAGCTTCTTCTTTTCGCTCGCCCCGGAGTGGCGTTTGTATTGGGACAACGCCTACCTGCGCGGCGCTGTCAGCGGTCTGGGGATCTTGAACGTGTACATTGCGCTGGCGGAGATTTTCCGGCTGCGGCGCTTTGCCCGCCGCTAATGTCCTGTCCCAGCTAACAATTGACAACCGGCTTGTGGGGCGGGCAATTCTGCCGGGCAATCCTGCCCGCAGCCGGCTTTTAGCCGGCTCTGGAGATTGGCCA
>PKYZ01000501.1 GCA_003132865.1 Bryobacterales bacterium
ACGGCCGCGTGCTGGTGGAGCGCGTGGAGGGATTCTGCACGGAGGACGCCTGGAAGCGGGCCTATCGGGAGATTAACGATTTCGAGCGGCAGCTTGTGGACGCCGGAGGGATCGTGGTGAAGTTCTGGCTACAGATCAGTCCCGAAGAACAATTGAAACGGTTCGAGAAGCGCCAGGACACGCCGTACAAGCGCTGGAAGCTGACGCCGGAGGATTGGCGCAACCGCGAGAAATGGGGCCGCTACGACGAAGCCGTGGAAGATATGCTGCTGCGGACGAGCACGCTCACCGCGCCATGGACCGTAGTGGAATCGAACTTCAAATGGTTCGGGCGGGTGAAGTGTCTGAAGACCATCGTGGACGCGGTGAGTAAGGCGCTGGATTACAAGCCTGCCGACCCGGTGGGGGCGGCGAAGAAAAAGAAGAAAACGGAACCGCAGATGCACGCAGATGCACACAGATAAGAATCTCGCGGCGGGACCCGTTCCCAGATTAAGCGTCCTCGCGGCGCGGAAGCCGATGTGACAGGTGGCGGCGGTGCCTGCGCGGACGGCGTGCGATAGCGCCAGCAGTAGGTTCGTGGCACAGGTTACGACCCGCCCCTCGTCGCGCCGCACAGAGGGCACGCCTCCGGATGGTGGGCCGGCCGGGTCGATTCTGGCGGCCCCGACGTGCCAAAGCTGGTCGAGGAGATCGGCGCACATTCCCATGTGTTGCCCAGTGGCGCGCAAGGCGGCACGCCCGATTACTCCCAAGCACAGGCCAAGCCATGGCCGGAGACTCGCCGCCGAGCGTTATGTCCTACGGATGCAGCTTCGCCGAAGCCCGCGGCGTGGCGTTGGCTGGGTGCATGTAGACGACGAAGTGGTCGCCTCGTACATCCTTGAACTTCTCCACTTGCCCATCGGGCCAGCGGATTTCGATCGAATCGGCATGATCGGACTTGCCCAACCCGAAATTCAGGCGCGGATCCTGCGCTGAAAGATACCCGCGCGTCGGTATCATATCCTCGATCATCCTCAGGCCATTCGCCTCGACGATCACGCGGGCTCCATAGGCGTCTCGAATGCCTGTCGGGAATTTAAATCGCGGCGTTACCGTGATCCAGTGGTTTGCGGTGCGCGTCTCGTTCCGCAGCAGGATCGCTTTGTCGTTGAGGTTCACGACGACCAGATCTATCCTGCCGTCATTGTCGTAGTCGAAGCCTGTGCCGCCGCGCCCGACGTGCTTCTCCTTGAAGTGCGGTCCCGCCGTCTCCGAGACGTTCTCGAATCTGCCGTCGCCGCGATTGCGATAGATCGCATTTTCCTGCCCGTACTCGTGCTGCGCACTGCCGTTCGTGTTGAAGAGGTCGAGCCACCCGTCGTGATCGTAGTCGAACAGCATCGCGGCCCAGCCCGAGTATTCCCCCCGGGTAAGTCCTAGTCCAGCTTGGTCGGCCCAGGAGTCGAACCCCTTGCCGTCCGGGCGCTGGACGAGCAAGCTGCAATCGCGCAGGTTGGCGATGTAGACGTCGACCAACCGTCGCGGTTGATATCGCCCACTACCGGGCCCATGTGTGGAGTTACCGGCCGGCAAGCCGGATTGCCGGCATGCATGGCACCTCTACACATTGCGCCTCAATCTCGAACGTCTGATGATCGGACGCGACGAGTTCATCGAACAGCTCAAAGAGCGCGGCGTGGGGACGAGTGTCCATTTCATTCCCATTCCGCTGCATCCGTTCTTCGCGTCCCGCGCCAAACTGCGCCAGAACCGTTGCCCCAACGTCCTGGATCTCTATCCCCGCTTGATTTCCCTGCCCCTCTATCCGGCGATGACGGAAGCTCAGGTAGAGTATGTGGCGAAAGCCATCCAAGAGATTGCCTGGAAGTCGCGAAAGATGAATTGGGCAGTCATGGCCGCGGCGGGCGACTAACGCTCTCGTAAACAAGAAATGGTGGACTACTGAAATGAAACCGGCAGGCATCGCTCCAGAGTTTTTCCGAATTACGCTTCGCATGCCTCCAGTTGCAGCGTGTATGGCGCATCCGAGCAAGTCATGGATGAAAACTCCCAGGTCCAGCCGATCTCGCTTTACGCCGATACCAAGGTCGATTCTGAGGAAGCGCTGCTGGCTGCCGCCAATGGCAGCTTCCATCCCACCATCCTGCCTTTGGCGATTTCGATCATCATACGGGTGGCTGCGTAGTTGTAAGAGCAGGCCCGTCCAGCACGCGCACGCGGAATCCGCGCCTGAGAAGCGTGCGGCCAGTATTTCGCCGCGCGCAAGGTCATCGAGTTTCACGCCGAGGCCATGCGGGTTCTGGCGGCGCAAGGGTTCGCCAGACTGTTCCTGCTCAAAGCCGGCGGCGCCGCCGTGGCGGCGCTCTACGGGTTCTCCGTGGGCCAGACGTTTCAGTTCTATCAGTGTGGAATGCACCCCGGCTGGGTCCGGTACGGTCTCGGGCAGGTCCTGATCGGCAACGCCATCGAGCAAACCATCGCCGCCGGGCACGCCACCTTCGATTTCTTGCGCGGCGACGAATCCTACAAGACGCAGTGGGCGGATCGCTCGCACGAGAACACTACGCTGCGCTTCTTCGACAGGCGGCCAGCCAGCGTCGCCGCACGATGGGGTCTCCGGATTTCCGCGGCCGTGCACAGCGCCGCGCGCAGCGCCAGGGCGCGCCTGCTTGCGCGCCGGGGCGCCCCGCCCAGCGATAGCCGATTCGCCATCCCGCAACCTGATAATGGGTTAGCTTGACATAAGGCAACGTTGCTTTTAGCGGCGCTTCTTGAGAAACTCACCGCATGACCGAGCCTCGGGTCACTCCCCACGCCTTGACGCGGAATCTCGCGGAGTACTATCCCTGGGAGGAAACGGACAGGGGCATCCGGATATACATTCACTCCGGAATGGTCGACCGTCTGCAAGCGGAGGTCCTCGGCGGCGCGGCGTCCGGCCCGGATGGCGGAACGGAGGTCGGCGGGATACTGCTGGGCCGGATGGAAGAGGACCGGGGAAAGGCAATCACCGTCATCGACGACTTCGTGCCGGTGCCGTGTTCTTACCGCGGCGAACCGCTCTATACGCTGTCTGACGAGGACACCGTCAATCTGGAGGCCGCGCTGTTACGGGCGGCGCTGGCGCAATGCGAATCGCCCGATGCGCCATCTATCCTCGGCTATTACCGCAGCCACATCCGCGATGGCTTGTCACTGTCGCCCGCCGACCTGCTGGTGATCGACAGCTACTTCCAGGCGCCGGCCAGCGTGTTTTTGATCGTCAAACCCCTTGCCGGCACCAAGGCTTGCACGGCTGGTTTCTTCTTCTGGGAGGACGGCCGCATCCAATCCGAATTCAGCTCCCTGGAGGTGGCCCTGGGGCGCACGCCGTCATTGCCGCTTGCCGCCGGCGACGTGCCGGATTTGCCCGATACCCTGGGCGACGACGTGCCCGCTGGCCTGAGCGATGACTTGACCGACGATCTGCCCGACGATCTGGCGGATCTGTTCCGCAAAGCGGCTTTGCCCGAGCGCTCCACCGCTTCCGCCCCGGAACCCGAGCCGCCCTCCCCACCGCCCGTGGTGGTGGCCGCCCGGCCCGCGCAACCCGGCAAGACTCCGCGCGCCTGGCGGGGCTTCTTGCTCAGAGCCGCCACTATCTCGATAGCCACCGCGGCGCTGGTCATATCGCTGGTGACCTACTTTGGCGCGCCGCGGTGGCCGCGCGAAGAGGCGGCCGCCTCCATGCCCGCTGCTTCGATGCTGGGGTTGCAGGTGGAGCGGAATCCTCCGGACCTGCTGGTGACCTGGAACCGGTATGCGCGCGCGATCGTCGCCGCGCGGCGCGCCACCTTAACCATCCGCGACGGAAGAGTCGAAAAAAGCGTGGATCTGGACAAGGCCCAACTCGCTCACGGCAGCTATCTATGCACACCAGCCAGTGACGATATCCGGCTCCGGCTTGAGGTATACGGGGCAGACGACGGGAGTGTGGCGCAATCGATTCGAGTCTCTGCTGGCAGCCCGAGGTAGAAGGTGATGGGTGATAGGTGGTGGGGCTCGCGCGCTTGTCGCGCCGGGGCCAGGGGCCGGGGGCCATTGTCGAAGGCCGGGGTTGTGTCTCGGATAGGCCAGGAGGCCGATTAACAATCGGCCCGCAGGTTGGCAACCTGCCCCACAGGAAATTGCGCACGGGTCGCAGGTCTGGGGTGTACAACAAAAAAATACCGAACAAAGCCAATCCTTAAAAACTTGCGCATAACGTACTTTGTTTGTTATATTTACATAGTTTAGTTAGAGTTTTGATTATAGCGCGAGCATGGCGGGTTATTGGATCCGGCGCGATGGCTTCCGGCTGCGGTTGAAATTGTCAAAGAGCCAGGGAGTTCCCGACAGAACACCTTGCGGCGAGTGCGGGGAGCGTTTTCGGACAGCGTGGATATCTCTTTGCCCGACATAAGGGTAGCACGAGGTTTTCCGGAGATCGGAGAGACCGACCGTGCTTAGCGATTGTTTTCAAAGAATTAGGAAGGGCTTAATTGCGTGACTGATAAAGGTTTCATCG
>PKYZ01000416.1 GCA_003132865.1 Bryobacterales bacterium
TGCATGCCGGCGCGCTAGTGGAAGATTGCCTCATCTTAGACAACTGCGACATCGGCCGGCGCGCCCGTGTCCGCCGGGCTATCCTCGATAAGAATGTGCGCGTGCCCGCCGACGGCTGCATCGGTTACGATCTGGAGCACGACCGCCGTTTTCACCACGTCACCGAATCCGGCATCGTCGTAGTGGAGGGCAACCGCTCCCAGGTGGATGTATCCACGTTAGTCGTGTAGTGGGGCAGGACTCCAGTCCTGCGCCCGGCGTCCACGCCGGCCTTCTTCGAACCATGGAACATTATGTCCTCGACTGGATCTCGCACTACGGGTATCCGGCGATCTTCTGCCTGCTCATGCTGGGCATTGTGGGCCTGCCCGTTCCCGACGAGACGCTGCTCACCTTCACCGGGTACCTGATCTTCTCTCATCACTTGAAACCGGCGCCGGCTTTCGTCACCGTGCTGGCCGGCACGATCTGTGGCATCACCTTGAGCTACACGCTGGGCCGGACTTTCGGGCTGGCGCTGATCCATCGCTTCGGCAAGTACATCCACCTCACCGAGGAGCGTCTCGCCAAAGCGCACCGGTTCTTCGAGCGCGTGGGCCATTGGAGCCTCACGTTCGGCTACTTCGTTCCGGGCGTCCGCCATCTGACGGCATACGCCGCGGGCGTGTCTTACCTGGAGCCGCACATCTTCGCGATGTTCGCATACCTGGGCGCGTTGCTGTGGGCCACCACATTTGTATCGCTGGGGTATTTCCTGGGAGATCGCTGGCAAGCGGTTTCGGCGCAAATCCACCACCACCTGGTGATCGCTTCTTGCGCGATCGGCGGAGTTATCGTGCTGTATCTGGTGTGGCGGAAGCTGCGGGCGAAACGACGCTGACCGCCATACCGGTCGCGATCACCACCAGGCAGCCGATCACGTTGTACCACAGGAACGAAATGCCCGTGAATAGAAAGGCCGCGAAGATGGCGGCCTCTCCGGCCAGCATGCCCACAAACGCGCCGGTGCCGCTCACCCGCTTGAAGAAAAAGGCCAGCACAAACACTCCCAGCAGCGATCCATAGAACAGCGAGCCTACGATATTCACGGCTTCGATCAGCGATCCCAGATGCTTTCCGAGTCCCGCGAACGCCACCGCGTAAGCGCCCCAGAATGCGGTGGCCACCCGCGAGGCGGTCAAATAGTGACGATCCGTGGCTTGCTTCCGGAAGTGACGCTTATAGATGTCGACGACTGAAACCGTGGCCAGCGAGTTGATCTCGCCGGAGCTGGACGACATGGTGGCGGCCAGAATCACGGCGATCACCAGGCCTACGATGCCAGTTGGAAGGTACTTCGTCACGAAAGACAAGAAAATGTAATTGGTATCCCGGAAGCCCTTCTCTCCACCGGTGGCTTCCACCAGACTGGCGCCCTGGCGCCGCGCCGCATCCACCTCCTGCTGCGCGCGCCGGTAGCCGGCGATCGCCTCGTTCTCCGCGCGTGTGTCGCCGGTGTGCCGCGCCTCGACGATCGCCAGCGCCTCCGCTTTGCGCCGCTCGAAAGCGTCCTGGTAGCGCGCGGCGATGGGTTCGTAGCTCGCGCGCAACTTGGGCTGTTGGATGCGGTTATATTCGGCGCGCTGGAACACCAGCGGAGGCGGCTCGAAGATGTAGAACACGAATACCATGGCGCCGATGAACAAAATGAAAAACTGCATCGGGATCTTGGCCATGGCGGTGAACAGCAAGCTCAGCTTGCTCTGCGCGATGGATTTGCCGGTGAGGTAGCGCTGTACCTGGGACTGGTCGCATCCGAAATAGGACAGCGCCAGGAACATGCCGCCGATCAACCCGCTCCACAGGTTGTAGCGGTCGTTCCAAGCGAAATGAAAGGTCACTGCGTTGAGCTTGCCGGCTGAGCCGGCCAGGTGTATGGCGTCCAGAAACGAAACCTGGCGCGGCAGCAGCCGGAAGATCATCAGCAACGCCACCACCAGGCCGAAGAAGATGATCAGCATCTGCTGCACATCGGTCCAGGTGACCGTGCGAATGCCGCCGGTCACCGTGTATAGCACTACCGTCACGCCGATGATCAACGTGGTCAGGCGGTCCGGCCAGCCGAAGATTATGGAAAGCACGATGGCCGGCGCGTAGAAGGTGAGACCGACGGAAAGCCCGCGTTGCATCAGGAAAATGACGCTGGCCAGCGCGCGCGTCTTGGCGTCGAAGCGGTTCTCCAGGTACTCGTAGGCGGTGTACACGTTGGCGCGATGGAAGATGGGAACGACCGTAGCCGAGAGCGCCACCATGGCCAGCGGCATGCCGAAGTAGAATTGCACGAAGCGCATGCCATCGACGTACGATTGGCCGGTAGTGGAGATGAAGGTGATGGCGCTGGCCTGGGTGGCCATGATCGATAGCGCCATGGCGTACCACGGCATGGTCTTCCCGGCCAACAGATAGCGATCGACGGTGTTGCTGCCGCGGCCGCGATACAAGCCATAGGCAATGATGGAAGACAGCGAGCCGACCAGAACCACCCAATCGAGAGGTCTCATGAAAACGCGCGGGTGAAAGCGTAGCAGAGTGCGATCAGCAACGCGAGGTAGACGACCACGACGGTGTAGACGCGCGGCCACGTGCCCAGAAACGGCGGTGGCTCATCCGGCATCTCGCGCCGATCGGAAGGCATAGGTGGAGTGTAGCATGGGCGTAGTATGCTTTTGTGCGAAGATTATACACAGAATATGCTCCTCAAGTTTCGATTCTCGAATTTCCGGTCGTTTCGGACGGAACAGGAACTATCGCTAATAGCCAGCAGGCTGGCCGGTTCTGGCGACGGCCTTTTCAGTCCGCCTGGATTGGGCGAGCAGGTGTTGCCCGTGGCCGCAATATATGGTGCAAACGCCTCGGGCAAGACCGCCGTCATCAAGGCCTTCGAGTTCATGGCCAACGCGGTGAAATTCTCGCATTCACAGTGGCAGCCGGATCAGCGTATCCCCGTAGAGCCGTTTGCCGGCGACGACCCAGCGCTTCCATCCGAGTTCTCTGTGGACTTCCTCCTTGATGGCATCCGGCACCAGTACGGATTCGCCGCTAACTCACAGGCCATCCTTCGGGAATGGCTCTATGTTTACCCCAAAGGCAAGAAGCAGCTTTGGTTCAGACGAGTCGAGGGTGCTCCAATTTCCTTCGGCGCCAAGATGCCCGGCGAGAACAAGGTCATCGAGAGTCTCGTCCGCAAGAACAGCCTCTTCCTTTCCGCAGCGGCCCAAAACAACCACGCGGTGCTGTCACCTGTCTACGGATGGTTCGCGCAGCCGACATCATTCGTGATCGGCCACCACGGACAGATCGGCCGAGCAGCTTACGGAGCGCACGCAGCGCGGTTTTGCCAGGAGGAAGCAGATAGAGCAACAATTGCACGGCTCCTCACTCAGGCCGACCTTGGAATTGCGGACCTGTCTGTCGAAGATGCCCCGTTGGGCGAGTTTTCGAAGAGAATGTTCGAACTGATCCTAACGCGATTGCCGCCGGGTACTTCATCGCCGGAAGTGCCAGAGAAGCATAAGGTGATCCGTCTTTTGCATCACGTCGGGAACCGAACGGTTCCATTTGAACTCGAGCAAGAGTCAAGCGGTACGCTCGCCTATCTGGCCCTGCTCGGGCCCGTGGTGAGTCTCTTGAAGAATGGAGGGATACTCTGGGTCGACGAGCTAGATGCAAGTTTGCACCCACTGATGGCGGTCCAGATTATACGGCTGTTTAGCAACCCGGCAAGTAATCCGCGATCGGCCCAGTTGATCTTCAACACACATGATACGAACCTGCTGGGTAGCGGCGATCTCAGGCGCGATCAGATTTGGTTTACCGAAAAGGACTCAACGGGAAGCAGCCATCTATATCCGCTGACCGACTTCAAACCACGACGCCAGGAGAACCTGGAAAATGGCTACCTCCAGGGGCGCTACGGAGCGATTCCGTTCATTCATCCGGACTATCTGACCGGGAACACAGGTGGCAATGGCGAGAAAACGTGACAGTCTTCAACGCCGTGGGCCACGCCGCCAACCCAAGCAGCGTTTCCTGATAGTTTGTGAGGGCACGGTCACGGAACCCTGCTACTTCCGGGACGTCCGCCATGTGGAGCGCAGCCTCATTGAGCTGCAGATCGAGCCTCGCGCGACACCCAAGACCATCGTCGAACGGGCGGTCGAACTGAAGAAGCAAGCCAATCGCGACGCGAAAAGACGCGCCGACGATAACCTGAAGTACGACGAAGTATGGTGTGTCTTCGATGTGGACGACCATCGCCTGATCGTCGAGGCCAAGGAACAAGCGAAAGCGAACGGAGTGGAGGTAGCCATTTCAAATCCCTGCTTCGAACTCTGGGCCCTGTTGCACTTTCAATATCAGCGCGCACATATTGAGCGCGGCAAAGTGCAGCATCTGTGCGCGACATGCATGCCAGGATACGAGAAAAAACTGGACTACGAGGCCCTGAGGCCGAAATACTCTGATGCCCTGAAGCGCGCCGAGGATCTCGAAAAATGGCACGACTCGCGCGGCACCGTGGGAGCAAATCCATCAACCCTGGTCCACCGGTTAGTTCAGCGAATCATGTCGCGCGCAGCGTCCTCCTAGCATTTGAGGCGTCATCCCATTAACTCGCCGCGCAGCACCGTAACCGCTTGCCCTCCCAAGAACACGCGATCCCCGCTACAGCGTACCCGCACCACGCCGCCGCGCGCCGAAGCCTGATATGCCACGAAATCGGTTTTGCCGAGGCGCTTGCTCCAATACGGCCCCAGGCAGACGTGCGCCGAGCCTGTCACGGGATCCTCTTCTATGCCCGAGCCGGGCGCGAAGAAGCGCGAGATGAAATCGAATTCAGGCGTATCGGAACGTGCCGTGACGATGACGCCCCGCACCGGCAGTTTCCGCAGTACGCCGTGATCCGGCTGCGCGCCGCGCAACGCCGTCGCGGACTCCACCTCCACGAGGTAATCGAACTGGTTGCGCCCCACGTAGATCGGCGTCAATCCCAGAGCGGCAGCGAGATCCGCGGGCGGCTCTGCGGCCTCCTCCATCTTGGCCGGAAAGTCCATCTCGATCCAGTCGCCGTGCCGCTCGGCCAGCAACAGCCCGCTACGCGTGTGGAAGCGCGCCTGCGCGCCCGCGGCCAGATGGCCTTCTTCCCAAAGCACGTGCGCGCTGGCCAGCGTAGCGTGACCGCAGAGGTCCACTTCAATGGCCGGCGTGAACCAGCGCAGGTTGTACCCTCCGTCTTGCGGAACCAGAAACGCGGTTTCCGACAGGTTGATCTCGCGCGCTACATCCCGCATCCAGCGCTCTTCGGGCGCCTTGGAGAGGATGCACACCGCCGCCGGATTTCCGGCGAACGGCTTGCTGGTGAAAGCGTCCACTTGCGTGATGGCGATGCCCATATTCTATCCAGTGTAGCTGGAGGGGAGCGTAACAGTTGTTCAACACGGGAGCCGGCAGATTCGATTGACCCACTCGGCTGGTTCCGAAGCCAGCCAGCCGAGCACCAGGCTTTCAATTGCTTCAGCCACACTCGTCTTCTGAGATATGAGTATGACACCGGGCGCTCCTTCGAGTTGCGCAGCCGACGCGGTTAGAAAGTCAATCGAAGGCTCGGCCCGCACGACGCCGCTGACGATTGCCCGATTAAGGTTCGCGTCGGCAAGGAACTTGATCTTCACGGTCGTCTGGCAAACACCTCTTTACGGGCGCGCTCAAGCTTTTGCAAAAGCTCTTCAGGCAGCGGATGGTCCCGGGCAAATTCGTCCCACTCCTTTTCCGCTTCCGCCAAATACGCGTCCACAATGGGCTGATTTGACTCATAAAAGGTGATGGCTCCGGACACCTGGACGAGGCTCAACGACGGATAATTCTGCCGGATCGATTCCGCCGACTCTCCGCGCCGGTCGGCATAGACAATGGAGTCCAGCGATACACGCGTACCGCTGACATAGTAGCCCCCGTTGCGCCGCGAAGCCAGCGTCCCGAGGAGTCGGGACGCGGCACGCAAAGTGCGTGCGCCACACGGCATAATCGAAGGATGATCGAACCCGCGCCGGTCGCCGCCCTGTTACACCACTTCGACCCCACAGATGACGGCGAGGCCGCCAAGAGCAAAGAACTCGTCCTGGCGCTGCTGGCTCGCTCGCCCGAGCCATTCTCCCGTCGCCAATTCAATCCGGGCCACATCACCTGCACCGGCTTGGTGCTCAGCCCCGGCCGCGACCGTATTCTGCTTGTGCTGCACCGCCGCTTGCAACGCTGGCTGCTTCCAGGAGGCCACGTCGAGCCGGACGATCCGCTTATCGGCGATGCCGGACGCCGCGAGGTGGTCGAGGAGACCGGCGCCATCTTGCGCGCGGATTCGCCGCCGCTGCTGGTGGGCGTGGATGTGCACGGCATCCCTCCGCGGCGCGACGAGCCGTTCCACCTGCATCACGACCTGATCTTCCGGTTCGAGGCCGCGTCGGACGCATTCCAAACCTCCGAGGAGGTGCGGGAAGTCGCCTGGTGTCCGGCCGCGGAGTTTGATCGGTATCAACTCCCGGGCAGCATTCGCCGCAGTTACGCGCGGGCGTTGGGGTCCTGACCGCGACCGGGGGGCGCGCGCGGACGAGGGCGTCCGCCCCACTTTGGCGCACCGTGCGAAACTGGTAGTTAGGTGCCCTCAGACCCGGCCAAACTCCCCAAGTCCGAACGCCTGCGCGCACTGCTGCCCGATGTCTGGGAACTGGTGCGTCCGCGCCGCCGCTTGCTGGCCCTCGGCATGGTGCTGATGGCCATCAATCGCGTGTCGGGACTGGTGCTGCCGGCCTCCACCAAATACCTGGTGGACGATATCATCGGCAAGCGTCGTTACTACCTCCTGCGGCCCCTGATCCTGGCCGTGGTGGGCGCCACGCTGATACAAGGCATCACTTCCTTCGGCCTGACGCAACTGCTTTCCAAAGCTGCGCAGCGCCTGATCGCCGAGCTGCGCCGCAAAGTGCAAGGGCACGTCGGCCGGCTGCCTGTTTCGTACTACGACGCCAACAAGAGCGGCATGCTGGTCTCGCGCATCATGAGCGACGTGGAAGGCGTGCGCAACCTGATCGGCACCGGCCTGGTGGAATTCGTTGGAGGGCTGCTGACCGCCGTGCTGGCACTGGCCGTCCTGTTGCGGCTGAGCCCGCCGATGACTGGCGTAGCGCTCGGCGCCATCGTCGTCTTCAGTCTGGCGCTGCGCAAAGCGTTCGGCGTCATGCGTCCCATTTTCCGCGAGCGCGGCAAGATTAACGCCGAGGTCACCGGACGCCTGACCGAATCGCTGGGCGGCGTGCGCGTGGTGAAAGGCTATCACGCCGAGGCCGCGGAGGCCGAGGTGTTCTCCGGCGGTGTGCAACGCCTGTTGGACAACGTGATGAAGAGTCTCACTTCCACGTCGTTCATGAGCTTTGGCGCGACGGTCATGATGGGCATACTGGGCGCGCTGGTGATGTATCTGGGCGCGCGCCAGATGATGGCGCATACCCTGACGCTGGGCCAGTTCTTCACTTTCACCATGTTCCTGGCCTTTCTGATCGGACCGGTTTTCCAAATCGTGGGCATCGGAACGCAGATCAGCGAAGCGCTGGCCGGCCTGGAGCGCACGCGCGAAGTGCTGCGCGAGCGTCCCGAGGACGAAGACCCGCGCCGGCAGGTAAGCGCCGGACGAATCCAGGGCGAAGTGGTCTTCGACCATGTCACCTTTTCCTACGACGAAGGCAAGACCGTGCTGCACGACGTCTCGTTTCGTTCGGCGTCGGACACCGTAACCGCGCTGGTGGGCCCGTCCGGCTCCGGCAAGTCCACGATCATCGGACTTATCGCCGCCTTCTACACTCCGCGCGAGGGCGCCATCTTCGTGGACGGCGTGGACCTTTCCACCATCCGGCTGGACTCCTACCGCACGCAGCTTGGCGTGGTGCTGCAGGACACCTTCCTCTTCGACGGCACCATACGCGAGAACGTGGGCTTCTCGCGCCCCGGCGCCACCGAAGCGCAGATTCGCGAAGCCTGCCGCATTGCGCGCGTGGACGAATTCGCCGAGTCGTTCGATAAAAGCTACGACACCGTGGTCGGCGAACGCGGCGTCAAGTTATCGGGCGGCCAGCGGCAGCGGGTCTCCATCGCGCGCGCTATCCTGGCCGATCCCGCGATTCTGATTCTGGATGAAGCTACTTCGAGCCTCGACTCCGAGTCGGAAGCCCTCATTCAGGAGGGTCTATCGTACCTGATGCGAGGCCGCACGACGTTCGTGATCGCGCACCGGCTGTCGACCATTCGGCGCGCGGACCAGATCCTGGTGGTTGAGGGCGGGCGCATCGTGGAGCGCGGCCAGCACGAATCGCTGTACGCCTTGCACGGGCGGTATTACGATCTGTACACTCGCCAGCACGGCGTGCAGACGAATCTGTTTCTAGCGCCGGGGGAAGGGCAGGAGCAACCGGCGTTGGCCGAGGAGCCTGCGGCGGCCGGTGCGCCCCCGGGGGGAAATCCTCTATCGAACGCGGTCCGCCTGATTCGGGGGTAGTTGGTGGGGCAGACCTCCAGGTNNGACGTCGGCCGCAGGACTGGAGTCCTGCCCCACTCAGGAACTGTAATATTCGGTCCTTGAATTGCACTATACCTTTGCAGGGACGAACGAGAACTGTATGTGGATTGCCGGCGGACTCGCGGTTTTGGTGCTACTTAGCTTACTGCTATCGATGATTTCCACCCCTCCGTCCATCGGCCGCTGAGACGCGGCTGTACAAATCTGACACACACTGCCCGTCAGACCGACTCAAAGTAGCGCGCCAGTTCCCAGTCCGTCACGGCTTTTTCATATTGGCGCACTTCCCATTCGCGCGTGCTCGCGTAGTGGTCCATAAACTCTTCGCCCAGCCATTCGCGCGCTACGCGGCTCTGGCGAAAGAGGCGGGTCGCCTCAGCCAACGTGCGCGGCAGCGGCGGCGCATCCCCGAAGTAAGCATTTACGGTGGGCGGCGGAAGCTCCAGCTTCCGTTCGATTCCGTCCAGACCCGCCGCGAGCGATGCCGCCATCGCTAGATAGGGATTGATGTCCGCCCCGGTAAGACGCAGTTCCACGCGTGTGGACTTCTTGCGTCCGGGTATTGCCCGCACCGCGGTTGTGCGATTATCCACACCCCAGGTGGCATTCACCGGAGCCCAGGCGCCCGGCACGGTGCGCTTGTAGGAATTGATAGTGGGGCAAAAAACCGCCGCCAATTCCTGCATATTCGTCACCAGCCCGGCGACGTATTGCCGCATCAGATCGGACATGCCGTCGTCCGTTGCCTCGCCAGAAAACAGGTTGTCGTTATTTCCGGTGCGGCTGAGGCTCTGATGCAAATGCCCGCTCGATCCCGGCAGACCGGCGTTCCACTTGGCCATGAAGGTCGGGGTCAGGTTATGCCGCGCGGCGATCTCCTTCACCGCGGTCTTGAACAGCGCCGCGCGGTCGGCGGCCACCAGGCCCGGCTCGACGGCGATGGCCGCTTCGTACACGCCCGGTCCGGTTTCCGTGTGGAAGGCCTCGAGCGGCACGTCGAACGCCGCCAGCGCTTCCATGATCTCCAGCACCAGGTCCGCATTGGCCGAGGCCCGCAGCACGCTGTAGCCGAACATGCCGGGCGTCAAAGTAGTCAACGCCGCAAAGTGCTTGTCGCGCAAGGTCTGCGCCGTCTCGCGAAAGATGAAGAATTCGTACTCGGCCGAAAAATGCGCCGTGTACCCGCGCTCGGCCGCGCGGTCGAGCACCCGCTGAAACACTTGCCGCGGCGCGAGGGCCAGCGGCCGGCCCTCGGCGTCGCAGAAATCCAGCAGGAAGAACGCCGTGCCCGGCTCCCACGGCACCAACCGGTAGCTGGCCAGGTCGATGCGGCAGTGCGCGTCGGGATAGCCGGTGTGCCAGCCCGTGAACTTGACGTTGTCGTAGAGCACATCGCCGATGTCCCAGCCGAAGATCACATCGCAAAAGCCCAAGCCGGATTCAGCCGCCGACCAGAACTTCTCCACGCTGATGTATTTCCCGCGCAGCGTGGCGTCGATATCGAATGCGCCCAGCTTGACGCGCAGGATGTGGTTGTCCTCGAACCGCCGCCGGATCGATTCGCGGTCCATCAAAGCGCCACCCACACGGACTTGATATTGGTGTATTGCTCCAGCGCGTACGAGCCCAGATCGCGCCCGAAGCCGCTCTGCTTATAGCCGCCGAAGGGCGATGCGGTGTCGAACCCGTTGTAGGTATTGATCCACACCGAGCCGGCCTTGATATCGGCCGCCATGCGGTGGGCGAGCTTGATGTCGCGCGTCCACACCGCCGATACCAGGCCGTAGATGGTGCAATTGGCGATCTCCACGGCTTCATCGGGGTCGCGGAATTTCAGCGCGCAGAGCACCGGACCGAAGATCTCCTCCTGCGCGATCTTCATGTCCGGCTTCACCTCCGAAAATATCGTGGGCTTCACGAAAAAGCCCTTGGCCTTGGCGCCTTCGGTGTCGCGCTCGCCGCCGCACTCGAGCTTCGCGCCTTCTTCCTTGCCGGACTTGATGTAATCCAGAATACGCTCCAGTTGCCGCGCCGAAACCTGCGAACCCATCTGAGTGCCCTTATCGAGCGGATCGCCGACCTTCAGCTTCCGGGCGCGCGCGACCAGTTCGCCGACGAACTGGTCGTGGATATCTTCATGCACCAGCAGCCGCGACGCCGCGCTGCAGATCTCGCCTTTGTTGGCGAAGATGCCCCAGAAGGCCGACTTGAGCGCCGCCTCCATGTCGCAATCCGGGAAAATGATGTTTGGCGACTTGCCGCCCAATTCCAGGCTGAGCCGCTTCAGGTTGGATTCGCCGGAGGCTTGCAGCAGCCGCCGCGCCGTGCGGATGCTGCCCGTGAAGCTGATCTTATCCACGTCCATGTGCAGCGCCAGCGCTTCGCCGGCCGTCTGGCCGTAGCCGGTGACCACGTTCAGGACGCCGTCCGGCAGGCCCGCTTCATGGCAATATTCAGCCAGCTTGAGCGCGGTGAGCGGGGTCCATTCCGAAGGCTTCAGCACCACCGAGCAGCCGCAGGCCAGCGCCGGCGCCACTTTCCACGCCGCGATCTGCAGCGGATAATTCCACGGCACGATGCCGCCCACCACGCCCACCGGCTCGCGCAGCGTGTAGTTCAGAAAGGGGCCATCCACCGGAATGGTTTCGCCGTAGATTTTGCGCACCCAGCCGGCGTAATAGCGAAACGCGTCGATAGCCGGATCGACATCCGCGCCGCCCGCCTCGCGCACGGTTTTGCCGTTCTCCATGCTTTCGAGCACGGCCAGCTCTTCGCGGTGCTTCAGCAGGATTTCGGAGATGTCCCAGAGGATTTTTTCCTTCTTGGACGGGTCCATGCCGCGCCAACTCTTGCGCTCGAAACTGGCGCGCGCGGCGGCCACGGCGCGGTCCACGTCGCGGCCTTGACCGTCGGGAACGGTGGTCAGCAATTCTCCGGTCGCCGGGTTGACGACGTCAATCGCGCCGCCGTGTTCCGCGTCTTCCCACCGGCCGTTGATGAACAGCTTGCCTGGGTGCAGTTGTTGTTTAATCTCTTCGGATGCGGTCATGATGTGTTCTCTCGGTGCCAGTCTCCATTGTAAACGGCGAAAGAGGGTATGGCCGGCCGGCGGAAGGCAGCGACGGGGTCGCGGTGTATTTCTACCAGAAATGCCCCCCATTTTTTTGGGTTCGTTCGGTAATTTGGAGGCAAAGTTGTGCATCTTTGGGCGTTTTTGTGCGTCTTTCTCTGCCGGTATGGGGCGGCGGCGGTTTTTGATTGCGCGCGCCGGGGCGAATTGGGTTCGTTTCGTTTTTCATGGTTGCTCCTGCCGGGGTGGACGCGCCGGTGAGTGGCGCATCCACCAATTCCATTCTACAGGCGGGACACAAGGGGTTCGGCGCTGCTGTGGCGGCAACGCGTTGAGAAGAAAAGGGGACGGTCCCGGTGGCAGGGCGGTGACTGGAGCTGCCAGGGCCGCCGGGTGGGTTATCGCACCGCGACTTCGCCTATGCCGATGGCCTTCGTGATCTGTCCAATCCCGATCACTCCGTTGATCCCAGGCGACGCGTTTGCCGGGATCGCGATCGTTAAGGCACTGCTCCCGTGACCGTTCCCGGTCGCCGTACCAAGTAACTGCCGGGGGTTGTTCCAATAGATATCGACTACCTCCACCGCGCCGAAGCCAAAGCCGTACGCCGTTGTGGTACCGCCTGNNTCGCAGCTCCGAGATGGCGGCTGCTCACCCCCAAAGCGTAAACGTCCATGGGGCCGTATGGGTGCTGCGGTTCGGGCGGTGTGACCGCGAAGGAACCGCTGGCATCGGTGGTGGTGCTGGTAAATAGAGGGGGAGCGCCAATGTGGCCGCCGTAGATTTCGACCGTCTCGGTAGGAGCAAAGCCACTGCCTGCTATGGTGACTTTGGTTTCCGGCGCGCCGCTGCTTTGGCTGAGGCTCAGAGCCGCCGCCGGCCAAACCTGCAGGGTCAACGATCCGAAGTAATCCGCGCCATCTCCGAGAGCGGGAGAGAAAACAAATGCCTGGCACACGTCGCCGGGCGGGGTCGCGGGTGTGTTCCAATCGTAGCCGGCTTGGACCACGATGACACTACCCGAACTGTAGAAGCTCCTGCCCGAACCCGCCGCGGGGGCCCCTTGGAGCGTCAGTGTGCTGGCACTGTTTGGCAGAAAGTTGGAGCTGTTGGTAGCGCCAAACACCGAGATGCCTGCAGCAGAATTATTCCCGTTGAAGAACAGGTTCAATCCATTGAAGCCGGTGATCACGCCGGGGCCGGGTTGGCCGAAGATGTAGAACTTGTAGCTGTTACCCATGTCCAGTGGTATGTTGATGCTAGCGAGTTCGTCGGACGGACCGTTGACAGGCAAGGTTGCATCTGGATTCTGTGCTAGCCACAAGTCGTAATAGGAGTCGCCACCAAAAGTATTCCATAGCAGGCCGCCGTAAGCTGCGCCGCCGGAGTTGGTTGAAAACTGGATCGCCCCCGTGAGCGTGGTCTGCGGATACGCCGATAGCGGAATCAGCAAGATCGCGGCGAGAGCAACGGAGCGCCAGGCATGGTGTAACACAGCCGTCATTGTCATTGTCAGATCCTTCCTGCGGTTCAAAAACGCCCGCACCTGCAAGTTGACTTGGCTGGAGTATAGCACCAGAGTTAGAGCCATGCAAATTGTGCGGTGCGGCCAAATCGGGCCCACCTATTCGTAGCGGTACACTGTCACGCGAAGGGTGGTATTGGGCCGCAGCGTCAGGATCTCGCCTTGGCCGGTGTCGTCGCCGGCCAACTGGCGGACGGCGGTCCATTTGCCATCGACGAAGCGGCCTTCCTGCACATCGCCCAGCCCGACCGTCGAGGGGCCCGGCGTGGTGGGAGTAAACGCAATGCGCACGCCGCCTCCCACCGCGCCCATGAAGAACTCGTGGGGGCCGGCGGCCACGAAGATGGCAGATCCCTGAACGGGTTCCTGCTGACCAGCCTGCGCGGCCGCCGCGGGAGGCGGCTGGCCGGTGGCCGGTTGGGGTGCTATGGGCGAGCGGCCGCGGCCGGTGAAGGTGAGCTCGAGCGTGTAGCCACCGAGTGCGAGTTTTGCGGGCGGGTCGCCCTGCCGGGTGCGGACGGCTGCGATTTCCGGGGTGCCCTGGTGCGCTGCAATCGCGGGCGCCAGGTTGGACACGACGCGATACGCGGCGGCGAGGTCGGTGTCCGGCCCCACCATGCGTTCGATGAAGAAGGGCGAGAAGCCGATGGCATGGTACTTGCCGAAGGCCATCAGCACATTCGACGCGTTGGCACTCGTCTCCGGGATGAACAGCGGATTCGCATTGCGGGTGAAGCGTTCGCAAACTTCGTCGAAATATTGGACGTAGAGGTCGGGGGCGAGCATGTCGATCGCGGGCGCGCCCGCCCGCCAGATATCGTGCACCTGGGGCAGCGGCCCGCCGCTCGGATACGTGCCCGGCCAGGCGTGGTTCGGCTGCTGCAGCCAGGCGTTGACGAACATGGGGATGCCGTACTCCTGCTTGCCCTGGGCCACGACCTTGCCGACGTAGCGCGCGTAGTTCCACGCCATGAAGATCTCGTCCGACGGCCAATGCAGACTGCGCCACGCCGATTCGTGTTCTTCCGGAGTCATGGGCGGAGCGGTGGTTTGAATCGGCATGGCGACGCTGGCGGGCTTGCCCGGTCCGAAGACCTGCTCCCACGTGCCCGAGGTCCGCGATCCGTTGGCGGCCCAGACTTCGCGTAGTTCGGGAGCCAGGGTGTCGCGGTGCTCTTCGAAATAGGCCATGAGTTCACGCGGCACGGGCCCGGCGAACGCCTGGTTGGCAATGGGAGAGCGGTCGCGCGAGTCGCGCAGCACGCCGACCTCGTTTTCCACCTGCATCATGACGACGGTGTGCCGGGCGCCGTCGACCGCCTTGATGTGGCGCATGAGGGCGCGAAAGGCGCGCGCGTCGGCATCGCGCGTCGCGTCGCCGAAGGTGCTGAGGATCTCGATGCTTTTGCCGGTTCCGAGGCGGATGCGCGGGAATCGCCGAAAGTCCTGCTTGACCCAATAGGGAGCGTAGCTGGAGAGGCCATTCTTCCAACTACCGAACCAGAGGAACACCAGCTTGAGATCGTGGCGGCGCGCTTCCTCGATTAATCCGTCCATCAAGGCGAACTCGTAGCGGCCTTCGGAGGGCTCCATCTGCGCCCAGGAGATCGCGGCGAGGACGCAGTTCAAGTTCCCGGCGGCCAGCTTGGGCCAGAGGGGCTGCATGTTCTCCAGGCTGGTGCCGGTGTTGTTGCCCAGTTCGCCGGCGAGGGCGAGGAAGGGCTGCCCGCCCACGATCAACTGGGTCGCAGCGCCGTGTTTCTCAAGGTGGGGAATGCCAGAGGCGGGCTGTCCGTAGCACGGGGCCGCCGCTAAGGCCGCGAGGCATGCGGCCGGAAAAACGAACGAGATTCGCACGGTACCTCTCATCATAATCCGATGGGCTTAACGGCATGCGCACAGGCTTGTGATACACTGCCCCCAGTTATGATTGCGAAACTCATGTCGGCAGTAGGCCGGCGGCAGGCCGGCAACCCGGTTCTGTTGCGCTGTCTTGTCCTGGCGGCAGTAGCTTCGTTCGACGTTGCAGGCCAGACTAGTGGCGCGCAAGCGGACGTTGACGATATCCGTCACCTGATCGCGGAGTACGCGAAGGCCGTTGACACCGCCGACGTGGAGCTTGTTAGACAGATATGGTCGCATTCGCCGGACGTGTCGTTCATTCACCCGTTAGGGCATGAGCACGGTCTCGATCAAGTGGCGGACCATGTCTTTCGCCACCTCATGGGAGACACTTTCACCGAACGAAAGCTCAGCATTAAAGATGTGTCGATCCACGCGTACGGAGACACTGCATGGGCTGAATTCTATTGGGATTTTGCCGCGAAGCTCAGAAAAGACGGTTCTCCGCTGGCGACCAAGGGCCGCGAAACGCAGATCTATCGTAAAGAGCAAGGCCGGTGGCGTTTGGTCCACGTACACTACTCCGGAATGCCTGTCACAAGAGAAGGTCAGGGGTTCTAAGCTATGATCGCGAAACTCATCCTCAGTGTGGTTCTGGTTAGCGGATATGCGCTCGCCATCGAGCGCGGCGCGGAAATACGGCTTTGGCCGAATGGCGCGCCGGGATCGGAAGGGGAAACAGCCGCCGAAGTGTTCGAATCGGCGGCCAATTCCAAGCTGCCCAAGCGATTCACCGTGGTGCACTATCCATCGATCTACGTTTTCCTGGCGGCGAAGGAGAAAGCCAATGGGATGGCGGTGGTGGTCGCGCCGGGCGGCGGCCATTCGCAGCTCGTCATCGACAAGGAGGGCTGGGAAATCGCCGAGTGGCTGAATCGGAACGGCATCGCGGCCTTCGTGCTGAAGTACCGGCTGGCGCGCGCGGCGGGCTCGCACTATACGGTGGAGCGCGATGCGCTGGCGGACGCGGCGCGGGCCGTGCGCACGGTGCGAAGCCGCGCCGCGGAGTGGGGCGTGGATCCGGCGCGCATCGGCTTCATGGGCTTTTCGGCGGGCGGGGAACTGACCGCCCTGATCGAGACGCGCTTCGATGCGGGCAACGCGGGCGCCGCCGATCCGGTGGAGCGCGCCAGCTCACGTCCCGATTTTGCCGCGGCCATCTATCCGGGATTCCAGCCCGGAACGATCACCGTGCCGAAAGACGCGCCTCCGACGTTTCTGATGTGCACCGATGAGGACCGGTCGCACGTGGTGACCACCGTCAACTTGTATCTGGATCTGGAAAAACAGGGAGTGCCCACGGAGATGCATATCTACGCCAGCGGGCCGCACGGCGTGGGCATGCGGCCTTCGCACCTGCCGGTGGCAACTTGGCCGGACCGGCTGCGGGATTGGATGGTGGACCGGAAGATGCTGCGGGAGTAATGACGTGGCGCACGCTCTCGTGCGTGCCGCGTTCAC
>PKYZ01000602.1 GCA_003132865.1 Bryobacterales bacterium
CTTCTGTCTTCTGACTTCTGTATTCCGGCCCTATTTAGTATCCAGGTTCGCTTTCAGGTCTTCCGGCGTGAGATCGCACGTCGCCCCGGTGGCGGGAATCTCCACCTTGGCGGTCCACAGGATCGCGTTCACCACCAGGCGGCGTTGATCCTCCAGACCCCAGTTGTGGTGATAGTGCCCGCCGGTGAATCCGAAACCGCGGCCGCCGTCTTCGCGCTCCACCGCCCAGGCGACAGTCTCCTGCTGCGGCGCGTCCTTGGGCAGCATGGCGCTCAGGATGGGCACCAGCCGCTTATCGTCCTTGCGGAACACAATGCGGTAATACCATTCGTCGGTCCCGCGAAAGCCGTCCCAACCGCGCGAGATGGGGTGCGCCGGCGCGGCCTGGGTCAGTTCCACGTCGTTGACCGGGTTTTGCGAATACGGCCGCCGGTAAAACCCGCCGATCCAGTCCAGCAATTCCAGACCCCCATGGTCGCCGGGCACTTCCACCGCGTAGTGCAGGCAGGCCAGGCCCACGCCCCGCTTCATCAGCGTGCCCAGCTTCGCGAGACGGTCGTCCGCCAACAGCGGGTGGTTTTCGCCGCCATCCATGTACAGCACGATGGATCTCGCGCCCTCGAAGAAAGAGTCGTCCGCCGGCCAGCCGCCCTTCACCACGATCGCGTCGACGCCCGGATTCTGGCGCAGACACTTGGCCAACAGCATCGAGCCTGCGTTGAACTCGTGCTCTCCGGGGCCGTGGCTGGGTTTGCCGGCCACCAGCACGATCTTGGCCGGCGGCGCGGCGAGCGCGCCCCAGCAGGCGAGCGCCATCAGCAGCGCTATCAGACGGGCCGCTTTGCTCACTTGTGCTCCTTCTCGAGCCACGCGCGTATGCCGGCTTTCTTCTTCGCCGGTTTCACCTCGGGCTTCGACATGTTATCGATCGCCGCCAGCGCGATGGGCGCCATGACGCGGTAGCCCTTGCCATTGGGATGCAGACCGTCATCCGCCAGATCCGTCTGCAGAAATCCGGCCTTGTCCACCAGGGCCGTATAGTAATCCACGTACGGGAAATGCCGCTGCTCGCAGAAGCTCTTGAGCCAGCCGTTCAACTCCAGAATCTTGGAGGGCGCGAGGCGCGTGGTCCGGGCGTACTGTGGATTCACGTCCTTGTGGTAATCGCTCACCGGCAACAGGGACGCGAACATCGGCTCGATATGGTGCGCCTCAGCCACGTCCGCGATCATCGACAGATTATTCTCGATGGTGCTCACGGCCACCCCCCGCCCGAGATCGTTGATGCCGGCGAGCACCAGCACCAGCCGCGGCTTCAAGTCGATCGCATCGGACTTCATGCGGCCCAGCATCTCGCCGGTGATCTGGCCGCCGATGCCGCGGTTGACGAAGTCGCGCTCGCTGCCATAATACTCGTTGAGCCGCCAGCCGTCGGTAATCGAATCGCCCAGAAACACCACGCGTGGCTTCTGCGCGGACGGCGGGCCGAGCTTTTCATTGGCTTCCGCGTAGCGCTTCAGATTGTCGCGGTCCGGATTGCGCAACTGCGCATCGTTGGAATCCAGCAGCGCGCGGAAATGCGAGTCGAGGCGATCCACCGCGTCGCGCAGTTCGCCGAACTGCCGCCGCCCTTCTTCGGGAAACGGATAAGGCTTCGGCACGGTGTCGGAGATCGCCAGATAGGCGCGCGCGTCGCCCAGAAAAGTAAACGTATTCGCGGCATTTTGCGGAGCGGTTTCCAGGTTGGCCAGCGCCTGCCGGGCATCTTCCAACGCGGGCGCGCCGGCGCGCGCCAAACCAGGCACGGCCAAGCCGGTCGATTCCATCAATTGCACGGTGCGCTGTTCCAGCTTCAGCGCTTCCTGATTCGAAAGCAATGCGCCGCCGCTCTGGGCCCACGCCATCGCCGCTGCCGCCCAAAAACAGGCGAGCCATTTCATGTTTTGTCTTCCTTCTCCAGTTGCAAAGTAATCGTGCCAATCGTAAGCTGCAGGCGCACGCGAATCTGCACGGGCAGCTTGCGCGCGTCGTCCGTCAGCCAGAAGTACAGATGCCCGTAGCGCCGGTACAGCACGTCGTTGAACAGGAACGCCTCGTAGCGGATGGTCTTGAACGATCCGGCCGGCGTCTTGATATCCTCGCGCTGTTGCGCTTCCACGCGCGCCATCACGCTTTTCTTGCCGTCGCTGATCGCCATCTGCGTGGTCTGTCCGGGCTGCAGGTTCAGCGTGCGCAGCGAGTACAGGGCGCCCAATACGTCGTGCACGCATGGTGGAATGTCGATCTCGTGCGCGTTCACTGCGGCCTTCTTGTCTAAATCCTTCTCCAGGTATTCGGCCTTGCGCGCCTCGCGGTTGAAGGTCACGCGGGTTTCCTTGTGCCGGCTGCCCTCTTCCGCCTTCAGGTAAGAGCCTGAAGAACACAAGTCCGATTCCAGATTTGAGACGTAGTCGTTATTCACCTTGAAGAGCTTGGAAACCAGGCCGGTGGACTCCAGGTGCAGATCGGCCTGCCAGCCCGGACTGGAATGATGTGGCGTCGCGCTCCACACCAGGCGCGCCTTTCCCGCCGTGACCAGCCGCCATTCGACCGTGTATTCGAGCGTCTCCCGCGCCGGGAGCGCGCCGGGCGCCGCCACGACCACCGGACCTACAAATAGCAGGAGCAGCATCCAAACTGCCGTCATTAAAGCCAGTGTAACGCGTTCCGCGACCCCGCCGGACCGCACCAAGCGCGTAAGCCGCCGCGGGCATATACTCTTACCAATGAGCGAATCTCTCGGCCGGGGCCAATTCGCGGCGCCTCCCCGGACGATCGGAACTCCGCTCGCGGCGCTTATGCTGTTGGGCAGTCAGAAGTCCCAGATCGGGTGGCTCGTCCTGGTTCTTGGATCTTTCATGTTCTGGCTTTTCGTCTGGCATGCAGACGTTTCGGCCTGGCGTTTTGGGGCCGGGCGCGTGGAGCGGACGTGGGGACAAGCTTTGGGCTGCAACGACACCGGCTTCTTCGAAGGGAGGTCCGAAAGCAGGCGGGGCGTCCCGATCTATGAGAACCACTATCGATACGAGGTGGCAGGCCGGCCCTTCCAGGGATCGTCCTTCGCGAAAGGCCAATGCGTGGGCGGTCCGGTGGAAGTGGAATACTTGAGGGCACAGCCTGAGGTGTCTCGCATTGCGGGCATGCGCCGCCGGCCGTTCGGCCCATGGATGTCCCTGATAGCGGTGATACCCGGTGTCGGCATGGTCATGGCCCTGGTTGCTTTCGCGGAGGGCCGCGTGCGCCTGCAACTGCCGCTGCTGCGCGATGGCTTACTCGCCACCGGCCGGCTGATCGATAAGACCCGGACCAATGTTCGCGTCAACAGCCGGCGGGTATACCGAATGACTTTCGAGTACACTCGCAAAGCGGCGTTACCGGCCGTGTAACGACACGAACGAACAGGCCGGCGCAGTTGGAAGATAATGCGGGCGCATTACTGTTTTACGCCCCTTCGGATCCTGAGCGCGCGGTCCTGCCCGCCGGTCTTTCCGGATCAATCGCCGCGGATGAGACGGGACAGCCTGTGGCGCGCGCGTCACGCGGTTTCTCCTGTTGCCGGCGCTGACCATTCTCGGCAACGGAATGGTATGTGTGTCGCCACTGGATTGCCGGGCCGTAACCTATACTGGAATCATTCTCGAACTGACTGACAACGGACTCTACTGCGCGGGCGGCGATTTCTACGTCGATCCGTGGCGTCCGGTAGATCGCGCCGTCATCACGCACGCGCATTCCGACCACGCCTGTCCAGGCTCGCGAGCGTATCTCACAGCGCGACCCGGCGAAGCTCTGCTGCGGGCGCGGGCCGGCGGTGAGGCTGCCATCCAGGCGCTCGACTATGGCGAGTCCGTGGTGCTGGACGGAGTGCGGGTTTCGCTGCATCCTGCGGGTCACATTCTCGGTTCCGCGCAAATGCGCATCGAATCCGGCGGCGAAGTGTGGGTGGTTTCCGGCGATTACAAGCTGGAGCCCGATCCGACCTGCGCGGCATTCGAACCGGTCGCTTGCGACACTTTTGTTACCGAATCCACCTTCGGCCTGCCGATTTATCGCTGGCCGCCCGAGGCTGAGGTGTTCGCCGAAATCCGGAGCTGGTGGGCCGCCAACCAGCAGGCCGGCAAAGCCAGCGTGCTGTTCGCCTACAGCTTGGGCAAAGCGCAGCGCGTGCTCGCGGGCCTCGACTCCGTAGCCGGTCCGATCTACACGAACGGCGCCGTCGAGAAGTACTGCCGGCACTACCGCGAGGCGGGCATCGCGCTCGCCCCCACGACGCACGCCGACGCCGCGCCCGCCGCCACGGATTGGAGCCGCGCGCTGATCCTCGCGCCGCCATCGGCGAACGGCACGCCGTGGATCCGCCGGTTCGGCCCGCTTTCGACGGGCTTCGCCTCCGGCTGGATGCGTATCCGCGGGGCGCGCCGCCGGCGCTCGCTGGACCGTGGCTTTGTACTCTCCGACCATGCCGATTGGCCGGGTCTGATGTCCGCGATTCGCTTGTCCGGCGCGTCCCGTGTGTGGGTCACGCACGGATATCGCGCGCCCGTGGTGGAGTGGCTCAAGCAACAGGGGATCGACGCTCAAGCGGTCGAGACCCGCTTCGATGGTGAGCAGGACGAAACCGGCGCCGAGCCTGCCGAGGCTGAGCCATGAAATCGTTCGCCGACCTTTACGCCGCCCTCGACGAGACCACCAAGACCAACGAGAAGGTCGAGGCCCTCACGCGCTACTTCTCGCGCGTGCCGCCGGCCGACGCCGCCTGGGCTGCCACCTTCCTGATCGGCCGCCGCCCGAAGCGACTGCTGGAATCGCGCAAGCTGGCGCAGTGGGCCATTGAGGAGTCCGGCATCCCCGACTGGCTGTTCGGCGAGTGCTACCACGCCGTCGGCGACTTCGCGGAAACCATCGCGCTGCTGTTGCCGCCTGCCAGGTCTTCGAGCAACTTGCCGCTGCACTACTGGATCGAAGAGCGCCTGTTGCCGCTGCGCGAAGCCGATGACGAAGCTAGGCGCGCCTCGCTGGTTTCCGCCTGGTGCGAAATGGACGAACGGCAGCGCTTCGCCTGGAACAAGATCATCACCGGAGAGTTTCGCGTGGGCGTGTCGCAAAGCCTGGTGGTGCGCGCAGTAGCTGCGGTCAGCGGCCTGGACGCCGCGGTCGTCTCGCACCGCCTCATGGGCGACTGGCAGCCCACCGCCGCATTTTGGACGGAATTGGTGACCCCCGACGCGCGCGACGCCGATGTCAGCCGCCCGTATCCTTTCTTCCTCGCCTACCCGTTGGAAGGCGCAATCGAGGAGCTTGGCGGCATTCGCGAATGGCAGGTGGAATGGAAGTGGGACGGCATCCGCGCCCAGTTGATCCGCCGCAGCGGGCGCACGTTCGTGTGGTCGCGCGGCGAGGAGTTGATGACGGACCGCTTTCCGGAGCTTGCGGCGCTCGGCGCACAGTTGCCGGAAGGCGTGGTGGTCGATGGCGAGGTGCTGCCCTGGAAAAACGGCGAGCCGCTGCCCTTCGCCCAACTGCAGCGCCGCATCGGCCGCAAGCTGCTGGGTCCCCGCATCTTGAGCGAAGTGCCGGTAGTCATCGTGGCATACGACCTGTTGGAGTTGCACGGGGAAGATATTCGCGAGCGGCCGCTCGAATTCCGCCGCGCGCACCTCGAAGAGATCGCGCCGCCGGATTCCGCGTTGATTGTCTCGCCCGTTGTGCTGACGGACACCTGGGAAGAGTTGACGGTGCGGCGCGAGGAAGCCCGCGCGCGCAAGGTGGAGGGCTTGATGCTGAAGCGCCTCGGCTCGCCCTATCGCGTGGGCCGCCGCCGCGGAGACTGGTGGAAATGGAAGATACAGCCTTACTCGGTGGATGCGGTGCTCATTTACGCGCAACCCGGCCACGGCCGCCGCGCCAGCCTCTTCACCGATTACACGTTCGGCGTGTGGGACGGCAACGAGCTGGTGCCGTTTGCGAAGGCCTACTCAGGACTCACGGACGAGGAGATTCGCCAGGTGGACGCTTTCGTGCGCGGCAATACGATCGAGAAGTTCGGCCCGGTGCGCGCTGTGAAGCCCGAACTGGTTTTCGAGCTGGCGTTCGAAGGCATCCAGCGCTCGCCGCGGCACCGGTCGGGGATCGCAGTACGTTTTCCGCGCATGGCGCGCTGGCGGACCGATAAGAAACCGGAGGACGCGGATACGCTGGAGACGATACGGGCGCTGCTGCCGCCTGGGAGCGCTGGCGCTACTGATTGAGTCGCTGCTCGATTTTGGCTACGCGGCGGGCCAACTCGTCGATGGCGCGCTGCTGGGCACCTGGGTATTGGACAATTCGCCGTCGAACTTCTCGCCGATAGTGAGGGACTTGCCGATCCCGGCCATTTGAAACTCGAAAACGCTGAAACGGGAGTCCAAGCGGTCGAGGCGGCGCTCGACTAGCTCCAGGCGCTTGTCGAGTTCGTCGAACCTGAGATCGACGTGCTCTTCAATCGCGCGCATGGCCGCAAAGAGCACTGCATTGTTAGCGCTGATAGCCGCGCTGACGATCACGCGGATCTGTTCGAGGTCTTCCTGGGTCATCAGGGTGGCTCCACTTCAATATACACTCTTTGCCGCCACCCCGAAAAACCCTCAATTGTCGTAAGGCTTCCCCTCGGCGAGAGACTTAGCCATGGCTTCAAGGTTCTGCCGGTTTTGATCGTCGGGGGCCTGCGCCGCCGCTTTCTGAGCGTACTCCGCCGCTTTCTTGTAGTCGCCAACCGCCATGTAACCTCGCGCCAGGCCGACGTTCACCGGCCACGCGTCGCCATGGCGCTCGGCATTCAGCTTGAAGACTTCTAAGGCCTCCCGATTCTTCTTTGCGGCGATCAATTGGCGGCCGTACTGATGGATCTGGAGGCTCGTCGTGGTGGGGTCGTGCACCGCAGTCTGCATGATTGTCTGGGCCTCCGCATCGCGGCCCATTTTCAACAGTACTTGCGCTTTCGTGCTTAGTGTGTCGAAGTTGGTCTGGCCGACGAAGGGCATTTTGATCGCCAGGTCCGCCCAGTTTAAGGCGTCCTCCAGGTGCGTCCCGGCTTGCACGCAAAACTGCGCGGCCGCGTCGTAGGCCTGCGGATTGAAACCGCCAGCGCCGGTGAGTTCCTGGCGCAGCTTGGTGACATAGATCTCGTTGACGTTATCCACTTTGATATTGAGCGGCACAGCCAGTTCTTCCCACTGCAACTCGGCCGTGGCTTCGGCGGGACGGCGGGCGGTGAACTCGTAGGTCAGCCACTCGCGGTATTCATGCTTGGCTGGTTTGATCTTTACGCGCAGCGCGTCCTGGCTTTCGTCATAGAAGAAGCTGCCCCAGGCCGAGGCGTTCTTCGAGAAAATGACGGTCCATTCGTCCGGTCCCGCAATGAGATGCAATCCATACTGGCCGGCAGCTAGCGGCTGGCCTTCGATTGTGACCGGATCGGAGACCGTGAATATCGTGTTCTCGTTGGCGCCGCCGCGCCACGGACTCGGCTTTCCGCTGTGGAAACCCAGGTCCGTCAGGCCGTAGGGGACCAGCTTGCCCCAGATTTGGCCGCGCCTGTCTTTGCCGCCAGGACCGTGCACAGCAGGGCTGGAGTAATCGATCGTGACCTTCACCGGGCCAATGAACTGAGTCACCGATGCCTTCTGATTGTTCCCGCTGGGCGGAAGCGTCAACCCCGGAAATTGGGCAGACAGCGATCCGGACAGGGATAGGGCGAGAGAGATCTGAAGCAGAGTGCGCATACGACAGCAGACGCGGCAACTCTGGAATCGTTTGGTTATTATTCAGTTCTTGCCGTAGTGCGCCGCGTTTTCCGCCGCGAAATGCGCCAACTCGGCGGGCAGCTCGTCGAGCGGATAGACTGCGTTCGCGGTGCACACCGGCACGCACGCGCCGCAATCGATGCAGTCGTCGGGTTCGACGTACAGGTGTTTCGCTTCCTCGAACCCGGCTTCATCCTTCTTCGGGTGGATGCAATCGACCGGGCAGGCTTCCACGCACAATTCATCTTTGGTACAAGCTTCGGTTATAACGTAGGCCATAGGGATTCCGGCGGTGGAGAGGCAATTCCCTTGCCAGAACGTAAGCCGAGCAAAAGAGGGGAGATCCTCGCCGGGGGCCAGGCCCCGGTTGGGGCATTCCACGCAGACGCGTTCGGGCACTTGCCCCTACCTGCGCGATCCCCAGGCGAACAGAGACGCGAGCTGGAGTGCGAAACCGGGCAGCAAATCGGTCTCCACCGGCTGGCTCCATTCGAGGGAGCGGGCAATATCTCCGCGATGGATCTGCACGGTTCGCGATTTTGGGTAGACCTGCCACACTTCCGTGGTCCCGTTTCGCAGGTAGGCGCGGACCTTGTCGTGGCTTTCGGAGGCGCGCTCGGTTGGCGAGATGACTTCGATGGCAATGTCCGGTGCGCCGGATATGGGAACCTTGTCGGGATTCAGGCGGGTCGCCTTTTCCCCAATCACAACACCCACATCAGGCCGGACGCGGTCGTTCTCCGTCAGGGCAAATTCAACATCCTGGTAGGCCAGGCCCACTGTCCCGCTTTGCCGGAGATAGCGTCGCACAGCCAGCAGTATCTCGAACACGATATCCTGATGACGCGGCGTCGGACTGGACACAGAAATCAGATCTCCGTTGACCAGTTCCCAGCGCCGGCCCTCTTCATAGGGCATGGCGTCGAACTGGGCACCGGTGATGGTAGTGGTCGTGGCCATGCAGAATGTCCTCTCTATTATGACTCAAGTGCGCAGTCGCCGGTCAATGCTAGTTCACCGTGACACTCACCGCCAGGGGCGGGGATGCCATTAGCCACAAACTTTGAGGGAGCTCGCAACGCGATCTTCACGCGAACAGCGATGCGAGCTGGAGCGCGAAACCGGGCAGCAGATCGGTCTCGACCGGCTGGCTCCATTCCAGGGACCGGGCAGTCTCTCCGCGATGGATCTGCACGGTT
>PKYZ01000802.1 GCA_003132865.1 Bryobacterales bacterium
CCTCGCCCTGCGTCCGCGCGGCGAGGTTCCTTTCTAAGGCCATTCCACATCCAGGCGATAGATCTCCTGCGTGCCAATATCGCGCAGCACCATCGGCGAATCGTCCGGGGCAAGCTCATGCCAGGAAGGCATCGCGTGACGCATGCCGTCAAATCTGGCCACTCGCTCGCGCTTGCCGTCGCTCAACCGCACCCGGAAAATTCCGGCGTTCCAATTGGCTCTCACAAAGCTGAAATAGATATATTTCCGATCGTGAGACCACACCGGATTGTCAATGTCGCCCACGTGCAGATCCCGCCACTTGCCGGACCGGAAATCGAAGACCATCAACTGCTGCTTCGCGATCGTTAAAGCCGCCATGTAACGGCCGTCCGGGGACCACCGGCTCGTCCACAAGCCCTGGGAATCCGGCAGGCTGCTGATCTGGTGCGTGGCAAGATCTTAAAGATGGATGACTTCCTGGCCGGTTCCCTTTTCAAACACAATGGGACGTCGCCAAATGCAATCCGCCGGCCGTCTTGCGACCATGTTGGTATGCCTTGACGTTCGTGGCGCTGTGGCAGCAATTCTTCGGGGCTTCCGCCCTGGGATGGAATCAAGTAGATCTTGAAGGGGCTACCGGGGTCGTCGGCTAGAAACGCTATCTGGCTGCCGTCCGGTGACCACTCGAAACCGAGGAGATGCATGGGAGCAAATGTGAGTTGCTTCGCTGCGCTGCCATCGGGCCGCATCCGCCACAGGGTAGCCTCGGGAAACCTGAGATAAGCGACCCATTGCCCGTCCCGTGAAAAGCTGACCGAATCTGCCGGGATGCCGCCAAGAAAGCGGACGAACTCACCCGATCCCGAATCCCATCGCACCAGTTCTGCCGCTTCCTGGCCACCGATGACAAAAAGGTTCTTGCCATCCGCACCGGGCGCTGGGGAGGAATAGTTCAGAGGCCCGTGGGTCAGTTGCACGGGACGGTTATGCCCCCAATTGCGGAGATAATTTCCCTCGCGTGGCCCATATGTCGCTCCGTCTGTCCTTGGAGAAGGAAAACACATAGTACTTCCCATCCGGCGTCCAATTGCCCAAGAAACCAGTCGTGCGCCAACCTGGGAACAACTCGTGGAGATTGGAGCCGTCCGGTGAAATCTCCCAAAGCGAATTCAACTGGCTCTGGGAATCAGAAGCTTTGAACCGCAGAACTTTCCCGTCGGGGGACCATCGTGGACCGGTGGTTGGTATTCCAAAGTGGGCCGGGAATGTGGCGATCCTATGCGAACGGGAGCCATCGGCATCGACAACCTAGATGCCCTGTTCTCTGTGGTATGCGATCGCTCGTCCATCGGGCGATCAGCCTGCACCATGGGCAAGCACGTCCCCGATGCGCCGCGGTAAGCCGCCAAGCCGGGGTTGCGTCCACAAAGGCCAAGGACCGCGGCCGCATGGGGCTACAGTGAGCAGCATTTCCTGGCGGCGCGCGGAAACATCGAAGGCGCCACAGGTCTCGAAGGGCGTGGGAAACCTAAGCGTGTCTCCTCCCGAAATCGCCACTTGGGCGATAACCGGCCCATTTCCCGTCGCCTCATTGAAATAGAGAGTTAGCCGTCCGCCAGGAGCAAGCCCTTCTGCCGACCGTCGTGCGTGAGTTGGATGGACCCCAAAATCCCGGGAGGCGACAATGGCCGGCCGACCAGATAGACCAGCAGAATGGCGACGGATAGAGTGGCTCCAGCTAAGGCTATCCGGCGCCCATTTCCGACTTTGGAGACGGCTTGCCGCGGCGCGGCCAATGGAGGCGCGGCCGGGCATTTCTCTTCAGCGACGGCGTTGCTGGCACCAAGGTCCGGTCGAACTACCGGGGCGATGAAGCGATAACCCCGCTTGGGGACCGTCTCAATATACCGGTTCCCGTTGTGCCGGTCATCGCCCAGGGCTTTTCGGAGGGCGGAAATGTTAAAGGCCAAGCTGCCTGATTCAACGAAGGTGTCAGGCCAAACTCGTTTCATCAGCTCGTCCTTTTCCACGAGTTGGCCCTTCTTCTCGACGAGCAGAAGAAGGGTCCCCAGGGCCTTCGGCGTGAGCGGGATTAACTGGCCGTCGCGGAAGAGAGAATGCTCCTCGACGTCCAGGCGGAAAGGGCCGAACTCGTAGACGGTCTTTGCTTCCAGGGACATACGGGCTTCTAAGAAGTTTCTCACAAATCTCTATGATCTTCCTAACGATTTTCCGAGCCGGGGCGCGCTAAGGTGGGTGAGCCACACGCGCTTCGATCAATGGCGTCACGCGAGAAGGGGGGCGCGTCGGCTGGGCTCGGCACCAGTGCGTCCCGCCGAGATGAATTCTTCAAGACCTCACCACAACAAAGGAGATCGATTATGAAACGAGAACTCGAAGGTTTGCTCATTGTTGCCCTTTTGACGGTCAGCCTGCCCTTCAGACAATTCGGGCATGCGAATAACCCGCTCAAGGTCGCAACCTTACATTGGTACGCGGCGAGCCAAGTGACCTCATTTGGCGTAGGCAGTCACCCAAGCGGCCTCGTATTCGACGGCGCCAACATGTGGGTGATCAATGAATACGACATCACGATAACCAAGATACGTGCAAGCGATGGCTTCAACCTCGGCACCTTCCCACTCGGAGCGGCCACCGGAAGCTACGGCTGCTTCGACGGAGCAAATGTCTGGGTCACGGGCGGAAACGCGGCGGGCATCATCTCGAAGATCCGCGCGAGTGATGGCGCGTTGCTCGGCTCGTTTCCAGTAGGGTCGGAGGGCCAAGCCTGTGCATTCGATGGCGCCTCCATCTGGGTGGCGGTCAACGAAAGCAACAGGGTCGTGAAACTGCGGCCGGCGGATGGAGCCCTGCTCGGCACATTTCCAGTAGGCACCGGTCCAGTAGGCTTGGCCTTCGACGGGTCCCATATTTGGGTTGCCAATAACGGAAGCAACACTGTAATGAAAATAAGGACCTCCGATGGGTCGGTTCTCGGAACGTTCGCCGTCGGAACAGCCCCCTACCAACTCGCCTTTGACGGAGCACACCTGTGGGTGCCGAATTCGGGAAGTAACAACGTGACCGAAGTTCGAGTCAGCGATGGGGCTATATTGAGGACGTTCAGTGTCGGCACGGGGCCAGCGGGTGTCGCATTTGATGGGAGCGCTGTGTGGGTTTCGAATACTCAAAGCAACAATGTCACGAAATTGCGAGCTAGCGACGGCACCGTCCTTGGTACATTCCCCACTGGAATGAATCCATACTTTGTGGCCTTTGACGGTGCGGACATCTGGACAGCGAACTGGGGAAGCAACACGGTGTCTAAACTGTAAGCTGAAAATCGTATCGACGGGTGTCGCAGGTAACAGGCGTGTTCGGCAGTGTACTGTCGCTCCAAGGGTATTTCATAATGCCACCGGGCGCTGTCGTTGATCCGACCTTGCTGAGGCCCCTGTTAAAGTTGAAGGCGCGGGGATCCCATTTGCCGTGTGCGCCTGCACAGCAAGCTGGGCGATTGCGTGCAGGAGGCACCCGCGATTTGAGCCCCGTGAGCGGTGTTGATCTCGTTCGTGTTCACCTCCGCTGGCCGCTGTCAGGAAAACGTCGATGCGGGCAGACTGCCCGGGCAGGCTGCGCCGCTGCCGGGGATCGGTTTACATCACTCCCAAAAGCGCCCACCCCGGCAGTGAAGCGGGCTTATTGTTCAAGAACACAATCCGGCGCGTCTTGGGGAATGGCAGGTTCGAACCGATCACCTTGCCATAGAGCGACACCTG
>PKYZ01000521.1 GCA_003132865.1 Bryobacterales bacterium
TTTCTGGCGGTCTATCGCGAGGTGGATCGCGAAATCGACCGCCGCGGATTGGCGACGCGCTCCCAGCGGCTTTCGAATGCCGCGGAACAGATCGCGCGTGAGGGCCATCCCGCGATACACACTATCTGGCTGGATGGATTCTACGCGCTGCCCGATCCGGAGTTGGCCGTCATCGGCGCGCTGTGCCGTCATGCGGACGTCACGCTTACGCTGCCCGCCACCGGGATCACCGAACCCACGCGCGAACGGTTGCAGGCGATGGGATTCGTGGAAGAGGCGTGTACGTGGGAGCGGACGCCACCGCGCATCGAGCTTTGTGAAGCGCCCTCCATCGAGCGGGAGGCGGACGAAATCGCGCGCCGCATCCTGGAGCAGGCTGCCGCGGGCCGGCTGTTCCGCGATATGGGCGTGATCGTGCGTAGCCCGGAGCTGTATGAGCCGATTCTGCGCGCGACGCTGGATCGCTTCGGCATTCCGGCGCGATTTTACTTCGATGCGGACCTGTCGAAGCATGCGCTGGTGTGCTACCTGGCGGGCATCGTGGATGCGATGCTCGGCGGATGGGATCATGCCGAAACGCTGGCGGCCATCCGGCTGGCGCCGGGAATCGCGTGCGACGAATTCGATTTCGCGGTGCGCGAGGAGATGCCGGGGCGCGGGTTGGCGGAGCTGCAGGCGATTGCGGATGAGCGGGCGAGTGCGGTTGTCGAATTGTTGAGGTCGATCGAGAGGCTGGACCCATGGCGAGCGCTTTCGGTGGCTCCCGCGGCGTGGGCAGCGCGGCTAAAAGGTCTGCGTGAGTTGTGCGCGCCAGGTAGTCCTGAGCCCGGCATTTACGAAACCGCCGCGATAGCGCGCAGCCAAGCGGCGGTGCTGGAGCTCTTCGATGGCGCGATGGAGGAGGCGGCGCGGGCGTTGGGGGAGCGTCCCGTTCCACTGCGCGAGTTCTGGCGCGCGGCGAAATCGGTGTTGCGGCTGACGCCCTTGCGCGGCGACGATGGCCGCCGCAACGTGGTGCACGTGCTCGGCGCGCACGAGGCGCGGCAGTGGCAGTTGCCGGTCGTTTTCGTGTGCGGATTGGTGGAAAAGCAATTTCCGAAATTTCACACGCAGGATCCATTCTTTCCGGAAGCGGCGCGCACGCAGTTGAAGCAGGCGGGTATCCGGCTGCGCACGGCGGCTGATTTCGAAGCCGAAGAGCGCTTCCTGTTCGATTGGGCGGTGACGCGGGCCACGGAATCGCTCACGCTCAGCTACCCGCAGTGGGACGCGCGTGGACAGCAGAATCTACCGTCGCTGTACCTCGACAGCGTGTCGGCGGCGCCGAGTCCGTGGAAATCCGTGCTGCCGCAGCCGGGAAGGCAGCACGGCGCGGCGCGGCCGCCGGCAGTCATAGCCAGCCCCGATCTTCTGGAGGCCGTGACGCTGCGGCACCAGGCGTTTCGGCCGACAGGGCTCGAATCGTATTTGCAGTGTCCGTTTCAGTTCTTCGGCCGGGACACCCTGCGCTTGCAAGCGGCGCCGGCGCGGCCGGAACAGCGGCTCGACTTCCGGACCCAGGGCACCATCGTGCACGCCGTGCTGGCCGCAATTCACGGCGATCGGCAGGCGCTCGAAGGAACCTTCGATCGAATCTTCCGCCGCATTTGTGAAGAGCAGTGCGTGCCGCCGGGTTATCGAACGGAAGCCTGCCGCCAGCGCATGTTGGCCGACGTGCGCGCCCTGGTGGAAGATCCCGCTTGGACGCAAGGCTACCAGATCCGCACGGAGCAGAAATTCCGCTACAAGCTGGGCGCGGACGTGGAAATCAGCGGGCGCATCGACCGCATAGATGTTGCCCCGAATAATGGCGCTTACGTGATCGACTACAAATACAGCGGCGCGCAGAATACCAAGAGTCGTGGGACGGATGAGACTCTGCTGCAGCCGCAACTCTACCTGCTGGCGATCGAGCGGTCCTTCGAGCTGCGTCCGGAGGGTATGACCTACTGGGGTCTGAAGGGCGGCGTTCAGCGTAATGGATGGAGCGCGCCATTCCCGCCGGGATGGTTGCAGCAGGCCGTCGAGACGACTTTGCGTATCGCGGGCGAGGTCCGCGCAGGCCGCGTGGAGCCGCACCCCGCCGATCCGGAAAAATGCCGGCTCTGCGAACTGCGCGACGTCTGCCGGTTTGTCATCGTGGCGCCCGCGCTCGCCGACGGAGCGTCGTCGTGGGATTGACGCCCCGGCAGTTGGAAGCTGTCGCCGTCGAGGAGACTCCACGGGACACCTGCGTGGTGGCGGGGCCGGGCTCCGGTAAGACGACGGTTCTGGTGGCGCACTTCGAGCGCCTGGTCGAGAGCGGCGTGGACCCGCTGCGCATTCTGGCGATCACCTTCACCGACAAAGCCGCGAACAACATGCGCGACAAGCTGGCGCACAAGTTTCAAGAGCGCGCGGAGATCCGCGGCAAGTTGGAGCGCGCCTACGTCTCCACGGTGCACGGGTTCTGCGCCCGCCTGCTGAAGGAGAACGCCGTTTTCGCGGGCCTCGATCCCGAGTTCTTTGTGATGGACGAGCGCGAGTCGCTGCGCGAACAGCGCCGCGCGATCGACGAAGTGCTGGACGGCATGTTCGCGGATCAGCCCGACCGCATGCGCGCGCTGATGCGCGGCCTCGCCGCCACAGACGCGGGCGCGGAAGTGCTGGACGCGTATGACGCGATCCGCGCGGCGGGTGTCAAAGTGGGCGATCTGCCCCACTTCGCCGCTCCGCCCGCGGTGGACATCGCCGCGGCGATCGAGGAAGTGCGAAACCTGCGCCCGCGAGACTGGAAGTTCGATCAACTGGCTTACCTGCACGAGGCGCAGGATTGGGTGGAGCGCATCGCGGCGGCCTTGCCGGACGGGCCGGAGGCAATCTTACGGGCCATGCGGTCGTTCACCTGCGAATTGCGAAAGTTGAAACGCGGCAACCGCGCGTACGACCTCCTCAAGTCGCTCAAGGACGACTTGCTTCCCGAACTGGAATACTCGACTGTAGCTGGGTATTATGCAGCCGAGCGCGCCACGATTATCGAGTTATTCGCGCGCTTCGATGGCTTGTACCGCGAGCGCAAGCGGCAATCCGGCGCGCTCGATTACGACGACCTGGAAGAATGCGCCGTGCGGTTGCTGGAGGAACATCCGGAAGTCCGGCGCCGCCTGCNNTTCGACCAGGTGCTGATGGACGAGTTTCAGGATACCAATGGCCAACAGGCCAGGCTGCTGGAATTGCTGCGGCCGCCGGACCGCTTCTACGCGGTCGGCGACATCAACCAGTCGATCTACGGTTTCCGCCACGCCGAACCGCGCGTGTTCCGCGCATATCGCGATACCCTTGCGCAGGATGGCAAGCGCCTGGTGGAACTGGTTGAGAACTTCCGCAGCCGACCCGAGATTCTGCGCGCGGTGGAGGCGGTGGCCGCCGGCGCCGAAGGCATCGAGACACGGCCGCTGGTGCCGGGCTTGTCGTTTCCAGGCAAGGCCGAGCCGTCGGTGGAGGTGCTGGCGGCGGCGACGCCCGAGCTGGAGGCGCAATGGGTGGCCGCGCGGATTACGGAGATCGAAGGCCAATTGCAGTTGCGCAGCAGAGCCGCCGAGTTCCGGGACGTCGCCGTGCTGGTGCGCAACTCNNCGGGATGAAATCAGCATGGCGGCTGTGCTGCGGTCGCCGTTCGTGGAGGCGTCCGACGAAGCCCTCCTACGGCTAAAAGGTCTGGGTAATATCGGCAGCGCCGTAGAAAGGCTGGCGCCGGATATGCTGTCGAGCTTCGCGCCGGACGACGCGGAGAAGCTCGCACGTTTTCGCGATCGGTTGGCGCGGTGGCGCGCGACGCGGGACTACACGGCAATCGACCAGTTGCTGCTGCGGGCCATG
>PKYZ01000281.1 GCA_003132865.1 Bryobacterales bacterium
GTGCCGCGGCTCACCTCGATCTTCGGCATCTTCGGCGGGCGGCTGGAATTCGCTTCCATCCGGCTGGATGACGCCAGCATCACCGTGGCCAAGACGGGCGGCCCTTCCGAGCCGGGCCGCTCGAACTTCAAGCCGCTGCTGAACCGGTCGGTGATCCGCCGTCGGTACGACCACGGACGCGCGCTGCCGCTCACCTGGAACCGCACTGTCTGCGAGGCGGTTTCACCGGACGTGAAATCCTTGATGACGGCCTGTACTTGACAAACACCTTCGCTCTTGGCCGGGTCCACGCGAATGGCTGAGAGGTCCACAAGGCCGGGACTGCTGTCTGTGGCCGTCACGGTCCAAGACGATCGCCGTGCCGATGGCTTGCGGCGAGTTACGCGTAGGCGTCATGGGCAAGAATGGACGGAAGAATGCGCCGGGGCACACATCGCCGCCAGTACCCCTGTTGAAATACCACACTCTGGTTTTTGACGTTTTCACGAAGGTTCCTAGCCGCATAGCCGCTGCCCTATGTGCCGGGAACCGGTGTCGCAGTCCTGAGTCTTGCGAAATACGGGATCAATTCGAGGCGACTGTGACTGTGAACGTTGCGCTCAGCATGGACTGGGGATTCCAGACGCTCACAGTGAGCTGGTCTCCGGCCGCCAGCGGACACATTCCGCTTTGATTTACGTTCGCCACCAGTTGGATAATGCTGGCAGCCCATCCGGTGATGCTTACGGTACAAGCGTCCCCACTATAACCCGCGGTCCAGTTTTGCGTGGTGTCCGTGATTTCGAGATAATTCGAGCTCCCCGTGTAAGGAAGGCCATTTGAGAACTCCCCAAATCCAGAGCCGACGATGGTCAGCGGCGGTTGCGGCTGCACCACCACCTGGTTGCAGCCCGGCGCGGCGCATTGCGTGGTCACCGCCGAAATGGACATCGGCGGAGGACTCTCGACTGCGCAGGCCGGCAAGACTGCCGGCTGGCCATCCGGAAAGATGCCGCAGGAATTTGGCTGCACCAGCGGGGCCGCAACCTGTGGTAGGCTCGCCGGTGTCGGGAAGTCCACCACCGGCAAATACTCACCCATTAGGCCACCGGCGGGGGTGTATTCGTTAGTGCCGTAGGGCACCATCTCACCGGAACAGTTGAAGGTGCTTGCCGGCAGGATGTTCCTTAAACTCAGCGAATTGAGCTGCTGATACCCGGAAATGGCCGTCAGATCGAGGCGCGTATAGCCATTAGCCGTCGTAATCCACGAAGGAACGCTCGTGCCGGTTCCCACGATTAGCGTTACATAGCCGTTCGGGTCTTGGGTGAAAGCGCTGTCCGCCACGCTGGCGAGAGTAGTTTGATCGGTATCTTCAAACGACAGGCTCAGGTATCGCAGTTCCTCGTTCCCGGATCGGGAACAGCCGCTTGTGCAGGGAGTTGGCGGCGTTGTCGGTATTCGAAAGCGGATCCGCATCAATTTCCCCAACGTGGCCAGAGTCTGCGGCAGGCCCGCCTGCACAATCGCGTTTGTGTAACTGCCATCCGGAAGAGCGCCGGGCAGATACTCCGTTGTATGCTTCCAGCCGGGCAGTTGCCGCAAGTCGGTCGCAAAGCAAAGCCGGGGAAGATATTTGTGCTCATAAACGCGATGCAAGTCGGCCTGGGTGCTATCCAGCCACGCTTGGCCCGTGGTTGAGTTATTAGCTACGACCTGAAGCGTGTTCAACGCGTACGCAGCGGGATACGCGCAACCCGAGGCCACGTCGCGCACGATGATATACGGGGCGTTCGGGCCGCTGTTTGGGCTAAGGTCTAAATAGTTCCGGATCATCAAGGCGCCCGCGGTGTTTGGATTCGTGTGTTGTGGCGTATCGACAATGTGAGGCAGAAAAGCGGGATTCGTGCGGAAGACCCTCGGATCGCTATTCCAGTCCATTCCCGGATGCCGCTGGGTGCCATCCAGCGCGTTGACGTCAACGTTGAACCCGTTCATCATGCAGCCGGTCTCCAGCGTACCTGGAGTGCCTCCAAAATTGACGGGCACCGCATACTTCTGCCCGTTCACGAAAGTAGCTCCTGGCTGATATGGGTTAATGTAGGCGGAGGTCAAGGGCACGATGTTCGCATCCGAAACGAATTGCGCCGTGGCCCCATGGGTATCGTAATCCGTGATCGAGAAGTAACGGGTATTCGGGAAAGATCCTATAATGATGAGCTGGTAGCGGGGGTCGACCTTGTAGAACGCCTTGTCATAAATGCTGTTCAAATCGCTCCCTTCGGCGCCTCCCCCGTTGCCTCTGGCGAACGGGATCAGGTAGCAGGAATTGTTGAAATTGCTGAAAAAGTTCCCTGTAGGGAACTCTTTCCCGGTGAACTGAGTCGGCAGGCTCGAACAATCGATGGCATGTGCCACGCCGGGGAACAAAGAGACACTCACGAAGAGCGCGTAGACGCTCCACCTCCGTTTCATAACCCCTTCTCCTTCATGACAATCCGCGCGACTCTAGCGGGCAAACCTCAGGCCGCCGCGCCGCGGGATTTCCCCAGGATTTGCATTTTGGAAACCCAAGTTCAAACAATTATACACCCAACTGCCTCCGTGATTGGGGCGCCAGTGGTAGAAAAAACGCTCCCTTATCGAGCCGGGGTACTATCGGGTCCTTCAGGAAGCGTTTCACTCAGAGTACCCACACGGCTAAGCTCCCTGCGGCCAGCGGCGCGGGCCGCAAAAAACCCGTGGAGCCAGTTTCCCGGTGAATGTCAAGTCGAAGGGATAACTCATATCCGGAACCAGCTTGGGGGACTCGCAAGGTGGTGGTGATCACACGATTTACAAGGCTCCTATCCGAAAAGTGT
>PKYZ01000551.1 GCA_003132865.1 Bryobacterales bacterium
AGGCCGAGGGCCTGCCCCACAGCAGACGGCCAATCTCCAGTTACAGGCTGAAGCTCAGGCGGCATTGGCGGCGATATCAATGGTTTTCTCGGTGTCCAGGACCAGCAGCAAGCGATCTTTGAGCTTGTACACACCCTGGAGCAGATCCCGCGCGGCGGGATCCACGTTATCCGGCACGGGCTCGAACGTCTCGGAGTCCACTGCCACTACATCGCCGATTTCGTCCACCAGCAGGCTGACGGCGGTTCCTTCTTTGGTGCGGACAACCGTGTTCATGGGTGTCTGGTCGTCGGCCCTGGCCCGCAGCTTGAGCCTCCGCCGCATGTCCACTGCCGTGACGATCTGGCCGCGCAGGTTGATAAGTCCTTCAATCACGGCGGGGGCCAGCGGCACCTGGGTCATCTCCTGGTAGCGCAGCACTTCCTGGACCTGCAAGACGTCGATGCCGAAGAAAAGGCCATCGACGAAGAAAGTGGCGTACTCCCGGCTGCTGCGGGCCGCTTCGGCCGCCGCACCATTGGTTGTTTGCGGAGCGATCATGGCTTCAGACTTTCTCCCCGGCGGGCACCAGCGGCTCCGGCGTTCCGACCGCGCTGGCCAGCCTGGCCAGAGATATCAGCATAGCGTCGCGATCGAACTTCAGTGGGTAATCGGCGAAGCCCCGCGGATGCTCCCGTTGCGCTTTGGCTTGCTCGGCGCTGTCGACTAAGGCTAGCGCGGGAACGCGAGCCAAGCCGGGCAAGCGCCGCATTTCCTCCAGAAGACCGTGGCCGGTGCCATCCGACGGCAGATCGAGCCCGGTCAGCACCACGTCGATTTTGCGGCATTCCAGCTCCCGCAAGGCCGTTCGGGTGTCGGCCGCCTCCACCACGCGATAGCCCGCCATTTCGAGCGAGTTGCGCACCAGGCCGCGCACGAAAGCAGACGCCTCCGCGATCATCACGGTGGCGGCGTTGACGCCCTGCGCATCCCGGCTGCTAAACCAGCCGTCATCGGCCGCCTGAATCACGGCGTGCAGATCGAGCAGGTCGGTCACTTTCTTGCCGACCACCGCGGACCCCAACAGTCCCTTGCGCGCGGCCGCCTGGCGGACCGTCACTTGATCCTCCACGATGTCCAGGATCTGGTCCACCANNGCCAGCGGCAGGATCCGCCCGCGGTATTGCACGACGCGCTTGCCGCCGGCGTGCTCAATCTTGGCGAGAGCGATTTCCTCCAGCCGGGCCACCAGTGAAAGCGGAACTGCAAGGCGTTCGAACGCGCCCGCCCGGAACAGCAGGAACGTCTGGCGTTCGCTGCCGGAGCGGTCGTGGCGCTGGGTCTCCGCCGTGGACTTTTCGCGCGATTCCTGCACCACACCGGACAACTGCCCGATTCCCGAAACGTCCAGGATCAAGGCCACGCGGCCATCGCCCATGATGGTGGCGCCGGCATAGCAGTTCAAGCCCTTCAACTGCTTGCCGAGCGGCTTCACCACGATTTCCTGGGTGTCGCTAATACCATCCACCACCAAGCCAAACTGCCGGTCTTCCGCTTGCAGGACCACGATATTGACCACATTGGATTCGAGCGTGCCACCGAGCTTCAAAACGTCAGCCAGATAGACCAGCGGCAGCAGGCTCCCACGCCGGCGGTAGAACGGTTGGTCATGGATGCGTTCGATCTGCCGTTTTCCGGAATCGCCCTCGAGACGGATCAGCTCGAGCAGGCTCACTTGGGGAATCACGAAGCGTTCGCCGACTCCCTGCAGTTTGCGAGGCGTGGATCGCCTTTCCGCGAGCGTAACCACGAGGCCCGGAATGATGGCGAGAGTGAGCGGAATCTTCAGCTTGAGCGTGGTTCCTTGGCCCAGGCGGCTGACCAGTTCCACGACGCCGCCGATCTTCTCGATATTGGTTTTGACGACGTCCATGCCCACGCCGCGGCCGCTGACGCTGGTGACTTGAGCCGCCGTGGAGAAGCCGGGGAGGAAGATGAACGCCAGCGCTTCCCGGTCGGTCATGCGCTCAGCCTGTTCGAGCCGGATCAGCCCCTTTTGAACGGCCTTGCTTTTCAAGAGCTGAACGTCGATTCCTGCGCCATCGTCGCCGATCTCGATGTTCACCTGGCCGCCTTCGTGGAAGGCGCGCAGGGTCAGCTTGCCTTGGGCCGGCTTGCCGTTGCGGACGCGCACGTCGGGCTTTTCAATCCCGTGGTCGCAACAGTTGCGGACGATGTGCGTGAGCGGGTCCTTGATGGCTTCGATGATGGTCTTGTCGAGCTCGGTATCCGCCCCTTCCATCTCCAGGTGAATCTGTTTGCCGAAAGAAGTGGCCAGATCGCGCACCACCCGCGGCAGTTTGTTCCAAACCACGCCGATGGGCTGCATGCGGGTCTTCATGACGCCTTCCTGCAGTTCGGTGGTGATGAGGTTCAGGCGTTGCGAGGTGGCGTTCAGGGTGGAATCTTCCTGGTGGGCGTTGAACTGAAGAATCTGGTTGCGGGTGAGCACCAACTCGCCCACCAGATTCATGAGCTTGTCGAGGAGTACGACATCCACCCGGATGGTGGAGTCCGATACGGAAGGACCCTTCGGGGCGGCGGTCTTTTCGTCCGGGTCGGGAGCGGTTGTGGGAGTATCCCCGGCAGGCAGTCCGGCTGCGGCCGGGACGGCGGTCTGGGTGCAGGCGGCTTGCAAGCGTTTGCGCAGATCTTCGTAAGTTTCGGTACCTTCGCGCCCATTTGCTTCGATGGCCACCAGGACGGTCTTGACTACGTCGACGGTTTCCAGAATGAGCGTGACTAACTCGGGGGTCAACTGGCGTTTCCCATCGCGCAATTGGCTGAGTATGTTCTCGGCCAGGTGGGTTACACCTTCGAGCGTAGCGAAACCCAGGAACCCGCAAGTCCCTTTGATGGTGTGAATGGTACGAAAGATGCTCGCGAGTAATTGAGGATCTTGGGGGCGCTTCTCAAGCTCCACCATTTCCTGGTCCAAGCGGGCCAGACTCTCGTTGCTTTCAATGAGGAACTCTCGAATGACGTCTTGATCGTCCATCCCTCGCCGCCAGACTCACTTTCTTTTGGATTTCGGAATGCTAGTGGCGGGGAATGGGGGAAAGTCTCACGCCCGTAACATCATTTTTGGACAGGCCGGAGGCCTGTCCTACTGGTGGTCAGGTGACGCCGCGGCTATTCAGGAAGTCGCCCAGTCTGGCGTCCCAGTCCGTCATGTGGCGCTCAAGCCACCCGCGGAGGCGGCTGAGCATCTGAACGGCCGCGGCGGGATGCCCTTCCGCTACTATCCGTTCCATCTCGCCGAGCCGGATGAAGAACTTGCGATGCTCAATGGCGTGCATGTCGCGCAGAGGGTAACCGTATGATTCCATGAGCCGTTCTTCAGTGGGACAGTGGTAAGCCGCATAATCCTTGACGTCGCGGATGATTTGCGGGAGTGCAGCCGCGCCTTGCCCCATGGCCATGGCCTGCTCAAGCCGCTCGATGTTCTCGATCAGGATAGCGTGCTGGCCGTCGAATTACCTTCACGTTGATGGAGGGCAGGGACGGGGACGAAGCGGAATGCATACAATGATGTTATCGGCCAGTTAGCGGGAGATTTGCGGGCGGCGAACGATCGAAGCCCGAGTGATTGGGTTCAAATGCGGTGGTGGGTGATGGGCGGCTGGGCTCGCTTCGCTCGCCGGGGTCAGGGGCCGGGGATCGGGGTTGTGTGGGGATTATTTCCGAAAGGCGTGACCGAAAACCGGCCGGGTTATTTCACGCAGACGCCAAGACACCCGCAAAGCCCGCAAAGAAGACAGACGAACCGACTACAACAACACTCCGAGTTTGCTGCTTTCCGATCGGGATAATGCAGAGACTCCAGGGTNNTCAGTCCGGGGGGCTGCCCCACTACTTAAGATGGCCAGGCTCCGGTTACTGGACAAGCTGATAGGATGTTACCTGTTTGAGCAGCACCGAGAGGTCGATCGGCTTCACCAGGTAAGCGTCGCAAAGCTCGTGGAAGCACCGCATCACTTCTTTAATATCTTCCACCGCCGTGGTCATAATTATCTTAGCGGCGGAAGCCGAAAGAACGCCGTGCGCTTCTTCCAGCGCCCGCACTTGCTTAACCGCGTCCCGGCCGTCCATTTCGGGCATCATAATGTCCATGCAGATCAAGTCGTATGGCTGCCCACCCTCCAGGGCGGCGCGGAACGCGTCCACTGCCTCCCAGCCGTTAACGGCGACGTGACATTCGCCGTAGCGGGAAAGGAAAGTCTGCAGTACCAGCCGGCTGGTAAAATCGTCTTCTACAACCAATGTTTTCATAGTGTGTTTTCTCTTTTCGTTCTAAGTCCATCCGGCGAGCCGCAGGGCGCTCTTGAGCCGCTCGAATTCGCCGGCCGCGCGCGGCAGCAGTTCGCCGAAAACATCCAACTTGCCGGCAATGCCGGCGCGCTCCATGGCTTGCGCAAGAGCGCGAAGACTGCCCGCCGAAACGGCCGCGGCCGCTCCTCGCAGGGCGTGCGCCTGCAAGGCGACGCCTGGCCCATCCGCCTGATCGAGCCGCTTCCGTAGTTTGCTCAATTGGGACGGGAAGTCTCCGAGGAAGCCTTTGACAACCTGGGCCGCAAGCTGTCTGTCTCCGATCAGCCGATTCAACAGAGCCTCTTCGTCGAACACGGCTTCATCGAGAACGGCTTTGGCTTGCTCCGGAACGGCAGATTCGGCGGTTGGAGGGGTCTTTCGGGGAGCGAACTCGGGAAGCCACTTGGCAAGCGCTTCCGCAAGCTGGCGCAGTTCCACCGGTTTGGAGAGATAATCGTCCATCCCTTCGCGGATGCATCGCTCCCGATCGCCCGCCATGGCATCGGCCGTGACGGCGACGATCGGAACGTGCGGACCGCCCGACTCGCGAATGCGGCGCGTGGCTTCGAAGCCGTCCATCTCCGGCATCTGGCAGTCCATCAGGACGAGGTCGTATTTCTCCTGCCGAAGGGCGTGGACGGCCTCGGCGCCATTGGCGACGGCGCTTGCCAGATATCCAAGCTTTTCGAGTAGCCCCAGGAGCACGCGCTGGCTGGTCCGGCCGTCCTCCGCAACCAGGATGCGGGCGCCCTGCCGCGCGCGGGACAACCCATGCGGCGGAACGGCGCGCCCGTGCGCGGCATCGAGGCGGGTGTCTTCCTCGCTGGACGCCTTGGCCCGCGCGGAGGGTATATCGAAGATCGCGGTGAACCAGAATGTGGAACCTTCGCCCACCTTGCTGCGGAAACCGATCTTCCCGCCCATCATTTCAACCAATTGCTTGGCGATCGACAGCCCGAGGCCGGTGCCGCCATACTTGCGTGTGGTGGATGTATCCGCCTGAACAAACGGCGAGAACAATGCCGCGCCTTGGTCCGGCCGAATCCCGATACCGGTATCGGCGATGGAGAAGCGAAGGGTCGCCTTGCCGGTGTCTTGGCTCTCGACCTCCACCTGCACGTCGACCTTGCCCCGTTCGGTAAACTTGATGGCATTAGCGGTCAAGTTGATCAAGACCTGGCGCAGCCGGTTGGGATCGCCGCCGAGGAGCGTGGGTGTTTCCGGCGCCGCCCGCCAGCCAAAGGCCAGTCCCTTGGCGTTCGCCCGGGTGCGCAGGGCCTGGAAGGCGTCTTCCGCAGTGCGACGCAGGTCGAAGTCGACGTGCTCCAGCGCGATCTTCCCGGCCTCGATCTTGGACAGGTCCAGGANNGTGCGGATTTCGTGGCTCATGTTGGCCAGGAAGCGGCTTTTCGCAACGTTGGCGGCATCGGCGCCCTCGCGTGCGCGAATCAGCTCCGCCTCGTATTGCTTCCGCTCGGTGATATCTTCCGCAACACCGGCGATTCGAATCACTTGCCCGGCTTGGTCGCGGATGGGAAAGGCGCGGTCCCGGATCCATTTCTCCTGCCCGTCAGGCGTTCGTATGCGGAATTCCGATTCGGTAGGTTCCCCCTCTGTTTCCCCCGCAAACAACAAATGGGCCCGTTCCAGGTCATCGGGACGGATCGCGTCCGCCCAGGACATCGGGTTCCGGTAGACGCTGTCGCAGGTGCGGCCCCAAACCTGTTCATACGCAGGGCTGATATAGAGCATCTCGCAGGCTGCCGGGTCCATCATCCAAAAGACTTCATGAATGTTCTCCGCGAGCTGGCGGAACTTCTCCTCGCTCGACCGCAGGGCTTGTTCGGCTTGCTTGCGCCCGGTGATATCTCGAAAGAACCACACGCGCCCCATGCCCCCTTCCCTCCGCAGCTTGGTGGAATACCGTTCGAGTGTCCGGCCGTCCCTCAATTCAATTTCGCAATGGTCGTTTGCATCCGGGTCGTCGTTAAGTTCTCGGATCCGCTGCAAGAAAGCATCGGGATCTTGCACGCGATCGAGGACCGCCGACAAGATCAGCGGAGGCTGGCCGCCTATGGCGTAATCGGGCAGATTATCTGGAATACGAGGCAGGGGAATCCGCCAGACATCCAGGAACCTTTTGTTATGCGCCACGATTAGATTCTCATCGTTCACGACAAGAATTCCGTCGAGCGACACGTCAAGTATGGCGCGGATTAGAGAGTTTTGAAATTCGCGCGCCTGCTCGGCTTGCTTGCGCTCGGTGATATCGGGGCTTAGACCGACATGCCCCAGGTACTCGCCACCCGGCGAAAAGCGCGGCTCCGCGTACGAGGCGAACCACCGCCACTCGCCATCGGCACGCCGGGCGCGCGTTTCGCACCTGAAAGGCGTATGGTCCCGCACGGCGCGCTGGAGTGCCCCGACGTACTCCGGCGCATCGTCCGGGTGAATCAGAAGCTGCCACTTGGTTCCCTCGACCTGTTCGAAGGTGGTACCGACGAGCTCCTGATATGCCCGGTTAATGAACTGGATGCCGCCCTCTGCGTTGGTTACCCACATCGCCGCCGGGCAACCGTCCGCCATTGTGCGGAAGCGCTCTTCACTCTCGCGCAACGCGTCCTCCGCCAGCTTGCGGTCGGTAATGTCCGAACTGAGGCCGATGTGGCCCAGGTACTCACCACCCGGCGACAGGCGCGGCTCCGCGTACGAGCCGAGCAATCGCCACTCGCCATCGGCACGCCGGACGCGCGCTTCGGCCCGGAAAGGCGCGTGCTCCCTCACCGCGCGGTGGAAGGCTCCTTCATACTCCGGCGCATCGTCCGGGTGAAGCGGCAACTGCCACTTGCTTATTTCTTGTTCGTAGGTTGTCCCCGCGAATTCCCGGCACGACCGGTTCATGAACTGACCCTGACCCTCTGCGCCGGTCACCCACATCATCGTCGGGCAACTGTCGGCCATGACGCGGAAGCGATCTTCGCTCTCGCAGAGCGCCTCTTCCGCCCGCTTGCGCTCCGTGATGTCTTCTACGTGGACCACAAAATATTGTGGGTTGCCGCCGCTGTCTCGTACCAGCGACATCCTCAAACGCGCCCACACCACATTTCCAGTGCGATGAATGTAGCGTTTTTCCGCCTCCAGGCATCCGCCCGGTTCCCTCATCCACTGCTCCATCTTCAGCAGGAAAGGCCCTTCATCATCGGGGTGGGTCAGTTCCGCCCAGGTGGTGGCACGCAGTTCCTGTTCGGAATATCCCAGTATCCGGCAAAGCGTCGCATTCGCCTGGATGATGCGCCCGTCCGGCGCGGCTACGGACATACCGAACGGCGCGTGTTCAAAAACCTCGCGAAATAGCTTTTCGCTTTCACGAAGCTTGCGCTCGGCCCGCACGCGCTTGCCGATGTCGTGGGCGATGGCGGAAGCGCCCACTACCTCCCCGGCTGGATTCCGGATCGGGGAGACAGAAAGCAAGACATCGACCAGAGTGCCGTCCTTCCGTCGGCGGACCGTTTCGCCAGGACTGACCCTGCAGCCCTTCCGGACGGTCCCGAGGTTCTGACGCACTTCGTCCGAGCGGCCAGGCGGAGCGAGAATGTCAACGTTCTTTCCGATGATTTCCTGGCTCGAGTAACCGAACAGCACTTCGGCGCCGTAGTTCCAACTGACGATGGCGCCGTCCAGCCCTTCGCCGATGATCGCGTCGTCCGAGGATTCGACGATCGAGGCCAGCAGAGATCGGGTTTGCTCGGCCTTCTGGCGCTCCGAGATGTCGTGAACGATGGTGGAGATGGCCGCCACTTCACCGGCAGGGTTTCTGATGGCAGACGCCGTAACGGATACGTGAAAGCTTCGTCCGTCCTTGCGCAGGCACAAACTCTCGTATTGGGAGACGGCGTTGCCCTGCAATATCTGTTGGGTGAAATGCGCCAGCCTGGGCAACCGTTCGGGCACCACAAGCATGGACACGTGCTTCCCGATCGCGTCTTCGGCAGAGTGGCCAAAAATCGCTTCCGCGCCGCGGTTCCAGGTGCGGATGAGACCTGCGGGCGTGTAGGCGACGATAGCTTCCTCGGAACTTTCCACAATCGCGGCGAGGAACGCTTGCGCTTCCGCGGCCGCCCGGCGCTCGGTCACGTCCTGTTTGATGGCAATGTAGCTGACGATTTCGCCATGGGAGTCCCGAACGGGGGTGATCCTCATCTCCTCGGTGTAGATAGTCCCGTTTTTCCGCCGGTTGATGACCTCGCCGTGCCAGACTCGCCCGGACGCGATGGTGTCCCAGATTTCTTTGTAGAACTCCGGCGATTGACGGCCGGATTTGAGGATGCGCGGATTTTGTCCGGCGGCTTCCTCGCGGCTGTATCCGGTCATCGCCGTGAACGCGGGATTCACGTACTGAATTTGCCCGGAGGTATCGCAGATGACGACGGCATCCGCGGATTGCTCGACGGCCGCGACCAACCCAGCACGCTCGACATCCGCTGGCCGGCTGTCGACCCGATCGACACAGGGAATGTGGCGAACCAACCGATCACCTCCGAGGCAGGAACCTCATCTCCATATCGGCAGGCAATCGGAATGAGAATAGAGGGTTACCCGGTGAGCGAGCGGCCCGCGCTAAATGTGCCGGGACCGGTCTAAGACCAGATCCCCGTGCCGGCCGATCATGCGGTTCACAATGTGACAGTTCCAGCACACAGCCTGGTGGGACGCCAGAACGTCGGGCACGTCGGCCGCCGGCACATCGCGCCATTCGACGGTGCGGTGCTCCGCGTTCAGCAGGGCGGGTTTGTGGTCGGCCCATTGAATCTCGCCGATGGGGTTGCCGCACAGGGCACAGGTTTTGCCCTGATACCACTGGGTCAGGATATGGCGAACCAAGCAATCTTCCGGCGCGGCCTCGATCTGACGCAGGCACTCCTGGCCGCAATCCCGGTGCTCCGGCCACCGGGAACAGGACTTCAGCCGCAGATCCGGCTTGCCTTCCAACGTCGTCAGCAGTACGTGCCTGGTATCCACGACGACGCCGGCCGGCCGCCGATTCTCGGGGCACGTAATCACGCGGTCGCCGCGGTATTTCAGGTAAGCGCGGCCGAAGACTAGTCCGAGCACCACCAGCAGTCCCAACAGGACGAAAGCGCCCCATATAAGCACGTCCGGGCTGAACGTATGCATACAGTCCACCTTCCGGCGCGGGAGTTGCACGCGCCTCGCCACGGCCTAAGTATAGGGATTAAAAGGCCCTCGCGGCCGCGACTGGGTCGTTTTCCACAACCCATTGGGTGCCTTGCCCCGAAGCATTGCCCAGGCATGGGCAACGAACGCATAGCAGTGCGCGTCAGTCTGGTATGGGCAAACGCGGCACTGTTGCACTGTGGGCTGCACTGGGGGCAGCACTGGCGCTCGCGGCCGTGCCGCTCGATCCGAGTGCCTCGCCCGACTACCAGGCGGTCGTTCACAAGTTCTCCCTGATCGAGCACGATCGCCTCAAGCCTGGCTCGCGCGTGGTGCTGACGCCCGCGGAGTTGAACGCCTACGCCCGCCAGGAAGTTGCCGAAGTGGCGCCCGAGGGCGTTCGCAATCCACGGCTCGAGTTGGGACCGGGAACGGCCACTGCCTCCGCGCTCATCGATTTCGGCAAGCTGCGGCGCGCGGAGGGGAAGCCGCCGGGACGGATCATGGCCTATCTGCTGGATGGCGAGCGGCCCGTTACCATCATCGCGCGCATCCGGTCGTCCGGTGGAACCGCGACCGTGGACGTGGAACAGGTGGAGATTTCCGGCGTCACCATCGAGGGGCGTATGCTCGACTTCCTGATCCACAGTTACGTCATGCAGGCCTACCCGAGCGCCAAGGTAGGCGAGCCTTTCGCGCTGGGCCACCGCATCGAGCGGCTGGATGTGCAGCCGTCGGCTGTGGGGATTGTTATCGGACGATAGCCGCGCTTCGCGCGGCGGTGCTGGGTGTTGGGTGCTGTCACTGGGTCGATAATGGCTGTATGATTCTATGGCCGCTTCTCCTGCTGGCCGCCGCCGCGCCGCTGGCTGCCGACGAGGTGGTTTTCGACACCGACTGCGGCTTTTTCGGCGACGATGGCGCCGCGCTGGCGATGGTTCTCCGGAGTCCCGAGAAGGTGCAGGTGGCCGCCATCACGGCGGTCTCGGGCAATGTCTGGGCCGCCGAGAGCGCCGGATATCTCACGGAAATCCTCGGCTTGCTTGGCCATCCCGAAATCAAACCGTACATGGGCGCGCAAATGCCGCTCGTCCACACGGCGGATATGGCCAAGCTGGAGGGTCCCCTGGAGTTTCAAGGCGCCTTCGGTACCCCGGTCAAACTCGCGCCGCAGGGACGGCCTGCGGCGATTGACGCGCTGACCGCGCTGGCCGCCGCCGTCGAGCAAAACCCCGGTCAAATCACCATACTCGCGCTGGGACCGATGACCAATGTGGCCATGCTTCTGCGGCTGCACCCGGATCTGGAAGGGAAGATCAAGCGCATCGTCTTCATGGGCGGCAATGTGCACGTGCCGGGCAATGCGTCGGCCGCGGCGGAGTTCAACTTCTGGTTCGACCCGGAGGCGGCGCAAGCCGTGTTGCGGTCGCGCATTCCCGAGAAGGTCATGTTCCCACTGGACATTTGCAATCGCGCCGCGCTGACCAAGGCGCGCTTCGACGAGATTATCGCAGCCAAGACGCCGGTCACCGAGCGGTACAAAGAAGATTACGGCCTGCGTTATCCCGGCTTCGCCAAGAATCCCAACGCCACCGGATTCCTTTGGGACGAACTGGCTGCGGCGTGGCTGCTGGATACCGGGTTCGTGACAAAGTCCGATATGGAGTGGTTGGATATCGATACCCGCTTCGGCAAGACTTACGGCGCGACGGTTCCCCTGGAGCGCAGGCTAGCTCCCGGGGCCACGCCCGTGCGGGTGATGCTGGACCTGGATTATCCGCGTTTGTGGGGGCTTTACAAGCGGCTGTTGACGGCTAAGTGACGAAGCACGCTTGTAGATCACCGTCAGATCGGTGCGGGCCACCTCTCGATATTGCGCGAGCCATGGGTGCAGATCCGCATATGCCCCAATCGCCAGGCGCGGATTGAAGGGACCCAGGCCGTCCAGGATGAGCGCGGGATGCGTGCGCGCGAGTTCGGCGCGGTGCGCGCGGGTGGATTCGCTTTCCACCGGCTGCGACTGGGTGAGATGGCGGTCGGCGGGAACGCCGGTCAGCGGTTGGGAATCGAGAAAGCGCGTGGCGGCGGCGAGACCCGCGTAGACGTATAGCTCCGGACGGAAGCCCCAGACGAAAAGCGTGTCGCCGGGTGCGCTCCACTGGCGTGCGAGTTGCGCGGCCTGGCGGCTGTCCCGATCCATTCCGATATCCACCCAATGGTGCGGGCGACCGGCGATCAGATCGCCCGCCAGCAGCACATAGCGCGGGCCGAAGCGCACCAGCGGAACCAGCAGCAGCGCGCCAACGGCCATCGCGCGGCGGCGGCCCAGCAGCGCGAACCCGCGCGCGCCGGCCAGGACGGCCAACGGCAGAAGCTGGAAATAATAACGCGGGAAGAAGCGCCAACCCACGGCCACCGCGGCGCAGGAGACGACGGCCCAGGCGGCGCAGCGCGCGCGATCCGCCTTCGGATCGCGCCACCAGAACCAGAGGGCGCCGATCACGATGGCGGCGTGAAAGCCCAGCCAGTGCGCGGTGCGGAGCAAGCCGTTCGTCCATGGATTCGCGACGAACGTGCCGGCGGCGTAGATGCGGCCCCATTTCCACACTTGTTCGTAATATGCGCCTAGGGCGCCTTGTTGCCACAGCAGAGCCGCCGCGAGCGCGTTGGGAATCGCAAACCCAGCCAGCAGCAACGGCAGCGCGCGCAGGTTCCAAAGAGCGCAGGCGGCCAGCACGAAGACGCCCTTGGAATTGACCAGGAAGGCGATGCCGGCCAGCGCGCCGCTCCAGAAGGCGCGGCCGCGCCAGGCCAGCCAGACTGCGGCCAGGTGTGGCGCCAGCATCAGCAAATCGGCGGCCAGCGGCGTAACCGCCGAGGGAATATCGAAGACCAGGTAGAACGCCAGCAGGCCCGCGGCCCACAGCGCTTCCCGGCGGCCCCACAGGTCGCGCGCGAAGCGCCAGGCGATCCAGCAGGCGAGCAGCACGTAAAGCGCGCCGGCCAGGCGCAACGGGAAGCCGTCGCGCGCGCCGCATGCCAGGTAAGCCGCCGCCAGTAGCGGTGGCTTGTCGAACCACACGTCGCGGTAGAGGACCTTGCCGCGCGCCATTTGGGCCGCGGCGGCCAGCGGCAGGGTCTCTTCGGCCCACAGGATATCGAGATGGCACAGGCGCGCCGCCAGCACCAGCGCGAACAGCGTCAGGAAGAAGAGGCGCGTGCTTTTCATAGAGCTATCAGCCGTCAGCTTTCAGCTTACAGCGTTGGCCGCTGAGAGCCGATGGCCGATCGCTGAAAGCTGTTATGATGGGCAAATAAAAGGCGAACAGTGGAGGATATCCAGGAACAACTCGCCGTACTGCGGCGGCGCATCGCGCGCATCGACAAGAAGTGGACCGGGGACGACAGGCTGAAGCCGGTCCCACCATGGCCCGAACGCCCGGCACGCTACTTCGTCGAGGAACTCATCAGCGGCGAGGTCGTACACACGGCGTGCGGCGAGCACTTCGAAACCGAGAAGCTGTTCGAGCGGCACCGCCGTCACGGG
>PKYZ01000608.1 GCA_003132865.1 Bryobacterales bacterium
ACTTTTGGGACAGGAACCCTCTATACCACGGCTTTCTATCGCGCCGCGGCCCGTCATCTGAGCGTGCAAGGTCTGCTGGTGGTGCAGAGCACGTCGCCGATGTTTGCGCGCGATTCTTTCTGGTGCATCGAAACCACTCTCCGCCAAGCCGGGCTGAAGACGTATCCGTATCATGTCTATGTTCCGTCGTTCGGGGAATGGGGGTTCATCATCGCGTCGCAACGCGATTACAGCATGCCCAAGAGTCTGCCGCCGGGCCTGCGCTTCCTGAGTGTGGCGACGCTGCCCGCCCTGTTCCAGTTCCCGCCCGATATGGCGCGCATCCCGATGCCTTCCAATACGCTGAACGACCAAGTCCTGGTGCGCGCGTACGATCGGGATTGGAAGGATATCAGCCATTGATCGCGACCCGGCGCCAGTTCGTCGCGGGCGGCTGCGCGGCTTTGGCCGGGATGACCGCTAAGGGCGAGAGCCGAATCGCGGGATCGTTTGTCAACGATTCTTTCGTGCGCGGCCACCAGATCCGCGATCGCGCGCCGTCTACCGCCGCGTCGCGCGACGAGCGTATCCCGTTGGTGATCGTAGGCGGCGGCATCGCCGGCCTGAGCGCGGCGTGGCGCTTGCAGAAGCGCGGGTTTCGCGATTTCGTTCTGCTGGAGATGAACGGCCAGGCCGGCGGCAACGCGCGGTCGGGTGAGAACGAAGTCAGCGCCTATCCCTGGGCGGCGCATTATGTGCCGGTGCCCGGACCGAAAGCCGTCTACGTCCGCGAACTGTTCGAGGAGTTGGGTGTGTTGCGGGACGGAGTTTGGAACGAACGCTTCCTGTGCTTCAGCCCGCAGGAGCGGCTCTTTCTCTACGGCAAATGGCAGGAAGGCATTGAGCCGGCCATCGGACTCACGCGTAAAGATCGCGAACAGTTTCAGCGGCTGGAAGATCTGTTCGGCGCGTTCCGCGCGAGCGGAGGCTTCAGCATCCCCATGGAACTTGGCCTCAGCCGCAGCCCGCGGGATCTGGACCGTCTATCTTTCGCGGACTGGCTTCGTCAACAACGCATCGATTCGCCGCTGGTGCTGTGGTACATGAACTATTGCTGCCGGGACGATTACGGCGCGATGGCCGCCGATACGTCCGCATGGGCTGGTGTGCACTACTTCGCTTCGCGCGCGCCGGAGGAGAAAGGCCCGCTGACTTGGCCGGAGGGCAACGCATGGATCACCAGGCAGTTATTGCAGCGCGTGGGATCGTTTGTGCGCACGGGCAAGCTGGTGCGGCGCATCGAGCGCCAGGGAAACCGGTATCTGGTGCTTACGGACAGCGTCCGTTACGTAACGGATGCGGTCATCTACGCGGCGCCCACGTTTCTCGCTCCGTATCTGATCGAAGCCTTCGGCCCGCTGCAGAAGTTTGAATACTCGCCATGGCTGACGGCCAACCTGACAGTCGACCGGCCGCCGCGCGGAGCGGCAACCATCGAGCGAGCCTGGGACAACGTGGTGGCCCACTCGCCCACGCTGGGCTATGTGGACGCCACGCACCAGACGCTGCGCTTGCAAGTGGATCGCACCGTGTGGACGTTCTACTGGGCACTGGCCGAGGGATCGCCGGCCGCCAATCGCGCGCTGCTTCTGGAGAAGGATTGGCGCTATTGGAGCGAAGCCATCCTGCACGACCTGGAACGCGTGCACCCCGATATCCGGAGTTGCGTGTCGCGCATCGATATCATGCGCATGGGACACGCCATGGCCCGGCCGGTGGTGGGATCGATCTTCGATCCGCAGCGGCGCGACCTGGCGCGGGGGCAGGGAAGGCTGCTGTTTGCGAACTCCGACGTGAGCGGGCTTTCGATTTTCGAAGAAGCGCAATTTCGAGGCGTGGAAGCTGCGGACAAAACTGTCCATCGCCTCGGCCGTGCGTAGACTTGTGGGGCAGGCAATCTTGCCTGCAGCCGCCTTTCAGGCGGCTCTTCCGGGAGCATCGAAATCAGCCTGAATTCGGTTATATATGATGCTGCGGACCTGAGGATCGAGCAACGTACACGCAAGGCGTTGTTCCAACACCTCGCGCCGGACCATCGCATGACGCGCCAACGCCTTTGTGAAAGCCAAGTCTTTGTCGCGTCCGGCGGCGTATTTCGCAATTGCCAGATCGTGAATCTCCAGGCACCACCCTCTGACAAACCGCGTGTTCTCTCCGGTTACCAAAATCAGCCGATCGCGCCATCCTTGCGGCAGGATTGCAGTGGTCTCGTCGACGCCGTGCGCGTAGTAGCCAAACGCGCGCTGAAACGGCGAACCTTCGCCGATCGTGGAATCGATCAGATCGGTACGCTCGACGTGCTCGCGCGGAAAGACATCCGCCTCATTAGACACCAGAAATTCCGCCGGCGCGTCCGGAAACTCGCCCAACACCGCCTGGCTGCCGATCACGACCACGTCTTCGACATTCGCGATCGTCCCCGCGGCCCGGATCACATGCTCCAACTGCGCGCGCGTCATGAGCTCCCGGCCTGCCCCAGAGCGAATCTCTCGTAGATAGCCCAGCGTTCCGCAGGTTCCAACACTCCTGCGAATGGTGTCGCCTGCCGGAGCGCGGTCATGCGCTCGCTTTCCTCTCCCAGCAGGTCCAGAATCTCCGGCAGAGGGCGGTTTAGAATTTCCCGCCAAGCATCCCAATACGGTTGCGAGCGGCTCCCCGCGCGGCTCCAGCGCTCGATGTTATCGAGCGCGATGGCGATCAGCGCCGGGTTGGCGCGCAGCTTCTCTGCAATGGCGCTATGGAGCGCCAGACTGCGCTGGTCAATCCGCTGGTGCCCGCGAAGCGGAACGCTCATGTGTACATTATCCGCCGGCTAAGGTGTACTCGAAATCGTACGAATGCTTTCCGTCCGCGATAGTGATGGTCATCGTGCCGGTCAACCCGACCAACTCGCCAGTGCCCGAGTCCGGCACTACGCTGACGATCTGTTGCGGCGCGCCGCGCGTCATGGTGCCGCTGTGCTGCAGGACAAATGTGCCGCTGCGGCCGCGCAAACTTCCGGTGACCTGCTCGATTGCCACGTAACCGGCCGAGCCCTTGACGCTGGTGGCGGCGGCCAACATCTGGCCCTTGCTCGCGGCCTCCAGGTCGCCATGAAACTCCTTGTCGATGGACATCCTGCCGATCGTTGGCGCTGCGGCGTCCACCGGCTGAGGAGTTATCTTCGCTTCAAATGTTCCGCTTGCATGCATCGTCTTTGGCCCTCACCAAAAATCGCGCTGGCACGTCATAGTATTTAGTCATGCACCCATTGTTACAGGATTTCCGCTACGCGCTGCGCATGCTGCGCAAGAACCTTGGACTGACCATCGTGATCGTGCTGTCTCTGGCGATCGGCATCGGCGCGAATTCAGCGGTCTTCAGCGTGGTGGATGCGCTCATGTTGCGCCCGCTGCCCTATCCGCAGCCCGAGCGGCTGGCGGCCATATGGCTGCATTCGCCGGGTATCGGCATCTATCGCGACTGGCCTTCTCCGGGCCAGTACATCGACATCCAAAACGAAAACCATTCGTTCGAGGAGATGTCCATTTCGCGGCTTACCAGCTTTACGCTGACCGGACTCGATCAGCCCGAACGGATCGACGGCATGCGTACCTCGTCGGGCCTCTTACACATGCTGGGCGCACGGCCACTGCTCGGCCGCGGGCTGCTTCCCGAAGAAGACAAACCGGGCAAGCCGCAGGTCGCCATCCTCAGTTACAACCTCTGGAAAAGACTCTTCAACTCCGATGCCAAAATAATCGGGCGCAGTATCACGCTCAACGGCAATCAGTTCACGATAGCCGGAGTACTGCGCCCAGACTTCCGGCTCAACTCGGAGGTGATGCCGGCGGAGGGGCCCATGGACAAAATGGACATCTTCGTTCCCTTGCCATTGGGGGCCGATGCCGTGCAGAAGCGCGGCGACGAGAACTACAACCTGATTGTCAAGCTGAAGCCCGGCGTGACGGTGCAGCAGGCGCAGGCCGACATCGATATCATCGCCAGCCGCATCCGCCAGAAGGACAAGCGCGACCGCACCTTCGGCATGACCGTGACCGGCCTCCTCGATCAGGTGGTGGGCGACGTGCGCCGCGCCATGCTGGTGTTGCTGGGATCGGTGGCGCTGGTATTGCTGAGCGCCTGCGCCAACGTCGCCAATCTGCTGCTGACGCGCGCGGCGGGCCGCGAAAAAGAAGTGGCCATCCGCACGGCTTTGGGCGCGGGATGGCAGCGGCTCGCGCGGCAGTTGTTGACCGAAAGCCTCCTGCTGGCGCTGCTGGGTGGCGCCGCCGGCCTGGCCATCGCCCAGGCCAGCCTTTATGTGATGCGCGCCATCAATCCCGGCAACATTCCCAGACTCGAAGACATCACCATTAATGGCTCCGTGCTGCTATTCACGTTCGGGGTCTCCACCTTGGCCGGGCTTTTGTTCGGGCTGGCCCCGGCATGGCGCGCCATCAAGCTGGATCTGAACACGTCCCTGAAGTCGGGCGGGCGCAGCGGTCAAACCGATGGCGGCCTGCTCGTGTCGCGGCATCGGCTGCGCGGCCTGCTGGTGGTATCCGAACTGGCCTTCTCGCTGATGCTGCTCGTTGGCGCGGGATTGCTCATCCGCAGCTTCGCGCGCCTGCAGAATGTGCCGCCCGGGTTCGCCGCCGATCACGTACTGTCGATGCATGTGACGGCTGGCGGCCCCAAGTATCCCGACGGCAAAGCGGTCGTCGAGTTCTACCGGGAAATTGGCGACCGGATCCGCCGCCTGCCCGGAGTCACTGCCCAGGGCCAGGTTGGAGTGCTGCCTCTCACCGGCGAGGTCAGTTGGGGAGGTATCAATGTGGAGGGCTACACGCCGCAGCCGGGGCAGGAATTGCAAGTCGACCAGCGGCCGGCCAGCACGGATTACTTTCGCGCCATGAAGATTCCCTTGCTGAAGGGCCGGCATTTCGACGACCACGACACCAGCGACGGCCAACCGGTGGCCATTATCGACGAACAGTTCGCGCAACGCTTCTGGCCGCGGGATAATCCCATCGGCAAGCATCTCTGGTTCGATCCAAAGAAGCCCATGACCATCGCCGGCGTCGTGGGCAACGTCAGGCAGTATGGCCTCGACAGCGGAAGCAAAATGGTGGCATACTTCCCGAGCCAGCAGCAGGATCACGACGGCTGGATGTATCTGGTGGCGCGCACTTCCTCGAATCCGGCGGATCTGGCCAACGCCATCGTGCGCGAGATTCACGCCGTCGATGCGGGCGTGCCGGTCTACGACATCCGCACGATGCAGGAAAGGCTGTACGATTCGCTGGCCCGGCAGCGCTTCGCCACCGCCATGCTGGGCGCTTTCGCGGCTTTCGCCTTGCTGCTGGCGGCGGTGGGCGTATATGGCGTGATGTCTTACCTGGTCACGCAGAGCACGCACGATATCGGCGTGCGCGTGGCGTTGGGAGCGCAATCCGGGCACATCCTCGGCCTGGTAGTGCGGCAAGGTATGGCGCTCGCCGTAGTGGGCATCGTCGCCGGCTTGATCGGCTCAGCCGCTATGACGCGCCTGATGGCCAGTCTGCTATTCGGAGTGAGCGCCACCGACGCCGTCACCTTCGGATCGGTGGCGGCGATCCTGGCGGCAGTGGTATGCGCCGCCACGGTGATTCCGGCGCGCCGCGCCACTGGCGTGGACCCCATGGTGGCGTTGCGCGACGAGTAGGACAGTCCTCCCGGCCTGTCTTTTTGCTACCATCTCCAAAAGGAGGCTTCATGCGCAGCTTTACGACTAAGCAAACTACCAGACTCTTTTCTTTGACGCTCTTGACCTTGGCTCTTGGACTGGTCCAGGCCCAGGCCAAAACCGACTTCAGCGGTACTTGGAAATTGAACACCGGCAAGAGCGATTTCGGTCCCATGCCGCCGCCCGACAGCATGACCCAAAAGATCACCCACCAGGATCCCAGCCTGAAGGCCAACGTCGCCACCACCGGGGGTCCGCAGGGCGACATGACTTACGACGTCAGCTACACCACGGACGGCAAAGAATGCGTGAATCACGTGGCCGACAACGAGTTCAAAAGCACGCTGAAATGGGACGGCGACGAGCTGGTGGTCGACACCAAGGGTTCCTTCGGCGGGAACGATTTTACTTCCAAAGACCGCTGGACCCTTTCCGCCGATGGAAAGACTCTGACCAGGGCGCAGCACGTCTCCAGCGCCATGGGCGAAGCCGACATGAAGATGGTGTTCGAGAAACAATAGGAGCGTTTTTGTGCGTAACTCTACATTGAGACTGTTTTCTTTGGCTCTTTTGGCCCTGGCTGGACTCGTCCAGGCCCAGGCCAAAACCGACTTCAGCGGCACTTGGAAAGCGAACGCCGGCAAGAGCGATTTCGGCCCAATGCCGCCGCCCGACAGCATCGTCGAAAAGATCGCGCATGCGGATCCCAGCCTGAAGGTCAATATCGCCCAGATCGGCGGGCCGGGGGACATGAACTACGACCTGGTCTACACCACCGATGGCAAGGAGTGCGTGAATCACATGGGCGACAACGAGATCAAAAGTACGCTCAAATGGGAAGGCGACGATCTGGTCGCCGACAGCAAAGGATCGTTCGACGGGAACGACTTCACCGCCAAAGACCGTTGGTCGCTCTCCGACGGCGGAAAGACCATGACCGTCCAACGCCATATATCCACCGCTGGGGGCGACTTCGATATGAAGCTGGTGTTCGAGAAACAGTAGGAGAATCATGCGCAGCTATACCATCCGTCTGTTTTTCGTGGCGCTTTTGGCCGTCGCGTTCGGACTGCTCCAGGCCCAGGCCAAGCCCAACTTCAGCGGTACTTGGAAATTGAACACGGGCAAGAGCGATTTCGGAGCCATGCCGGCGCCCGACACCCGCACCGGCAAAATCACGCACGAGGATCCGGACCTGAAAGATTCCTTCACCCAAAGCGGACAAATGGGCCAGGTTACCGCGGAAATGAAGTACTCGACTGGAGATGAATTGGCGATTGCCGGCAAGGCACAGTTCAACGGCGCGGATGTAACGCTAAACGATCGCTGGTCGCTTTCGGCGGACGGCAAGACGCTTACCATCCAGCGGCACGTCACCAGCCCCATGGGCGAGACGGATCGGAAGATTGTGTTGGAGAAGCAGTAGGGTGTCGTCGTGCGCGGCTGACCTCGCAAAACGAATCGTGATTCCATTGATTGTGGCCTGCGCATTGGCGCATGGCCAGACCAAACCGAACCTGAACGGCGTCTGGAAGATGGATCCGGCGAGAAGCGATTTCGGCGCCGGACCGGTGTCCGAGAGCCGGCTGGACAAAATCAGCCTCGATGGCCCGAATCTGAAGGACACCATCACGCAAAAGCTCCGCCGCGGCGACGAAAGCACCTACGACATGATCTACACCATCGACGGCAAGGAGTCGACCAACCATGTCCGCGGCAATTTGGTGAAGAGCACCGCCCAGTGGGAAGGCGACGAACTGGTGATCGACAGCAAGGTCTTTGCTTTCCGCCAGGCGGCTATACAGGATCGCTGGTCGGTCTCGACGGACGGCAAGACGATCGCGCTGCGGCGGCACATGACGGGCGCCGTAACGGCGGAACAGAAGATTACGTTCGACCGGCAGTAGCAGTGGGACAGTCCTCCTGGCCTGTCTCTGCCGAGCGGAGCGAGGCTCTTACAGCGCCTGCCCGCGCCGCCAGCGGTCTTCGAACAGGCCGGTCATGGCCTCGCCCATGCCTTCATGGTCGAACACTACGGCCGTCCAGCTTGGCCTCGTGATTACAGGGTCCAGCAAGGCGAGCATGCCTTGGCGTCCATCGAATACGGCCAACTTCATGGGCAGAAAATCCACCTGCCGCACCTCGACGCCGGCGGCCGCGTAGTCCTGCAATGTTTGCCGGTGCGCCTCGTCCAGTGTGCCGGCTTCCAGCAGCAGCCGGCAGGTCACGCCGGAAAGGCGCGCCTGTTTGACCAATCTCTCGTCCAGCGGATCGACCGCGTAGGGCGGACGGGAAAACTCCATGTATTCCGAGCGCACCTCCGACAGCATCCGGCGATACTCGGCGGCGGTCTGGGCCGGATCGCTGACGATGCGCAGGAAATCCAGGGTGCCGCGGCCCCCCTGCCCCTCCGAATAAACCGATTTCAGGTCGTCGATCAGCGCCAGGCTCATGCGGCTGTGATCGGTCAGCTCTTGATCGGCGAACTGGCGCTTGCGGGCCATGTAGGCGGGCAGCGCCAGGCCGGGTTCCACCGCCGAGAACAGTTTGGTCCGCTCCTGCACCACCTGCGCGAAGCCCTTCTCTACCAGGCTGTCGAGCACTTCATAGATTTTTTGCCGGGGCACGTGCGCGCGCGCCGCCAACTCCAGCGCTTTGAACCGTGGATGGCCCAGCAGAACCAGGTAAGAGCGCGATTCGTAGGCATTCAGCCCAAGCTGCTGAAGCCGCTTCCAAAAGCGCTGGAACTCTCCTTCAGCCCATTTTTCGCTCATAGTTCCTAACAATAGCAAACCCGGCTAGAGAAGTCTGTTGCGCAATTTCGGCCGGTGGCGCCCCGGCCGCGCGGCGGCCCGCCCGGAAAGAAAATGGCTTACACTTGAACAATAGGATTGACTTAGTACTACTGGGCCTCTAAAATAAAGCCTAGTACCCCAGTTTATGCCTGAAAACAATGGCACCCAGGAAGCGTCTTCGCCAGCCGCACCGGGCGAAGCAAGGAAAATTCGCATCGTGGTGGCGGACGACCACCCTATATTCCGCGACGGCTTGTGCCGGCTGCTGGCTCTGGAGCCGGATTTCGAGGTCGTAGCGCAAGCGCAGGACGGCCGGCAGGTGCTGGACGTGCTGCAACAGCACGAGCCCGATATCCTGCTGCTGGACCTCAAGATGCCCGGCCTGGACGGTCTGGCGACGCTGCAGAGGCTACAGAACAGCAAGCACAAGACCCGGGTCATCGTGCTGACCGCTTCAGAGGACAAGAACGAGTTCGTGCAGGCCATGAAGCTAGGCACTTCCGGCATCGTCTTGAAACAGAGCGCCACGGATCTGCTGATCAAGAGCATCCGCAAAGTGAATGCCGGCGAAATCTGGCTGGATTCGCACACCACCGCCGCCGTCATGCGGCAGTTCGCCACCGGCGCCGACGAAGCACCGGCCGCCGGGACGCCAGTTTCCAGCAGCCGCGAGCGCGAGCGTTCCCTGCTCAGCCAAAGAGAGCGCGAGATCGTGGCTTTGGTGGCGCAGGGTTTCAAGAACAAGGAAATGGCCGAGAAGATGTTTATCAGCGAGCAGACCGTGAAAAACCACCTGCACAACATCTTCGACAAGCTGGGCGTCTCCGACCGCCTGGAACTGGCCTTGTACGCCATTCACAACAATCTGCACATGGGCAAGTAGCTGGTCTCTGTACTACTATCCATCAGTT
>PKYZ01000552.1 GCA_003132865.1 Bryobacterales bacterium
CGGACGCTGGAGAAGTTCTTCCAGCAGTACCGGCTGTACCGCCGCGACGAACACGGACAACGAGTGAAGCAGAATGACCTGTTGAGGTCGCCGGTCCGCCATCGGACGGTCCCAGGCCGTATTGCTGCTGCTCGCCTGCTGCTACCAGGAGGGCGCATCCGGGTCGCCGCACGCAAGGAGTCCGGGTAACTGGGTCGGTAGACGACGCGTATCTTTTCGTTGGCCTGCTAATGATAGGGAACCTTGCTTGGTTGACTTCCCATCGCGCACCGCGGCGCGCCAAAGGATACAGTTGGTGGAATTCTGGTGAGTTCCTCCGGGATGCGTGATCGTGCGAAGCCTCGTAATAGACAACCCGTAGAGCCATCTACACCGCGCCGCGCGGCGTTTCCGCCCATGGATGGAGTGGACTGCGAATCGAACGGCCGGTGTGCGCGCCGCTCACCCAGTGTAACGCTTCTCCCTACGAGATCAGGGGACCAAATCGGCGATAGGCGGACCGGCGGACAGCACGGTATTATTCGCGGCCCGATACTGGATTTGGTAGTAGAGAATTCTCTGCGAGATGGCCGGAATAGTGATCGTGCAGCCGGTGGCGCACGGTGCGCCGGCTGGATTCTCCGAGGCGAAATAAAACGGCTGGTTTCCGGGGGGCACCGTGCTGGCGGTGGAGGTCGTAATGCAGGCGTCGTTGCGAGTTGTGCAGTTGATGAGCTGCGGCGCTCCATACTCCTGATAACCGAACTCGATGACCGCGTTATTCACGTCGAGGCCTGCTGGCGGACTTACCGTAACGGGCCACGGCACAAAGGTCCCACGAGCTACTGAATCCCCTGGTGGATACGGCAAGTTCTTTGCCATCCACATTTCCGGTCTCTGGTAGTTCAACCACTCTTGGCGATACAGAATCCAGGAGTTGTCGGGCAGGAGCGCGTTGTTCTCAAAGCCGTAGACCATACGCAGCCGGGAAGTGGCACTCACAAGAGCGCGTCTGGAAGTGCCGTAGTAGTCGGTGCGGTCCAGAGTGTATTGGATGATCGCATCCGCTCCGTTCCCTATGTTTCCGACGCAAATGTCGTTCCCCACACCCAGTGGAGTTCCACCGTGGACGCTGGTGCCAGTACATGTTGGCCATGCGACTCCTGGACAATTGACGTAGATCTGGCCCACCGTGCTCCCGGAACGGAGTTCCCCGGCCGCCCGCACAATACCGTAGGTGTACGATCCTGCCGCGCCCGTGCCGATACTGGAACTGGGCCCGCTCACGTCGATCAACGGATGCGATCCGCAACTCGCACCCGTAGCCATCAGTTTCCGATTGATTGCGACGATACTACCGTATCCAAACGGGTCATCGGCATCTATCACGGAGGTCGGAGTCGCTACGTAAAGCTGTCCCGTTACGAAAGTGTAAGTAGGTTCGTTCTGGCCCCCTTGAACTGGGATATTGTCAAATGCGCGGATGGACTCGTAGGCCGAGGCGTTTGCGCCCGCTGCGTTTGGATGGTTGCCTCCATCGAATCCCCAAGGGTGGCCAAAGACTCCGGCGAAAGGAGGTTCCGCAGCCGCGTAATTGACGCCGGGGGCTTGATAGGGTGTCACGTTTGCAAAGGGCAGACTGAGCACGCCGGGTACGAAGCCTATCTCGGTTTGGTAAGCAAAGGGCCATCCATAAATCGGTTGGCGCCAGTCTGGCACGGCGGGGGCTGAAGATGCTCCACCATCACGCGACTCGCCATGTGAGCCCGTAGCATTGTTGTCTTCGAACAAGCAATTCCCATGCGGGTCTGGCGAACCACCACATCCGGCGAGCGGATTCCAGTAGACTTGCCCGCTCGCTGGCGTGGATGAAGTCGGCGGAATAACATGGTCGAAGCTCTCCCACCACAATGCAATCGGCCCGGTCACGGCCATCTGTGCGCCGTAAGCCTGCCGCTGGAAAATCCAGGCTCCGTTTACGCCGCTATAGTGCTTTATCTCTAGAGTCCCGATCTCGTGCGCCTGGCCGCTCCAATTGCAGGACCCCGCGCTAACGGTCGTGAAACAGGCTGTATCCCCGATTTGCGTGGTGCGAAGTTCTCCCGGAGTGCCTAGAAACGACAGGGGAGGAGGTGCTTTGAAGTACGGCTCATACCCAGTGACGCTGCCATAGGTGTAACTGTTGATCTGGATCAGGACGCATTGCCCGCTAAGGGAGCCGAGACCAGCGAACGTGGAACAAGCGGCGCTTGTGGCCGGGATGCTGCTGGCGGATGTGTTGATGGGTTCGTAGTCGTTCCCGGTTATATTTACCCAGCCGGTCTCTCCGGTCTCCCCCAGCGCGTGCAGAGAGCGGCCCACTAACGTCCCTTGTGTTGGCGGCACCGGCCAGCCAGAGAAGTAGGCTGGATTGGGGGTGTTGAACGTGTTGATTAAGCCTATAAGTTTCGGGCCGCCAGATGCTCCGGCGTGTGCTGGGTTTCCATCGCCCGGTGTAAACGCAAATACCCAAGCCGGGGTGTCTCCGCCGCCAACGTAACAGGCAAGGAAGAATACCCCCTGAGACGCCGCGGCAGTGAGGCCGCAATTGAAGCCACTGAGATACGCCGGATTGAATGTCGAGTCAAAAGCGGCTGCTTGCTGAAAGACGCTCTCTGACATACTGGACTGCGGCGTAAGATTCGTGAAAGTTAGGCCATTGCTCCAGGTGACCGAGTATGCCGTGGTGGATGCGACGGTTGCGTTCTGGATTTGGGCGGTACCGATACCGGACACCGGCGTGCTTGGTTGGGTTGGCGTAGAGCCTGGATTGAATACGCCCTGGATCACCAGCGGGCCAGCTCCGCCCGGATCGTATGAGATCATGTAGAACGTAAAATCGGTCGCCGTCTGGTCGATGCCGGCAGTTTCCCGTACAGGCGCGTAGGCGGTTGTCCATGAATTCGTAATCGGAGTCCCGCTGCCGTCTTTACCTGGGCCTTCGGGCGACCCATAGTACGCTACGGATGGTCCTGTTGGATTGATCCAATAAAGTCCGCCGTACAAACAGAAGTAGCCGCCATACACCAACTTATTGAAGCAGGCCGTACCGGCCCCGCTGTCCGGGTAACTGGGGAAATACGACCCCAACGCATTCAGTTTGGCAGCCGTGAGCGTTACGGTACTACCGTCGGTAGGTGCTTGGTCGCGCCACACCATAATTGCAAAGTTGTCCGCGCACCAGTAAATGTTGCTTCCGGTCGGAGGGGTACCGGACGCGAGAACCAAATTGTTGCCGTCTGCAAACGAACCGATCCGGTACTCGGCAGATGTGGTGGTAGCGGGCGGCGTCGTGCAGGCATCGTTGTTTGACGACAAGCGGATGGCGCCGTTGCCGCCAGCGACCCAATACAGACTGAATGAATCGCCGGTATTGTTGTTCGTGACCGTATACGTGCCCGAGTTGTTCGTGACGGTGGCCGTGCCGGAATGCACAGAGGTCTCCTGCCCGTTCAGGCGCGGGGTGGTGTCAAGCTCCCATGACGTTGTGCCAAATTGTGTTAGGTTCCATGGCGAGGTTGGAGCCTGCCCTACGGTTTGCGTCCTGCTGGTCTGTCCCATTATCATCTGGTGTATGGAACTAGCGCACGAAGCGCCGCCATTGAGCGATAGGCAGATGTCGAGAACGCGGAAGGCAGTCGTTGCGGAATTGACTAGGCCGGTCAGTGAAGTGCCGAGTTGATCGAGCGAGAAAGCCGCGCCATAGCTGGCGAGCCATGGCGGATGTGTTGCCATAGGTGGGCGTAATACCAGAGGGGCAGTGCTGTTGCCCACGGTTGTATTGCCCGACCCTGCCGTCACGTTGCATGGCGATATCCATGGACCTGCCGAGTCGCAAGGGGTGGCCTGGCCCTGGTTGAAGGCAGAGCCGAACGCCAAGTTCCAAACGCTCGGCACGTTGGCACGCACGCCAACGCGGTACAAAAACAGGCCCGTGTATGGGTCGTCAAACGACTCTGGAGTCAGCCCGCCAAGCGATTCCGGCCAGGGCTGGTCTCCGGGGTGCAAAGGATCTGAAAGCCACGGGTCGCCGTATGTCTGCCCCAGCGGAATATTACCCGTTGTGAAGGAGAAGGTTACATTGTCGCCGGTAGAGGGACAAGTAATCTGGCCGAAGTACGGCGTATAAGCTTCGAGCGACCGTGAAAAATGGCGAACGCCGGAGTACGGCCCAGCGGTCGCAAGCTGCGCCGTCCGTTGGCCGAGCACGACCGTTCGGGAAAGCCCGGCGGTCACCGTGCCGGCTCGGCTCAGATCGAAATTGGAATTGGCGAATGTGCCTGGGTCTACGTCCAGGGCCAGCGGCGTCAAACCAGCGCTCTGGCTAAGCTGGATCGTACAGGCGTTTGCGTCGGGCGCTGTGTACGCAATCAAGGCTTGCGTGGCAGTCGTGCCAAGTACGCGCAAGTTCCCGATGGCAGCCAGGCACGCACCGGCGGAGATTATTGATAAGGCTATGGTCTTCATCGCGTCAATCCCTGCATCTTCATCGCCCACCAGTCGATGCTGAGCCCCTCAAATGCCGCGCCGGTTTCCAGAACGATGAATTGCGGGGTCATATTAGCCGTCGGAGCCGTTGTGATGCTTGCAGGATGCGCGCCGTTGATCTGAAACTGAATGGTTCCGGCCGCGCTGGAATAAATGCGCGTGTGGTACCAGGTGCAGGCGCCATATATTTGATCGTTCCAAAGATCTGTTCCGGCTGCGTTACTGGCGTCGCAATGACCCCGAAGGCCTTCGCCAAACCGAAATCGGCCAGCTTCGGAACCAGGGTGCCCCTCCCGTCGCGGCCCAGTGTAAGCAGAACGTTTAGCTGGTTTGATGTCACGATGCGTCGTCGGCCTCGGGGGCGCCTGCAAATAGACTAGCGCATCCAGCAGGGGAGCCATCGAGGGCAGTGCGCGATCAAGAGGCAAAGCGCCCTTCTCGTGAAGGAGAGTGTGGAGGTCTCCTCCGGTCACGAACTCGCTCACCAGGTATGTGGTTCCGTCCGACTGCACACCAGAGCCTATACAATGCACGATGTTAGGATGGCGAAACGCTTGCAGAATCATGGCTTTACGGCGAAAGTGGTGCAGACCGTCTGGACCCTGACTCTGCAGAGCGGTCTTGATCGCCCAGACTCGGGCTGTTCTCGTCTCGTATCCAAGAAACACCCCGCCGAACCCGCCGCCACCGAGCCGCCGATAGCAGAGATACTCTCCGAACTCGCGCCCGAAGTGGTCGTCACGAGTCAGACACTCACTGTGCGCGTAGACCGCACGGTCCGCGGTTTCGGCCTCCTTCAAATCGTTTGCCGATACGGTGGAGACGCCCTCAATCGGTTTGCTGCACTGGTAGCAGCGAGGGCCGGCAGCCGCCCGGATCAGCTCGAATCGCAGCCGGGTTGTACCCACTTGCACTGCGACCTGATCCTGGATCTCGCACCGGGAAACCGGACGGCCATCGATCCGGGGTTTGTTGGGGCCACGCAAATCCTGCAGGAAGCACTGGTGTGCATCCATTTCAATCTGGAAGTGGCGCCCGGAAACGTACGGATCGGCGGCCGAAAGCTGAAAGTGGACCCCGCGATCGCAGCCGAACACGTACCTGCCGGGTTGAGAGAATTCAGCTTTTTGGCCCACGTTGCCCGGCCCCCTTACCACCGTAACGAGTAGTCTCAAATCGCTGCTCACGAAGTGCGCTTTGGCGTTTACTTCGTTTGGGGAGCATCTTATCCGTTCCCGTATTATACTATTGGGGACCTCTATGCGACGTCCCAGAGGATTAAGCGCAGCCTTTGTCCTTCTGGTGCTTTTCGTGTCCAGCGGGCGGCCCGAGTCCAGGGGCCTAGACGTCGTGCTTGCGCTCGACAATTCCGCTAGCATGCGCACCAACGATCCGCACGCTCTCATGGTGGTGTCTGTCTCAACCCAGATTCGGAGCGGCTTCCTGGCGCTTAGATTCTCGCTTTTGAGTGTATATTTGTTCCTCCTCACGAATGGGCGCCCGCAAGCGATCGGTGCCGCAATCTGCGCCGGGATTGCGCCTCTCGTTAAGCAGACGTTCTTGGCTGTGCCGATCGCTATCGTTAGCTGGCTTATCTACAGGCGGCGATACAAGGAGGCTGTCTTCTGGGCTACGGGCTTTGCGTTGACCGTTGTCGGTGGCTATGCAATTGTGTGGTGGCGTGAGCCTCTGATGCTGAAACACGTCGCCGCTCTCCGGCACCCGGTTCTGGAATACCGGCAGGCTTTAGGCATTCTTTGGGATGCTGTGTCTCAACCAGGAGTGCCTTTTGCTGCTATAGGTGGTTTCTTGGCTCTATGGAAACGCGCTCCTGAAAGGCTCCTCTTCCTCATTTATTGCGTTGTCGCGTGGCTCCGACCAGTGCGAACAGAGCGGTGCGTGTGAAGTGTTGCAGCGCATGAGATCGGGCCGACTGAGGGTGTTTCGGACGCTGGAGAAGTTCTTCC